>CAYOSM010000030.1:0-23127 GCA_964406645.1 uncultured Bifidobacteriaceae bacterium | reverse complement strand
ACAGTTCGTCGTCCGACGCGACGGCGAGCGCCGACGCCTTCTGGTACTCGGTCACGCGTCCCTCGAAGAAGTTCTGCTCCTTCCGGACGTCCATCAGTTCCGCCAGCCAGGGCAGCGGGTTCTCGAGGGGCGCGACGTGGAACGGCTCGAGGCCGACACCCACCAGGCGACGGTCCGCGATGTAGTCGATGTACTCGGAGAAGTCGGCGCTGGAAAGGCCGACGCCCTCGACGGGCAGGCAGTCCTGGATGAAGCTGTGCTCCAGTCGCACGGCCTCGCGCATCACCTCGCGCAGCTCCTCCTTGAAGGCGGGCGTCCAGATCTGGGGGTTCTCGTTGATGAGCTCGGCCAGGAGCCTCCGGAGCAGCTCGATGTGGTTGGACTCGTCCCGCAGCGTGTAGCGGAACATGGTGCCGACGCCGATGAGCTTCCCCTGCCGGTACAGGGACAGGATCATCCCGAAGAGGCCGTAGAACTGCGTGCCCTCCATGCACTGCCCGAACACGAACATGTTCTTGGCGAGGAGCTGGAGGCAGGCCACGTCCGTCATGTCGAGGTCACGCCGGAGCGCGTGACTCGTCTCGGTGACGAAGCGGTTCTTCTCACGGATGGTGGGGATGTCCTCGAACATCGCCTCGCACTCATGCGGATTGATGCCGAGCGAGCTGATCATGTAGAGGAGCGAGTCCGCGTGGATGTTCTCCTCGTGGGCGTGACGGCCGAGGACGAGCTTGATCTCGGAGGCGGTGACGAGCTCCCGGATGACGTGGATGATGTTGTCGCCGACGATCCCCTCGGCGGCACTGAAGTACCCCACCCCCATCCGGATGATCCAGCGGTCGACCTCAGTCAGGGCGCGGGCGTCGCGCCACTGCTCGATGTCCTTGGCCATCGGGATGTCCTCCGGCTCCCAGTGGTTGGCCTTCATCGTCCGGTAGAGGTCGTACGCCCACCGGTATCGCAGGGGCAGGAGGTTGAAGGCCATCGTCTCGCGCCCGCCCACGACGCGTTTGGCCGCGAGTGCGGCCTCGGCCTGCGCGGCGTCGAGGTGGAAGGTTCGCGACCCGACCGTGTAGCTCGTCTGCATCTCTCGTCCTCTCGTGCGTCCACGAGAGGGGCCGGCGAGCGCGTCTGGCGCGATTCGCGGACGGTCCTTGATCTCGAGGACTCTCCAGCGTTCACACGGACGCATCAGGCGACCGGACTCATCCCCCGTCGGGGGCTTCACCGTTGCGGCACAGTGCCGGATTCAAACCGGGCTTCGCTGATTCTCCGCGACCCCGTCTTTCGAGGGGCACGTCCATCGTAGGCGGTGCGTCGGACGCCATGGCCGAGCCCGGTGCCCGCTGACCGCTATGAGCGGGAGATCCCGCCTGCCCGGTCCCAGCTTGGGCGCCGACCACGGGGCAGTGAGACCCGTCGCCGTCTGCCCGTCGCCTCGGACCGCGTCAGGACCGAGACCGTCACAATCCCGTGGATGCGCCGACGTCGTCGTCGGCCGTCTCCGAAAGCCCCGGGCGTTCGTCCCATCGGATGAGCTCGGGCGCTCCCCGCTCCGGGAACGGGATCTCGATCCGGTCGAAGTCCTTGGGGACCACTACGCGGGGGAAGACCGCCTCGGCCTCGGCCCGGGCGTCGCGCGGCATGAAGCGACTCGACAGGTGCGTGAGGGCTAGGAGCGCGACATCGGCGTCCCGGGCGATCTCGGCGGCCTCCGTCACGGTGCTGTGGCGTGTCTCGACCGCCCGCTGCCGATCCGCCGCCAGGAACGTCCCTTCGTGGATGAGGAGATCGGCGCGCTCGGCCATCTCGGCCATGGCGTCGCAGGGACGCGTGTCTCCGGAGATGACGATGGCCCGCCCGTCGCGGGGCTCCCCCATCACCTCGTCGGGCCGGACCACCGCGCCCGACTCGAGCGTCACCGTCTCGCCGCGCTGGAGCCGGCCGAACAACGGGCCGGAGGGCACGCCGAGCGCGGTGGCCGCCGCCACGTCGAAGCTTCCCGGCCGGTCGTCCTCGAACAGGGCGAAGCCCAGCGACGGCACGCCGTGATCGGTCGGGAACGCCTCGATCTGCAGATCCGGCGCGTCGTGCACGACACCCGGCGATCGTTCGTCGATGTCGAGCGTGAACGGGGTCCGCCCGATCACGGGCCCCAGCTGGCGGACGAACTGATCGAGCCCCTCCGGCCCGACGATGCGGAGCGGCCGTTCACGCCCCCGCAGTCCGTAGGTCTTGATCAGCCCCGGCAGGCCGAGCACGTGATCCGCGTGAAGATGCGTGAGGAACACCAGGTCGACGTCCACCAGCCCCACGCCGGACCGGAGCATCTGCCGCTGCGTCCCCTCGCCGCAGTCCACGAGCCATCGCTCGCCGCCACGCGAGACGAGGGTCGCGGCCACACCGCGGCCCCTGCTGGGGACGGACGCGGCCGTGCCCAGGAATGTGACGCTCAGATCCATGTGCGCATCCTAAGGATCCGAGTCACCCCGCCCGTCGGACGAGCTCGTCGGGCAGCGGACCGACCGGGTCGTCGAGCCGGACGAACTCGACCTTCACCCGTCCGTCCTCGATGTGCAGTACGGCCATGGAGTGATGCTGCTGGCGGCGGCGGTCCGAGGCGCTTCCGGGGTTGAGGATCATGAGATCCCCGTCGTCGAGCACCAGCGGGATGTGGGAATGGCCGAAGACGACCACCCGGCACTCCGGGAACCGCTTGCGCAGGCGTGCGAGCCGTCCGGCCTCCGGGCCCCCGTTGTGCACGACACCGATGACGATCCCGGCCACCGTGACGACGGCGGTGGCCGGCAGGGCGGACCGGACGCCGTCCTCGTCCGCATTACCGTGGATGGCGAGGAGCGGTGGTCCCATCGACCGGAACGTGTCGACCATCTCGGGTGAGGTGAAGTCCCCGGCGTGGATGACGAGATCCGCATCTCGCACCAGGACGGACACGTGCTCCGGGAGGGAGCGTGTTCCGCGCGGAAGGTGGGTGTCGCTCACGACGGCGACGGTGGCCGACGCCGGCGACGGTGTTCCGGGAGTTCTGCTGGGCACGTTCGGTACACTGCCACGAGCGTGCGCGCGTAGCTCAGCTGGATAGAGCGTTGGCCTCCGGAGCCAAAGGTCGCAGGTTCGAATCCTGCCGCGCGCGCCACGATTTCACGTCGCTCGCATCTCGGCCGCACCGACGTCCGCGGTACGGGCCTCAGATAATCGACGCGTGCACGGGCGGCCGATGCAGGCCATCCGGCGCGTCGTCCTCCGCACGGGCAGGAAGGCACACGTGGACAGTCCGCACTCCGATTCGACCTCCGGTGTGGAGATCGAGACCATCCAGGTCCGCTACAACGATCTGGACACCCTCGGACACGTCAACAGCGTCGCCTACTTCTCGTTCCTCGAGACCGCCCGATGGGGCTTCTTCCGAGGGCTGGGATTCGTGCCCGACGACGCCTTCGTCGTTGCGCGCACGGAGTGCGACTACATCGCCGAGATACCGGCGTCCGCCCGGCAGATCACCGTGGAGACCTGGGCCATGGCCGTCGGACGTACGTCGATGACACTGGGACACCGCATCATGTACGCCGACCGGCTCCGCGCACGCGCCGTCGCCGTGATGGTCAGGATCGACGAATCCCAGCGGCCGCGGCCTCTGACCGAGGCGGAGCGGTATGCCCTCGGCCGCTATCCGGGCGCACCGGGGACGGACGGTGTCCCCAATCCGTCCGGAGGAGCACCGCTGCCCGACTCCTCCAGAGCATGAGGAGACAATCGCTGCCGTGTCGTCGCGGAAGCGATCTTTGCCGTATGGCCCGTGTGCCATGATTCCCCGTCTGCGACGAAACCCCGATTCGAGATCGAACAGCGATGAGTGAAGAAATCTGGAGTGTCCCACTCCCCGCCGACGCCGAACCCCCCTACAAGGTCCTCGTCAACTCGATCGAGATCCCCGACGACTCCTGGACCGCCGACGGCCGCTGGATCCGCATCCGCCGGCAGGTGCGTCCGCAGCCGAAGCTCGGATTCTGGAGAAAGGTGACGCTGGGTATCGGCGTCGGCGTCTACGGCGACCTGCGCGGTGATCAGGTCGACATCCAGTACCACGTCAACGGACGGCTCCAGCTGGCGGCGAACATGACCGTCGTCCCGCCGCAGGAGACCCCCGATTCCGCCCCGAACGGCGCGTGACCACCCGGTGACGCGAAGCCGGTTCCGTCGAATAGCCTGATCACAGCGTGAGCGACATTCGAGCCCACACACCCATCACGGACGACATCGTCGTCGGCCCCGAGGAGATCGAGCCGCCGCCGGTCGCGTCCCCCCCGGTGCCGAATGTGATCGACGCCACCGCGGCCGCCGACGTGGCCCCCGCGATCGGCTCGGTACCCCCGCCTCCCGTCAAGCCCCCTGCTCCGCCGCCCGCCGAGAAGCAGGCGAGCATCGCTGCGCTGCGCCGGGATCGGCGTGACCTCTTCGATCAGCGCGAGGAGTCGGTGTACCACGTGGGCGGCCTCGCCGTCGATCTGCGCCGTCGTGGCGTGGAGGACGCGGACCTTCTCGCCCGTCGATCGGACCTGGTGCTCGAGATGGACATGAAGCTCGCCGAGCTCGACCGGCAGCTCATCGATCTGGACGTCCGTCGCAAGCAGAAGGCGCCTCCCACGGTCGGCTACTGCATGAGCTGCGGAGCCCCGTTCCCGGAGGAGGCGGCGTTCTGCTTCCGCTGTGGCGCCCGCGTGCTCCCCCCGGATCCTCCGGAGGCCGGCGACCCCGCGGAGGTCGCGGACACTCCGACCACCGTCATCGATCTCGCCGAGGAGGGGCAGTGAGCGACGACCACCTCATCGTCCCGGACGACGACGCGCGCCCCGAGGAGTCCGACGCGGCCTCGGAGGAGAGCGCGACGGACGAGGCGCCTCCGGCACCCCCGGCCTGCCCCGAATGCGGAGCGGAGGTCGAGCCGGACCAGCAGTACTGCCTCGAATGCGGCGCCCCCACGCAGGCGGCGGTCCCGTTGCGCAAGCGCGGCACGACCGCACCCGTGATCGTCGCGGCGCTCCTCGCGCTCGCGATCGGCGGCGGAGCACTCATCTGGGCCCTCACCAGGGAGGATTCCGGCAGCGCGGCCGTCTCCACCGACACCGGCGTCGTGACCGATGTCCCGCCGTTCACGGACACGTCCACCACCACGCTTCCCCCCTTCACGACGGACGGGCAGACCGACACCGGCACGTTCACCGATGACCCGTTCGGCGACACGAACACGGACACGATGACGGACGACCCGTTCGGCGACACCGATACCGGCACGTTCACCGACGACCCGTTCGGCGACACCGGTACCGATACGACGACCGACGACCCCTTCGGCGACACCACGGACACGACGGATACCACTGATACGACGGACACCACGGACACGACCGGTTCCACGGACGGCTGGACCGGCGGCGACGGCTACACCGTCATCCTCTCGAGCGTCACCAACAGGGATGCGGCCGATGCCTTCGCGGCGCGGGTCAACGACACCGGGCTGAGCGCCGGCGTCCTCGTCTCCGACGAGTTCAGCTCACTCCGCGCCGGCTTCTACGTCGTCTTCACCGGTGAGTTCACGACCTCGGCCGAGGCACGGACCGAGGCCGCTTCCCTCCGGGCGACCTATCCCGGGGCGTACGCCCAGCGCATCGCGGTCTGACGCCCGAGCGTGACGCCGCGTTGAGGCTCGGCACGAGCCGAGGTCAGTCGGTCAGGACCCGCTGACCGCCCACGTCGTCGGGAAGTTCGGCGATGGACCGGGCACGTTCGGGCCCTCCGTAGGTCGCGTAGAGGTGGCGGACGATCCGCTGTGAGTCCCAGATGGCCGTGTCGCCGTCCACCAGCACGGGCACCCGCGCCTGTCCGGTGAGTTCGACCAGGGCCGTCCGCCCGTCGCGGTCCATCGGGACGTTCACGATCCGGTACTCCTCGATCTTGACGTTCAGGATGGCCTGGCGGACGGCGGCGCACCAAGGGCACCGCTCCAGCTGGTACAGGGTGATCATGTCCCGATTCTAGATGCTGGGTTCTCACGTCAAGCCCGGTGCCTGGCACTTAACATGAACGGGGCACTGCCTCGGACGCCGCGGGCCACTTCTCCGGGCTCTTTCCCACGCCGGTGTCCGTCGACCGGCTCTCATCGAGGTCGGTGTCCGGCGGCGCCCCGATAGGCTGCCCTCGGATGCCATCAGTCGGGTCACAGCCACCGGGGACGCTTGTCGGAGTGGACGTCGGAGGGACGTTCACCGACGCCGCCGTGGTCACGGGCACCCGTGTGGTGACGGCGAAGGTGCCGAGCACGCCGCGCGACCAGAGCATCGGCGTCGTCGAGGCCGTCCACGCGGCTCTGGAGGCCGCGGGCCTCGAGGTGTCCGACGTCGCCCGGTTGACGCACGGCATGACCGTGGGGACCAACGCCCTCCTGGAGCGGACCGGCGCGTGCACCGCTCTGGTGACCACGGAGGGGTTCCGGGACGTCGTCGAGATCCGCCGCCAGAACCGCGCGCACCTGTACCGGCTCGGTGACGCGCACCCGGCTCCGGTCGTCCCATTCGAGCGACGGTTCGAGGTCACCGAGCGGTGCGGGCCGGACGGCGTGATCGTCCCGCTGGACGAGAACTCCCTGGACGAGGTGATCCGGAACCTCGACGCGTGCGGGGCCGAGGCCGTCGCCGTGGGCCTTCTCTTCAGTTTCCGCCATCCGGAGCACGAGCGCCTCATCGCCGAGCGCATCGGGCGTGATCTCCCCCACCTCTCCGTCAGCATCTCGAGCGACGTCAGCGCGGAGATCCGCGAGTACGAACGGTTCAGCACGGTGTGCGTCGACGCGACGCTCGGACCGGTCCTCGGTCGCTATCTCGGGACGCTCGGCGAGCGGACCCGCGAGGCCGGACTGCCGGACGCGGCGATCATGCAGTCGAACGGGGGCACCCTCGCCCGTGAGGAGGCGGCCCGTCATGCGGCGCTGACCGTGCTCTCGGGCCCGGCGGCCGGGGTCATCGGCGCGCGGCACGTGGCCGAACGGCTGGCGGGCGGACGCGCCCTCACCTTCGACATGGGCGGGACGAGCTGCGACGTGGCGTTGATCGACGGCGAACCGCAGCGGACCTCCGAGACGTCGATCAACGGCTACGACCTCTATCTGCCCATGCTCGACATCCATACGGTCTCGGCCGGCGGAGGATCGATCGCCTGGATCGACTCCGGAGGCGCACTCCGCGTGGGTCCGCAGTCGGCGGGCGCCGATCCCGGCCCGGCCTGCTACGGCCGCGGTGGCACGGAGGCCACGGTCACCGATGCCAACGTCGTGCTCGGCCGCATTCCCGTCGACGCCCCGCTCTCCGGTGATCTGACACTGGACGCCGACGCGGCGGCCACGGCTGTGGGGCGCATCGCCGCCGACCTCGCGATGGGCCTCGAGGAGTGCGCCGAGGGCATCGTCGCCGTCGCGGTGAACGAGATGGTGCGTGCGCTCCGCGTCGTGAGCGTCGAACGTGGCGTCGACCCTCGCGACATGGCCCTCATCGCCTTCGGTGGCGCCGGGCCCCTCCACGCCTGTGACGTCGCTCGTGAGATGGACATGCGGACCGTGATCCTGCCCCACGGCGCGGGTGCGCTGGCGGCCCTGGGCCTCGTCATGGCCCCGGAGCGACGCGACGTCGCACAGACGGTCCTTCTCTCCATGGACGACGGCCCGGCCCTCCTCGCCGCGCGGGAGGCCCTCTCCGCCCGGCTGCCCGATGACGCGCCACACGGACGGGAGTGGCGCCTCGACTGCCGATACGTCGGACAGACGCATTCGATCGACGTCCCCTGGGAGCCCGGTGAGGAGACGGCGTCGACGCGCGCACGGTTCGACGACCTCCACGAGCGCCGGACCGGTGCCGCGGACGCCACGCGGCCCGTGGAGGTCGTCACCGTGCGCCTCGCGGCGATCGGGCCGTCCATCGTGCCGGCCTTCGGCGGTGTCACGCGGTCGCTCCCGGCACGTGGGCCGGCCACCTTCCCCCTGGAAGGCGCCACGGGGTGGCTGGCCGAGGGCTGGAGCATCCGCACGGGAGATCTCGGGGCGGTGATCTGTGAGCGCTGAGATGAACGCCGTCTCGCTCCAGATCCTCGGGAACGCGTTGCAGGCCATCGCGCAGGAGATGGAAGCCGCCCTGGTGCGCGCGGCCTACAGCCCCAACATCACCGAACGACGGGACTGCAGCACGGCGCTTTTCGACGCCGACGGCCGCATGATCGTCCAGGCCGCCGCGATCCCCGTGCACCTCGGCGCCATGCCGGAGGCGGTCGACGCCGTCCGTGAACGCGGCGCCGTGCCCGGCGAGGTCTGGGCGCTCAACGACCCCTACCGTGGCGGGACACATCTTCCCGACATCACGCTCGTGTCCCCCATCGCGGCGGACGGGCGCATCGTCGCCTACTCCGTCAGCCGGGCCCACCACGCGGACGTCGGCGGCATGTCCCCAGGCAGCATGCCCGCGGGCGCGACGGAACTCATCCAGGAGGGGCTCGTCATCCCTCCCACCCGCATCGTGGTGGGCGACACGACCAACGACGACGTCGTCAACCTGATCGTGGCCAACAGCCGTACCGCGCGAGAGCGGCGCGGGGATCTCGCCGCGCAACGCGCCTGCCATCGGCTCGCCGACCGGCGTTTCGGCGAGGTCGTCGAACGTCACGGACTCCGCACCGTCCTGACCGCCTTCGACGCCCTCGTGGACTACGCCGAGCGCAGGACGCGGGCGGCCGTGTCCGCGATGCCCGACGGGTCCTGGACCGCGGTGGAGTACCTGGAGGGCGACGGCGTCACGGAGGCGCCGATCCCCCTCCATGTCCGGGTGACGGTCGACGGCTCCGATCTCCACGTGGACTTCACCGGGACCGCCGACGCGGTCCGCGGCAACGTCAACTGCCCGCTCGCCGTGACCCGGTCGGCGGTGTACTTCGTCGTCCGGGCGGTCACCGATCCGGACATCCCCTCCTCGGCGGGGGCGTTCGCACCGGTGAGGATCACCGCTCCGGAGGGGAGCGTCGTCAACGCGATGTCGCCGCATGCGGTCGCAGCCGGCAACGTGGAGACCTCCAGTCGCATCGTGGACCTCCTGCTGGCCGCGCTCGGCCAGGCGTTCCCGGTTCCCGCCCAGGGACAGGGGACCATGAACAACCTGGTGATCGGCACCGACGCCTTCAGCTACTACGAGACCATCGGCGGCGGCCAGGGGGCGTCACCCACCGCCCCGGGGCCCACCGGCGTGCACGTCGCGATGAGCAACACGCGGAACACGCCGATCGAGGTGCTGGAGGTGACCTTCCCCGTCCGCGTGCGCACCTATGCCATCCGCCGCGCCACCGGCGGCTTCGGCGCCCATCGGGGCGGCGATGGCCTCGTCCGCGAGATCGAGCTCCTCGCGCCCGCGCAGGTGTCCATCCTGGCCGAACGACGGCACTCCGCACCGGCGGGTGCTCGCGGTGGGGATGACGGAGCCATGGGCCGCAGCTTGGTGAACGGCGTGGAGGTCTCGTCCAAGTGGCAGGGGCCCGTCCGTGCGGGCGACGTCATCGGCATCGAGACCCCAGGAGGCGGAGGCTTCGGCCGACCCGGGGACTGATCCCCGCGGTCACCTTCTCGGCTGGATCGTCGCGGGCCGCGACCACGATGGTGAGCAGGTCACCGATGTGCTCGGCAGACCACCCTCGCGGACACCGCCAAGGCGGTATCCGGACGTCACGGGGACCACTCTCAGATGCTTACGGTCGCAACGCCTGCGCGACGTCGTCGTTGCCGAGCACGAGGATGACGTCGACGCCGACGGCGTCGTCCTCGCTCTCGAGCGAGACGCCGTCGAGCGGAGAGAGCCTGGTGATGCCGAAGTCCTTCGCCACGTTGTCGGCCACATCGATCTTGGAGGGGTCGACGTAGACGACGAACGACTTCGTGAGGTCCTGTGAAGCGGTGTTCCCGGCCGGGACGGTGTTGTAGCCCTTGCTCTGGACGAGTGGAGTGACGGCACCGGCCAGGCCGCCGATTCCGGACCCGTTCACCACCTTGACCGTGTACGCGCCCTTGCCGTTCGTCAGGGGCTTCGGGGTCGCCGAGGCCGTGGTGACCACCTGGCCCGGTGTGGGGAGCGTGCTGCTCGTCCTCGTGCCCGTGCTCGTGCCGGTCTGAGTCAGCGTCGTGGTGGGTCCGTTGGATGCGGAGGTGTCCTCGTCCCCGCGGAAGAACAGGTACCAGGTGGTGCCGCCCAGGACGGCCAGGACGGCGATGATCGCGGCGACGGGCTGCCAGCGCATGCCGGGCGAGGGCGCGCGGCGCGGTGCCTCGTCGGTCTCCGCGTGGGACGTCACCGTCGCGGTGTCGTCGAGCGGTGGCAGATCCAGATCGCCCGAGGTGGCCGGTGTGTCGGCCGAGAGCGCCGCGGCACCCCCGCGGCTACGCTGGAGCTCACGGAGCCGATCCAGCGACACACGGGCACCCGCGCCCTCCTGATCGGTGATCCGTCCCTCGAGGCGGCGGAGCGCACGACCGTGCCGGATGGACTGGATGACCAACGCGATGGCGAAGACGATCGCCAGTGCGGCCGCCGACGGGGTCAAGAGCTCAAGCCATTTATCCACGACGAACGAGGCTAGCAGCCGCGCCGGATGATCCTGCGGGGGCCGGGCGAGCATGGTCCGGGCCACTCAGAGGTGGTCGACCGAGGACATGACGGCGACGGCCGCTACCGTCGGGCACGACGCCCTGATCCGGATCCGTCGCGCCCACGCTGGAGACGCCGGGACCGCCGGGCCGTCAGGGGATCGTCAGCGGTACTCCGCTGAGACGCTCGCCGTCGGGGGCGGTCCACGCCGCGCGGAGGGTCGCGGCATGTCCGTGCGTGTCCACGGCGACGACGAACGTCCCGTCCTCACGGGTGGCGAACGTCGAGACCGTCCTCCACCGGCCGTCGATGCGGCGTTCCAGCGTGACCGTCGTCGCCGCGGTCGCGGGTCGCACCTGCCCCGCCAGGCGGACGCGGCCGTCGGACGCGTCGCTCAGACGTGCCAGCGGCAGTCCGTAGGCCTGTGCACCGGGCTTCGGATCGCTGAGCGTCTCGTCGTCGCTCGCCCGGTACAGGCCCGATGTGAACGCCGCGTTGTCCTGGAGAAAGTAGTAGGACGCCAGTTCGACCGCCGGGAAGCGGGTCAGCAGGCCGAACGTGTCGGCGATCCGCGCCGCCTGCTCGTCCGGGGTGACCGCATAGGTCAGGGACGGCGTCGACTCGGTCTGCCACCCGTACTCGGTCAGCCACACCGGCGTTCCGGCGAACGTGGTGCCGGCCAGGGCGGTGCCGAGGTCGGCGAGGTTGTCGATGTCGATCTTGCGCGTCCGTGCGGGGGCGCCGTCGGCCGGAGGGGGGGCCGACGGGTACGGGTGCGCGGCGACGACGTCGACCCACGTGTGTTCCGGGAGCTCCGACAGCGCCTGCAGGAACTGCCCCGGGCCCAGCCGGTTGGGCATACGTGCCGTGCCGGCGCAGCGAAGGAGGCAGGGATCGCCGACCGGTGCGACGCCACCCGACACGATGACGACGTCCGGGTCGACCGCATTGGCGGCCTGGGCGAACGCTGCCAGCAGCGACGCGTAGGTCGACGGGCCCACCGCCACCCACTCCGAGCCCTCGCGCTCGTACTGCGGGCGGAGGAACGACGCGTTGTTGGGCTCGTTCCAGACCTCCCAGGACCGCACTCCCCGGGGCGAATACCGGGTCACCGCGGCAGTGGCGAAGGCCCCGAGCTCCCCGGAATCGGCGGGGCGGCGGTTGCCCCACTCCGGGTCGCCCGCGGTGGCGGGCACACTGGGATCAGCCGCCCAGTCGGGGGTGCCCCAGACGGTGAAGAACACCTGGATCCCGGCGCGCGCGGCCTCGGCGACGATGTGGTCGTAGGTCGTCCAGTCATAGGCCGGGTCGGCCGGATCGCCCGGATTCACGGGCCGCGAGGCGGCCACGAGGTCCCACCGCATGTCGACGCGCACGGTGCGTGCGCCGAGCGCCGCCATACGGGTGATCCGCGCGCGGATGAACGCCGGCGACCGCTCCGTCGTCGGGACCAGACGGTCGTCCTGCATCGCGGCGACGGGTGCGTGGACCGACGTGTCCACCACCTCCACCGTCGGCGCGGGCGGCGCGCGCATCGCGAGGCCGCCGACGAGGATGCCGGCACCGAGGGCCAGGACGCCGATGACGATCCACGTCCTCACGGAGAGGGCACGTCCCACGCGGCGCGCCGTCGGGCCGATCCGGTGGCGCGCGAGCCACAGCGCGGCACCGAGGACGGCGATCTGAAGCGCGATGACGACGAGAAGGGTCCCGCCGTCCCAGATCCCCCCTCCCCCGTCCTCGTCCGCGGGGCGCTCGGGACACGGGCGTTCTGTCGTACCGACGAGACTCGGATCCGTCAGCGCTGCGTCGATCGCCCCGTCGATGTCGCCGTAGGTCTGCTCGGGTGCCTCGTGACGGGCCGCCTGGTAGTCCTCCAGCGAGTGGCACTCGGAGATGACGGTGTTGTTGCGATGGAAGTCGGCGAGGACCTCGTTCACCGATCCCAGTGCGGCCGTGCTCCCCAGGAGGAGCAGCAGGAACGCGAGGAGCGCCAACGGCAGGAACCGCCCGGGACCGTGGCCGTGGGCGTCTCGTCCCGTCATCGCCCGGGACACGCGCGGGATGGGGGGATCATTAGATGGGTGATCCCATGGGATCGTGGATGTGGGGTGCGTCACCGGTGGATGCGGGGCGCCGCCGGGCGCCGAGAGGCAGGGTGGTGTCCTGTCCGAGTCGCCCGGTGGCGTATCCGCGCCGCCGGGGGCGTGCACCACGCCGCGAACTCATGGGATCACCCATCTAGATACCGGGGGTGACGCGGTAGGCGTCGAACACGCCCTCCACGTTGCGCAGCCCCGAGATGAGGCTCCGCAGCTCCTCCACGTCGCCGAGGTCGACGGTGAACCGTGCGCGCGCCATCTGGTCCTCCACCGTGCACTGGGCGACGATGATGTTGGCGCCGGCCTCCGAGACCGTGCGGGAGAGGTCCTCCAGGAGCCGGGGGCGGTCCCACCCGTCGATTGCGATCTCGACGTTGAAGCTGCGCTGCGACGGTCCGACCCAGGAGATGGTGGTGAAGCGCTCCGGGTTCTTGAGAAGGGCCCTGGCGTTGGGGCAGTCCTCGCGGTGGACCGTGATGCCGCGTCCCAGCGAGATGTATCCGAGGATCTCGTCCCCGGGCACGGGCTTGCAGCAGCTGGCCAGGCGGACGAGCACGTCCGGGACGCCGTCGACCGAGAGGCCCAGATCCGTGGAGGGCTGGGCGGAGCGCGAACGCAGTCTGCTGCGCTGCTCGAGATCGGCCGCGGGGTGCTTCTGTGCGTCGACCCCCTCCCCGGCCTTGAGGCGCGCGATGATCTTGTTGACCACGGTCTGGACGGACGTGCGACCGGACCCGATGGAGATGTAGAACTCCTCCGCCTTCCGGAACCCCATCTCCTGGATGACCTGGTGAAGGAGCGGCGAGCCGGCGATCTTCTGATTGGGCAAACCCGCCTTGCGCAGATGCTCGTGGAGGAGGTCGCGGCCCTGGTGTTCCGCGTCGTCGCGCTGCTCACGGCGGAAGAACGCGCGGATCTTGGAGCGCGCCTTGCTGGTGCTGACGAGGTGCAGCCAGTCGCGGGACGGGCCGCGGGGGGCCTTGCTGGTGAGGATCTCGACGAAGTCCCCCGAGCGGAGGCCGTGCGAGAGCGGCACGATGCGCCCGTTGACACGCGCCCCGACCGTGCGGTGGCCGACATCGGTGTGGACGGCGTAGGCGAAGTCGATCGGCGTGGCACCGGCCGGCAGCTCGCGGACCTCGCCCTTCGGCGTGAAGACGTAGACGGCGTCCTGGTAGAGGTCGGAGCGGAGGGAGTCCATGAACTCACCCGGGTCGCTCGTGTCCTCCTGCCACTCCATCATGTGCCCGACCCACGCCGGGGAGTTCTGGCCGGACGGCTGGTCCTTGTAGAGCCAGTGCGCCGCGACGCCGAACTCCGCGATGCGGTGCATCTCGGGAGTGCGGATCTGGATCTCGAGCGGGTGACCGCTGGTCCCGATCACGGTGGTGTGGAGGGACTGATACCCGTTGAACTTGGGCATCGCGATGTAGTCCTTGAACCGGCCCGGCATCGGCTTCCACAGCGAGTGGATGATGCCGACGGCGCCGTAGCAGTCCTTCACCGAGTCCACGATCACGCGCAGCGCGGTGAGGTCGTAGATCTCGTTGAACTCCTTGCTCTTGACGGTCATCTTCTCGTAGATGGAGTAGATGTGCTTCGCCCGTCCGGTGATCTCGATGGGCACGATGCCGACGTCCTGGAGCTCGCGATCGAGGAACGCTCCCGCGTCGGCGATCATGGCGTCGCGGTCGGCGCGGCGCTGGTTGACGAGCTGCTGGATCTCGGCGTAGCGGCGGGGATGGAGCGCGGCGAAGGCGAGGTCCTCGAGTTCCGACTTGAGCGCGTGGATACCGAGGCGGTGCGCGAGCGGTGCGTAGATCTCGAGGGTCTCGCGCGCCTTCTGGATGCGCTTGTTCTTGCTCATGTAGCTGAGCGTGCGCATGTTGTGCAGCCGGTCGGCGAGCTTCACCACGAGGACGCGGAGATCACTCGACATCGAGACGATGAGCTTGCGGTAGTTCTCGGCCTGGTGCTCCTCCTGGCTCTCGAAGTGGATCTTCGTGAGCTTGGTGACACCGTCCACCAGTGCGGCGACGTCCGAACCGAACAGGGCCTCCACCTCGTCGAGGCTGGCCTCCGTGTCCTCCACGGTGTCGTGCATCAGAGCGGCCTGGATGGCCTGCGAGTCCGCCCCGAGCTCGGCGCAGATCATGGCGCACCCGACGGGATGCGAGATGAACGGCTCTCCGGAGCGGCGGAGCTGACCGCGATGATGCTCCTCGGCGAACGCGTACGCGCGCCGGATGGTGTCCGCGTCGACATCGCTGTGGTGACGCCGGACCTCGTCGATCACATCGTCGACGGCGGTCGTGTCGACGGTTTCACCGTCTGTGAGGAGTTCGGACATCCATCTCAGGATATCGCGGCGCTCAAGAAGGCCAAGCCGTCGACCTCCGAGAGGAACGCGCGGGCGCCGTCGCGCCACTCGGAGACCGAACGCGCGGTGGGTGCGTCGTCGAGTTTGGCCGGCGGGGCGTCGGCGACTCCGCGCACGCCGTCCGTGGTGATCTCGAGGCGGCCGATCTCACCGAGCGCGCGGAGCGCGAGGAGCATCCGGCGCACGGACACCTCGGCCGAGGGGGCGCCCAGGAGCGCCTGGTCGAGGTCGCTCCCCCACGGATGGTGACTCCCGTCGGCGAGGACGCGCCAGATGACGGCGGCCGCATCGCGCAGCGCCGCGTCGTCCTCGATGACCCGTTCCGCATAGCCGCGCTCGTCGTCACCCCAGACGAGGTGCAGCCACCGATCGTGGGCCCGGTGACGCAGCCACTCGGCCGACGGTGCGTCCACGGGCGGATCGAGGGCCACGACGTGGACGCCGTGCGGGAGATCCGTCTCCGGGAGCGAGCCGTAGTCGAGGAGGAGCATGGAGGGGCCCGTGGGCCGCGGATCGGCGTGCGCCCCGAGTGCGTCGCGACGGGAGTCGCGGATCTGGTGGTGGTCGACGCCGAGGCGCGAGGGGCGCAGGAGATCGTCCATCAGGATGCGTCGTCCCGACACGTCGGCGGTGACGACGGCCACGCCCTCATCGGCGCCGGCGAGGGCAGCGATGGTGGCGAGGGCCACGCCGCGGTCCCGGAGGTCCCGCACGCCTCGCGGTGCCCCCTCCCCACCCGGCGCGACGACATCGTCGGACCTCAGCACGCGCTCGCCGGTGAGGCGCGTGGCGGAGCCCACGACGGGCACCGAACGGGACGCGGGCCCCAGGGTGTCGAGCGCCTCCAGGGTGACGCGTGGCCCGACCATGTCCTGCCACCGCTCGATGCCGAGCTGGACGATCGCGTCACCGCGGGCGCCGACCTCGAGCGAGGCGCTGCGCCGTCCCTGCCGCCATCCGATGGCGCGGGTGAAGGCGCCGCCCACGCGGAGGCGGACCTGCAGGTGCTGGGCATCGCGCCCGACGGTGCCGACGTTCTGGATGACGGCGGCCGGCACCGCGAACCGCACCTCCGGATTCCCGTTGCCGAACGGCTGCATCGTGTCGAGCGCCTCGGCGTCCCCCAGGGACAGGTCGGCCGCACCGACGACCGCGTCGACCGTGCGAACCTGCGCGTGCTCGATGGCGTGGGTCACCGCGGCGGCGACGGCGACGAGATCCCGCCGGAAGTCGGGGACGTCGGCCTCACGGAGCTGGAGCCCGATGGCCCCGGCGTGCCCGCCCCAGCGGTCGAGGCGCGACGCGGCACCCGCCACCAGTGAGTGGAGGTCGACGCCCGGAACGCTGCGCCCGGACCCCTTCCCCATCCCGTCGGTCACGCTGACGACGATCGACGGCCGGCCGAAACGCTCCACGAGGCGCGACGCGACGATTCCGACCACGCCCTCGTGCCATCCCTCGCCGCTGACCACGAGCGCCGGGGCCTCACGGACGGCGGGGTCGGACGCCTCGATGATCTCGATGGCCTCGGCCGTGACGCGCTGCTCCACCTCCCGCCGCTCCATGTTGAGGTCCCAGAGCGCCTTGGCGTTGATCGTGGTGGCGGGACTGTCGTCGCCGAGGAGCACGTCCAGCGCCCGCTCGGGGTGCGCCATGCGCCCCGACGCGTTGATGGCCGGCGCGAGGTTCCAGCCGAGGTCGCGGGCGGTGAGGTTTCGCGGTGACACCCCGGACGCCGCGCACAGGGCCGCGATGCCGGGCCGCGGCGCGGTGTGGATGGCGGCGAGCCCGCGCGCGACGAGGCGGCGGTTCTCGCCGATCAGCGGGACCGCGTCGGCCACGGTCGCGAGCGCGACGAGGTCGATGCCGTGGTCCTCCGGCGGGCTCAGGCGGTCGCCGTCGAGCCGGGCGGCGAGTGCCTGCACGAGCTTGAACGTGACGCCGGCCGCCGACGGCAGGGCGTCGGTGCCGTGCCCGAGCGCGGGGTTCGCGATGATGGCCGGGGGCCGCACCCCTCCGGCGAGGTGGTGGTCGCAGACGACGCTCTCGATGCCGAGCTCCGCCGCGCGCGTGAGCGATTCCACGGCCGTCGTCCCGCAGTCGACGGTGACGAGGAGGTCGCATCCCTCGTCGGCCAGTCGCTCGACGGTCGCCAGGTTGACGCCGTACCCGTCGGTGAAGCGGCTCGGCAGGAACGGGCGCGCCCGCACGCCGCGCGACGTGAGCGCGCTCAGCAGGATCGCCGTGGAGCAGATCCCGTCGCAGTCGTAGTCGCCGTGCACGACCACCCGCTCGTTCGCGCGGACGGCCTTCACGAGGCGGTCCGCGGCCTCGGCGATGCCGGGGATGGCCTCGGGCGGCTCGAGGTCGCCCTCCGAGGTCAGGAAGGCGCGCGCCTCATCCGGATCGGCGAGGCCACGGCGCACCAGCACCCAGGCCATCGGCTCGGGGCATCCGAGCGCATTCCTCAGGGCCTCGACCTCGTCGAAGCGGACGCGGCTCGTCGTCCACGCCACTACCAGCGTCCCGATCGAAGCACGCCGATCAGCACACCGACCGCCAGAACGGTTCCGACCACCACCCCGGGCAGCGCGACCACCGTGATGCCGAGGATCTCCGGGCCGGTCTTCAGGAACGCGGCCATGATGGACGAACCGAGGAACACCGCGGATGCGAGGATCGCCAGGGCGAAGCGGTTGCTGGCGCCCAGGGCCCGTTCGGTCGACTCCGTGAAGCCCTCCTGCTGGATGGCGATCTTGAGTTCTCCGTCGCGCAGCTCGCTCATCAGGTCGTGGACCTGGAACGGCAGCTCCATCAGTGCCTCGCGGTAGCGGTCCCCGCGGTTGCGCAGCCGGCCCGCCATCACATCGGGGCGGTAGCGGTTCATCATGAGACGGCGGGCGTGCGGACGCGCCGTCTCGAAGACGTTGAAGTCCGGTGCGATGTCCATCGCCACGCCCGAGAGGGTGGCGATGGCCTTGTCGAACACGATCCAGCGCGGGGGCATACGGATGCCGAGCTGGTAGACCGTCTGCATGATGTCGCGCAGGAGGTCGCTGACGTCGAGGTTCTCGAGCGTCACACCCCAGTAGCGCTGCATGATGACCCCGAGCTGGTCACGCAGCTCGTCCTCGCGCTCGACCGGATAGCGAAGCCCGATGTCGCGCAGCCGGCGCGGGAGCCTGTCGATCCGCTGGTCGACGAGGTCCAGGAAGAGGTGGATCGCGGCCTGGCGGTCCTCCATCGAGAGCTGCCCGACCATCCCGAAGTCCACCAGCCCGATCTGATCGGGTCCCCGGACGATGATGTTCGCCGGGTGCGGATCTCCGTGGAAGACACCGTGGTCGAACACCATGGTCATCCAGGTCTCGCTGATGCGCGCGGCGAGCGTGCGGCGGTCCTCCGCGGACCACTCGTCCAGGTCGACCTTGTTGAGGGTGAGCCCGTCGATCCGCTCCAGGACGAGGACGCGCGTCGTCGTGAGGTCCCAGATCACCTCGGGGATGATCACGGTCGGGTCGTCGGTGAACCCACGGCGGGCCATCTCGACGTTGCGGGCCTCGATGCGATAGTCGAGCTCCTGGAGGATGGCCCGGCGGAATTCGGCGACGACCGCGACGGTGTCGACGAACCGGAGACGCTTCACGCGGGTCTTCGCGACGCGTGCGATGTGCTCGAGCAGCGCGAGATCCGCGTTGATCTTCTCGGGGGCGTCGGGCCGCTGGACCTTGACCACGACCTCGCGGCCGTCGATCAGGGTGGCGCCGTGCACCTGCCCGATGCTCGCCGCCGCGATGGGGACCTCGTCGAAGGAGGCGAAGTTCTCGTCGATCGGGCCGAGGTCGTTCTCGACGACGGCCTTCGCGATCTCCCAGTCGAACGGCTGGACGCGGTCCTGCAGCCTCCGGAGCTCGGAGACGACGTCCGGTGGCAGGAGGTCCGGGCGCGTGGAGAGCATCTGTCCGAACTTGACGAACGTCGGACCGAGCTCGTCGAACATCGTGGCGAGACGCTCGCCGCGACTGCCCTGCTGCGGGGTCTCGTCGACGCGCCGACGGGCGCTACGGCTGTGGAGGAGGAACCCGAATCCGTTGCGTGCTGCGATCTCCGCGATCTGGCGCACACGCGCGATCGTCTGCCGTCGTTCCCCGTATCCCATCGGGACGAGGCTAGCAAGCATGGCGGCGGTTCAGAGACCGTCCACATGCCGGGAGCGGACGCGAAATGGACGACGGGGACGAGGGCATGGAAGCCTTCGTCCCCGTCGTCATCCGTGAGGCGCGCCCCGCTAGTGGATCTCGTAGGTGCCGCTCGCGGCGAACGAACCGATCTCGGAGGCGGTCAGCCGGATGCTGAACCCGTCACTCGTCGGAGCGAAGCCGGGCTGCATCACGACCTCGATGTCGGCCTCGGAACAGTTCACGTAGCCCTCGACGTTGAGGATGAGCGTTCCGGGCGGAACGGGTCCGGTCGCGGGGCCGAGGAGCCAGCGGGTCGGGGGCGGGATGACCTCGGAGCGGTACGTGACGCCGCTGATGATCTCCTGTCCCTCCTTCATGGCGTAGCCGCCGAGGGCGAAACGGCCACGACGGGCGCTGTCGACCGCGGGGACCACCGGCGCGGGCGGAGCGACGGGGGCGAACTCGGGGCTCGGCTGGACCGGTGAGGCGGACTGGGCCTCGGACATCGGGCGCAGCTCGGCCCAACGACGCGACGGTGACGACGGCTCGGGAGCCGTGGCGGGCGTCGGGGTCATGTCCGCCCAGCGGTGCCGCGGGCTCGGGGTCGACTCGGTGACGGGTGCGGGGGGCGTCGACACGAAGTCGTGCACGGACAGCTCGTCCCGTGCGACGACGGGCTCGGGTGCGGAGACGACGTCGACGGCGTCGGTGACGACGGCGGCCGTCTCCTGGGTCGGGACAGCGACCACGGGCAGACTCTCCCAGAACTCGACGGGGGCGGTGGGCGACTCGGCCATCGGGGGCGACGGGACAGCGACGTCCACGACGGATTCGACGGGCGGGATCTCCTCATCCGCGGGGTACGGGGCCGGCTCGTGCGGCTCGGGGGATCCGTCGGACATGTGGTGGAGCGTATCGAGCGTGCCGCGGCGACCCTGACCGTTGACCGGGGTGCCGTGACCGACGACGATCGCGTCGTCGACGACGGCGTGCGCGTGTCCGTTCGTGTGGCTCTCGACGAGCTCCTCGGTCGCCTGCCACTGCTCCTCGACGACGAGTGCCTCGACGGGCTCGGACGCGGCGGGCTCGGGGGTGACGACCGGGGCGAACGCCTCCGACTCGACGAGGTCCACCTCGTCCACGGGCTCCCACGCGCTGGCGGCGATCTCCTCGGCAACGATCTCGTCGTGGGCCGGAGTCTCCTCGATCTGCTCGACGACCTCACCGTTGACGGCGACGGACTCGACCTGTGCCCACTCAGCCTGATCGGGCTGGGCGACGGGCTCGACGGCTTCGGGCTGTGCCCACTGGGCCTCGGCGACCGGCTCGACGATCTCGGGCTGCACCGACGGCACCTCAGCCACGGGCTCGACGATCTCCTGCTGTGCCCACTGGGCCTCAGCGACGGGCTCCACGGCCTCGGGCTGTGCCCATTCGCTCTGGGCGACGGGCTCGACAGCTTCGGGCTGTGCCCACTGGGCCTCGGCGACCTCGGGCTGTGCCCACTGCGCCTCAGCGACAGGCTCGACGGCCTCGGGCTGTGCCCACTGCGCCTCAGCGACAGGCTCGACGACTTCGGGCTGTGCCCATTCGGTCTGCTCGGGCTGTGCCCACTCGCTCTGGGCGACGGGCTCGACGATCTCCTGCTGTACCCACTGGGCCTCGGCGACGGGCTCGACGGCCTCGGGCTGTGCCCATTCGCTCTGGGCGACGGGCTCCATGGCCTCCTGCTGTGCCCACTCCCCCTGCTGCGGGGCGTGGTCGACGGCCGGCGCCGCCTCGTACTGCGTGACGGGCTCGGCGTACGCCTCGGGTGCGGGCTCGACGATCTCCTGTGCCCACTGCGCCTCGGCGACGGGCTCCATGGCCTCCTGCTGCGCCCACTCCCCCTGCTGCGGGGCGTGGTCGACGGCCGGCGCCGCCTCGTACTGCGTGACGGGCTCGGCGTACGGCTCGGTCCAGCCCTCACCGGCGGTCGGCCAGTCGGGCTGTGCGGGGGCGACGGGAGCGGCGGCGGCCGGTGCCACGTGGGCGACCTGTGCCACAGGTGCCGCGAGGACGGGCTCGGCGACCGGTTCCGCGACGGGCTCCGGTGCGACGTCGTCTCCGCGTCCGCGGCGACGCTTCGACCGGCGATCGGCCTTGGGCTCCTTCGGCTTCTTGGCCTTCTTCTCGCGACGCGGCTTCTCCGCCTTCGCCGGCTTCTCGGCCTTCGTCTTCGACGACGTGGGCGCACCGCCGGCGGCGGCCTGCTTGCGCTTGGCGACCAGCAGGACCACCAGGAGGAGGATCAGGGCGACGAGCCCCAGGCGCTGGATCATGCCCATCTCGTTGAGGAACGACAACATGTCAATCACTCCCATTTCAGAGCCCACCGGTCAGGAGGCGTGGCGGCACTCGACCTCCATATCGGCCCGTGCCCCCTCCATCTTGAGCGGTCGATGAATCACCGCGTCATTTCGTCGGCGGGTCGGGCTTCGCGGGAGCGACCCGGGCCCACATTCCGGTCGGATGATTCCTCGGTAACGCGGGCCGGGACGCCCGGTGCCAGACACCAGGGTTCCGAGCGTGTTCACCCATGCGGCGAAAGGATCGCTCGCCGTCCGCGTCAGCCAGCGGCATGGCGCGTCAACTCGCAGGCTCAGACCACCGTCCACGGATCGTCGGCGGTTCCGCGATGGCGGTACCGCCGGTGCCTCAGGACGTCAGGCTCCTACCCGCGGACCTGGTAGGAGCCGTGCGCCGAGAAGTCGCCGGCGTCGGCCGCGAGGAGCATGAGGACGAATCCCTCCGCGTTCGGTGCGAAGCCCTCGGAGTCGAGGACGTGAAGACCGTTGGGAGCCACGTTGACGACCTCGTCCAGGACGAGTTCGATATCACCGGCGGTCACCGGATCCTGGATCGGCGTGCGGAAGGTCACGGCCGTGATCGTCCCCTGCCCGGGAACCAGTGCGGTCGAGGCGATGGCGAACTCGCCGGTCTGAAGGACCCGCGCGTCGATGGTCATCCGGCCGCCGTGGCGCGGAGCGGAGAATCCGGGCGGAACCGGTTCGGGGCGGGGCGTGTCGACCGCCGCGGGCTCGGATACCGGGGCCTCCTCCTGGACGGGGATCGAGGGTGGCTCGTGCGGGGTGGTCTCGATCGGTGTCTCGGGGGTGCGGAGGTCCACGATGGCCCTCCACGGGATGGGGCGCAGTCCGACGGGTGTGGTCTCCGGAAGCGCGGACGACCGCGATTGCGTGACGGACTCGGCCGACGCGCGGACGAGATCGGCGGCATCGAGCCGTCCGAGCGCACCGACGGACTCGCCTGAGTCGTCGTCCGCCTGCGTCGACGACGCGTCGACCGCGATGGGGCGGAACCACGCGTCGAACACTCCGGCGTCGACTTCGGTGGATTCGGAGGTCTCGGGCTGGACCCATGTGTCGAACACGGATGCATCGCCGGCCGGCGAATCATCAGGAGCGGCCGGCGTGTCGTCCGCGGTGCGGATCCAGGTGTCGAATACCCCGGTATCGACTTCGGTGGAGTCGGAGGTCTCGGGCTGGACCCATGTGTCGAACACGGATGCATCGCCGCTCAGCGAACCGCCGGGAGCGGTCGGCGTGTTGCGGATCCAGGTGTCGAACACGGAGGCGTCATCGCCACCGTGCGTTCCGGCGACGGCGACGGCGACGTCGTCGAGAGCGGGAGCCACGTCCACGTTGGAAGCCGATTCATCGACCTCACCCGACACGTCGGCCGCAGGCGCCTCGACGCTCTCCGATCCGAACCACGCG
>CAYOSM010000029.1:0-23371 GCA_964406645.1 uncultured Bifidobacteriaceae bacterium | reverse complement strand
GCCCGCGGGTGGGGTGATGTTGCTCGTCATCGTGCTCCTTTGGGTTGCAAGCCAGGAATACCCGGCAGCCGGATGGGCGCCGAGGGCTCGGCGAACACTAGACGATGCAGGCAGTTCGCGGGATTCCGCTTGCATCGGCAGTGTCCCTGAAGTGGTGGTCCCGGGCTTCGTCTGAACGCGAGTGGAAAGGTGGTCCGATGCCCGGTGGATCTCAGGACGCGTCGAGGCGCAGGCGACGACGGTCCACCTTCCCGGTGGCACCCCGTGGGAGCTCGTCCAGCCAGCGGATGAACTGAGGTGAGGCGAACGTCCCGACGGCGTGCGCCACCAGACGCCGGATGTCGCGATCCGTCGTCCGGTCCACCGTGACGTCGTCCCGGGCCCGCAGGAAGGCCGCGGTCCGCACCAGTCCGTCGTCCTGCGGCAGGCCGACGACCGCGGCCTCCTCCACGGCCTCGTGCCGCAGGATCACCCCCTCCAGCTCGACCGGGCTGACCCACCGTCCGTCCACCTTGAACATGTCGTCACGGCGTCCGACGTGGCGGAACACGCCGTCCTCGCACTTCAGGACGTCGCCCATGCGCAGCCACTCGCCGTGCACGACGTCCGCGGTCTCCTCCGGCCGGCGGAAGTAGCCGAAGGTGTTGGACGGGCTGCGGATCCACAGACGGCCCGGAGTTCCCTCGGGGACCGGCGTACCGTCGTCGTCGGCCAGCTTCAGCTCGACACCGGAGACCGGGCGCCCCACCGTGCCCGGCAGATGCTCGCCCGGACGGACGGACAGGACGATGTTGCTGCACTCCGAGCACCCGAAGCCCTCGATCACGTCGACCCCGTGGCCGCGCATGCGCTCCAGGACGACCGCCGGGAGGCTGTCGCCCGATGAGACCGCGAGACGGAGCGATTCGAGCGAGGACTCATCCGGGTGGCGTTCCAGGAACGTGGACAGCTGTGACCAGAAGGTCGGGACCCCGGAGAGCACGGTGACCCGGTTCCGGGCGACCTCCGCCAGGATCAGGCGCACGGTGGGACGTCGGCGCGTCAGGACGGCGCAGGCTCCACGGCCGAGCGGCCGGAAGAACCCGTTGCCGAAACCGAGCGACGCCATGCACTTCGCCACCGAGAGCGTCCGATCTCCTGGTCCGAGGGCAAGTACCTCCCGGCCGTATCCCTCGATGCTGGCGATGACATCCCGGTGGGCGTGCATCGCCCCCTTGGGGGCACCGGTGCTGCCCGACGAGAAGATCATGTACGCGAGGTCCGTCGGCAGCACGGGATGGACGGGCTCCGGTGGACCGCCGTCACCCTCCTGCGGCGAGATCCGCGCGACCCCATCGGGAAGCTCCAACTCGGACTCGGCGACGACGATCGCCGGCTCGAAGGCCGCGAACGCGGCGGGCAATCGCGGAGGATGGGGTTCGAACGGCGCGGCCACCGCACCGATTCGCTGTGCTCCGAGGAACGCGGCGCACCATGCGCGCGAGTCGGGCAGCACGACGGCCACCCGGTTTCCGGCGGTGACACCACGCTCACGCAGGGCGCCCGCGAAGCGTGCGGCGGCCGCATCGAGTTCCCGGAAGGTCCACATGCCGTCGTCATCGATGACCGCGGGATCGTCGCCGCGGCCGCAATCGATCCACCGGCCGACGAGGAGATGCACGATGTTCGCCGTGGTGGACGGTGCATCGGTCACGACGGGTACCCCAGCATGTCGGCGATGGCGTCGATGAGCTCCGGTGGAGTCCGGGAGGGCAGGGCGAGAACCGCGTCGGTCGCGCCCGCGGCGGCGTACTCGGTCAGACGCTCCGCGATCTCGTCGGGCGGCGCGACCAGTCCGGTGGTGGAGAGCCATCGGATGATCGCGCGAGGGGTGGTGCCGAGTGCGTCGGCCTCCGGTGCGAGCCAGTCCTCGGTCTCGGGTACGAGCGGCAGGGCGAACGTGTAGAGGCACGCGGCGAACTCCCCGGAACCGTCGCAGCGCGCATCCAGGGCGATCCGTCGCCTCTCGGCGAGCGTGGCGGAGTCGACCCACGCGGCGATGATGCCGTCGGCGACCCGGCCCGCGTGGGCGAGGAGGTGGGGACGGTGCGCGGCCACCCAGATGGGCGGTGCGGCATTGGGGCGGTTCGGCGCGTCGGCGATGACCCCGTCCACGGTGGCGCCGTCCGGATCGGCCCGCATCGCGTGGAACACCTCGATCGTCCGCTGCAGGTGCCGGGTGCGCCGGCGCCGGTCCGGGAACGGCACGCCATATGCCCGATGCTCGGCGAGGTCGGAGCCCGTGCCCAGACCGAGCACCAGGCGCCCGCCGCCCGCAATGGAGTCGATGACGCTGGTCATCCGGACGGCCAGCGGGGCCGGTCGATAGGAGGCCGACAGCACCGCGACGCCGAGGCGCACCCGGGGGACGGTCGCCGCGAGGGCGGACAGCGTGGTGAGTCCCTCGTAGGTCGGCTCGTTCTTCATCCGCCCGGGCGACTGGAGGTGGTCGTTGACCCAGACCCCGTCGAACCCGCGGGCGGCGATCCTCTCGGCGGCCACTCGGATGGCCGGCCACGAGCCGCCGTACTGGGGAACGCGAACGCCGATGCGCATCGTCCGCATCGTACGCCTCACGTTTTCGCGGGGCATGACGTCGTGCCCCGCCCCCGTCCGCGGGTGCCATCATGCGCGCAGTCGGATCGATCGCAGGCGCAGGCGGCGTCTTCGGAGATACCAGTCAGTTCAGCACCAGGAGGGCCCAATGGCCGAGAGTTCTCAATCGAAGAGCGGGATGAGCGCGGGGGAGCGAACGCGACTGATCACCGGCGCGATCATCGTCATCCTGATCGTGTGGTTCGCCATCGCGAACCGGCACCGCGTCAGGGTCGACTACCTTCTGTTCGATCGCAGCTCGCGGATGATCTACGTCATCATCGGGTCCGCGCTGCTCGGCGCCATCGCAGACCGGCTGTTCCTGGTGAAGAGGAAGAAATAGCGTGGCCGAAACCGACGCGGGGGCCGTGGTCAGGCCCTCGCGATGGCCTATCATTCGGAGAGTGACTCGTCATATGACAGGGACTCTCCGATGACCGACGGACGTCCGGCCGAGACGCAGTGCTCGGTTCTGGAGGACGTTATGGGCGTCCTCGGCCGGGCCTGGGCCGGTGCGGTGATCCAGGCGATGATGGACGGCAACCGGCGCTTCTCGGACATCGGGCGCGCCATTCCCGGGGTGACGGACGCCGTGCTCTCGGCGCGGCTGAAGGAGCTCTGCGCCCGCGGGCTCGCGGAACGGCACGTGGATCCGGGCCCTCCCGTGAGCGTCTCGTACGTCCTGACCGACGCCGGCCGCGACGTGGGCCCGGTGCTCGACGCGGTGCGCGCCTACGGCACGGCTCACCCCGAGGTGATCGGCTAGCGCGACGGCGCGATGGGGACGCGCGGAGTGCGCGTCACCGGCGTCACATCGTGCGGCGATACTCCCCGCCGGCCTGGAAGAGCGCCTCGGTGATCTGCCCGATCGTGCACACGCGCACCGCGTCCATCAGGACCGCGAAGATGTTCTCGTCGGTCATGGCCGCTTCCGTCAGCCGCCGGAGGGCGACCGCTGCCTCCGCACCATGCCGGTCGCGGAACTCCCCCACCCGTCGCAGCTGCGACTCCTTCTCGGCATCGGATGCGCGGGAGAGCGGGATCGCGTCGTCGGTCCTCTCGGATGAGGGGGCCCGGAAGGTGTTGACCCCGACGATCGGCAGCGTTCCGTCGTTCTTGCGCTCCTCGTAGAGCAGTGACTCGTCCTGAATCCGGCCGCGCTGATAGCCGGTCTCCATGGCGCCGAGGACACCGCCCCGCTCGTCGAGCCGGTCGAACTCGGCAAGGACGGCCGCCTCGACCATGTCCGTGAGTTCATCGATGACGTAGGAGCCCTGGAGGGGGTTCTCGTTCATCGCGAGCCCCCACTCGCGGTTGATGATGAGCTGGATCGCCATCGCGCGTCGCACCGACTCCTCGCCGGGGGTGGTGACCGCCTCGTCGTAGGCATTCGTGTGGAGCGAGTTGGCGTTGTCATAGATCGCGATCAGCGCCTGCAACGTGGTGCGGATGTCGTTGAAGGCCATCTCCTGCTGATGCAGTGACCGACCGCTCGTCTGGACGTGGTACTTGAGTCTCTGGGACCGCTCGCCGGCCCCGTATCGGTCGCGCATCGTCACGGCCCAGATCCGGCGTGCGACACGACCGAGCACCGAGTACTCCGGGTCCATGCCGTTGGAGAAGAAGAACGACAGGTTCGGTGCGAAGTCGTCGATGTCCATCCCCCGTGCGAGGTAGGCCTCCACGTAGGTGAAGCCGTTCGCGAGCGTGAACGCCAGCTGCGTGATGGGGTTCGCTCCGGCCTCGGCGATGTGGTACCCGGAGATCGACACCGAGTAGAAGTTGCGGACGTCGTGCTCGATGAACCACTCCTGGATGTCGGCCATCATCCGGAGTGAGAACTCGGTGGAGAACAGGCAGGTGTTCTGCCCCTGGTCCTCCTTGAGGATGTCGGCCTGGACGGTTCCGCGGACGTTCGCGAGCGCGTTCGACACCAGCGTCCTCCGCTCCTGCGCATCGGGATCGCGATTCTCGCGGTCGCGGAACGCCGCGACGTCCTGGTCGATGGCGGTGTTCAGGAACAACGCGAGCATCGTCGGCGCCGGGCCGTTGATCGTCAGCGAGACGCTCGTCGAGGGCGAGGTGAGGACGAAGCCGTCGTAGAGCTCCCGCATGTCGTCCACCGTCGCCACGCTCACCCCGGATGTGCCGATCTTCCCGTAGATGTCCGGCCGACGGTCGGGGTCGCGCCCGTAGAGGGTCACCGAGTCGAACGCGGTCGAGAGGCGGGTGGCCGCCGCGCCGTCGGAGAGCAGCCGGAAGCGGCGATTGGTCCGGAACGGGTCTCCCTCACCGGCGAACATGCGCGCGGGGTCCTCGTCCTCGCGCTTGAGCGCGAAGACCCCGGCGGTGAACGGGAAGCGGCCGGGCAGGTTCTCCCGCCCCAGGAAGCGGACGAGGTCGCCGTGATCGGTGAAGGCGGGGACGGCGACGCGGGGAATCCGCGTCCCGGACGGGGAGGTCCGGGCGAGCCGGTGACGCGTCTCGGCCCCCGGGGCGCCCACCACCATCTCCTCGGCCGCGTAGGTCGCGACGACGTCCGCCCATCCCGCGATCGCGTCACGGGTCTCGGCGGGGACCTCAATGCTCGCGGTGCCGAGCAGCCGCTTGACGCCGCCGGTCTCCTCTCCGGCCGCCGTGAGATCGGAGAGGACGGCGGTGAGCCGCTGAACGCGGCGGGCGCTCTCGGCAAGGCGCTCGGTCCGGGCGTGGTGGTCGCGAACCGCGGCGGCGGTCTCGGCGAGATGATGGCGCCGGTCCACCGGGATGATGGGCCGGTCACCCGATGAGCACCGCACCTGGACGGGGGCGAGCGAGCCCGGACCGGCGGGCAGGCCGAGGTCGGTCAGCCGCGCCAGCAGATGGTGGTAGAGGGCGGTGACGCCGTCGTCGTTGAACCGCGCCGCCCGGGTACCGAACACGGGCATGGCATCCGGAGTCCTGTCGCGGACGTTCCGGCTGCGGGCCATCTGGCGTGCGACGGCGCGGTGGGCATCCTGCGCGCCGCGGCGATCGAACTTGTTGATGGCCACGGCGTCGGCGAGGTCGATCATGTCGATCTTCTCGAGCTGTGTCGCCGCGCCGTACTCCGGCGTCATCACGTAGAGGGACAGATCGACGTGGTCGACGATCGCCGCGTCGCCCTGCCCGATGCCGGGTGTCTCGACCACGACGAGGTCGACACCGGCGGCCTTCGCGACGTCGATGACATCGGGGAGGGCGTCCGGGAGCTCATGCGCGCCCCGCGTCGCCAGCGAACGGAAGAACACCCTGTCTCCGCCGAGGCAGTTCATCCGGATGCGGTCACCCAGGAGGGCGCCGCCGGCCCGGCGTCGCGACGGGTCGACGGCGATCACCGCGATGTGGAGGGCGTCGCCCTGATCCCGGCGGAATCGCTGGAGGAGCTCGTCGGTCAGCGAGGACTTTCCGGACCCGCCCGTCCCGGTGATCCCGAGCACGGGGACGGACCGGCGGGCGGCGCCACCTCGGATGGCGGCCAGCATCGCGTCGTCCAGCTGGCCGAGCTCGGCGCCGGTGATCGCGCGCGCCAGGGCCGCCCGATCGCCGGACAGGACCGCGTCCGCCGTGACGGGACCCTCCGCCCAGAGATCGACGTCACAGGCGGATACGACGGAGTTGACCATCGCCGCCAGCCCCATGCGCTGTCCGTCCTCCGGACTGAAGATCGTGACGCCGGACGTGCGGAGGCGCGCGATCTCCGACGGGACGATCACTCCGCCGCCTCCGCCGAACACCCTCACATGATGGGCGCCGCGCTCGCGGAGCAGCTGGACGACGTATTCGAAGTACTCGACGTGTCCGCCCTGGTAGGAGGAGACGGCGATGCCCTGCGCGTCCTCGTCGACGGCCGCCTCCACGACCTCGGTCGCCGATCGGTTGTGCCCGAGGTGGATCACCTCGCACCCCTGGCTCTGAAGGATGCGTCGCATGACGGTGATGGCCGCGTCGTGCCCGTCGAAGAGGCTGGACGCGGTGATGATCCGGACCGGGTTCTCCGGCCGGTGGAGGTCGCTCATGTACGGGCCGGGCTCCTCGAAGTGGACTGTTGGATATCAAACTATCGCAATCGTTGGATATCCGACAATCGAGGGTGCGACGAGGGCACACGGACTCCCCGGGGGATGCCTTGACCGGGATCGGGTGGTCCTCGACGAGGCCGCGGGTCGCGTTTCGGTCCGTACAACGGGACTCAGGTGCCAGGCACCTCGGTCCCGTTGAGAACGCGCACGTGGACGAATGTCCCTGCAAATGGCGCCATCGTCCACCGGCAGATGTCAAATCACGGGACTCGGGTGCTTGGCACCTGAGTCCCGTTGGCGGACGCGGGTGGACGCGGGGCCGCGGCGGGGATGGCTATCGAGACAAGGAGCGATGATGGCCACGTTTCAGGGGCCGTTGCACCATGCGGGCACGGAGATCTGCACTGCTGACGAAATGCGGTGGGCGGTCCGCTTGGTTATCCGGCCATTCCTTTTATGACCGACGCCGGTGGCTGGTATCCGTACTCGACTTCAGGCGCACTCGTCGCACAGCATCCCGCAGGGCACAAATCAGCGGAGCGCAAGGTCCTCAGTCCAGGCCACGGCCGTCCGCGGTGGTATATGTCCACGGTGCGTCGATGACGTCGAAGATTTCACCGGCGACCCAGTATGCGCGTCCGCCTCGCCCTCTCGTTCCGATCTCCTGAAGCCAGCCGCGTGTGACGGCGTTCTTAATGACGTTCCGGGCTCCCTGCGCCGTTAGCGTCGTCGCGCCCTGCAGGCGTGTGACGGTTACGAAGGGGTTGCTGAAGATGAGATCCATGAGAGCGTGGATACTGGACCGCGATCCAGCGGCCTCGGCGATGTAGCGCTCTCTGAGGGCGACGAGGCGTTCGGCCCGGCTGACCGCGTCATCTGCGGATCGCCGGATTGCTGTGAGGAAGAACTGCAGCCACTCCTGGAGTTCCCCCCGCTCACGAACGGCCTGGAGACGCTCGTAGTACTGAGTTCGGTGCTGCTCGAGATACCCAGAGACATAGAGAAGGGGGGTCTCAAGCCGCTTCTCCTCCAGAAGGAGCAGGTTGATGAGAAGGCGGCCGATGCGGCCGTTGCCGTCCAAGAACGGATGGATCGTCTCGAACTGGTAGTGCATCAACCCGCAGCGGATCAGAGTCGGGAGATCTCCGCGCACATTGACGAAGTCCTCCCAGTCTGAGAAGAGCGCCGGGATCTCATTCGGGAGTGGCGGGACGAATGTCGCGGTGTCGGGTCTGTCTGTCGGGGACCCAACCCACACCGGTGTGACTCGGAACTCGCCGGGTGACTTCGCGGAACCTCGGACACCCGAGATGAGTGTCTTGTGAAGTTGCAGGATGAGGCGTTGGGTGATGGGGATGTCACCGACGAGGCGGTATCCCTCGCGAGCCGCCGCGATGTATCGCTCTACCTCCGCCACGTCCTCGTTCATCGCCTCGGTGCCACCGGCCTCCGCCTGGAGGACGTCGGACAACGATGCCTGGGTTCCCTCGATCCGAGAACTCGCAACTGCTTCGTGGGTGAGGTGGGGACCCAGCAACAGCTCTGGGTCTCGGATCAGCGTTCCGAGCCCCTGCAGTCTCCCCAAGGAGGCGTCAGCGTCTGACAGTGCACGCACTGTGCGCGTCGTCAGGGTGACGTCGCGCGGTATGGGTGATGGCTGGAAGTACCAGAAGGCCCATTTGTTTCCCGGTTCGCGCGCTGGTCGCCCGAAGGTCGACGAGGTGAAGGCGTCAGGGTCCATGGCATCAAGAATACCAATAAAAATGCCGTTTTACTTGCATCGTCAGCGCATTCTGCCAACTCTCGTGGGTGACAGCGAGCAACGCTGCAAGAGAATTGCCTTCTTGCTTGTAGCGTGAGCACGATCTGCCAACTCGCGTTGGACCCCATCGAGCACCCTTGCGCCACGTTCGCTCCCGCGTCGCTCGCATCTGACCAGCACGCCGCACGGCCCTCGCGGCGAGGGCCGTGCGAGCGGGCCCTACGAGGTGACGGGCGACCCGTCGCGGTCGGCGTCGGCCGCCTGGACCGCCGCGAGGCGATTCGCGTGCGTCGGTGCGTCCGGCACGTGAGCGGGCTTCAGCGCCGCGAACTCCCTCCGAAGGACGGGGACCACCTCGGTGCCGAGGATGTCGATCTGCTCCAGCACCGTCTTCAGCGGCAGTCCCGCGTGGTCCACCAGGAAGAGCTGCCGCTGATAGTCGCCGACGTAGTCGCGGAATCCCAGTGTGCGCTCGATGACCTCCTCGGGGCTGCCCACCGTGAGCGGCGTGCCGGTCATGAAGTCCTCCAGGGAGGGGCCGTGTCCGTAGACCGGGGCGTTGTCGAAGTACGGGCGGAACTCCCGGATCGCGTCCTGGCTGTTCTTCCGCATGAAGACCTGTCCCCCGAGGCCGACGATGGCCTGGTCCGCCTGCCCGTGTCCGTGGTGCTCGTAGCGCTCCCGGTAGAGCCGGACCATCTGCTCCGTGTGCTCCTTCGGCCAGAAGATGTGGTTGTGGAAGAAGCCGTCGCCGTAGTAGGCGGCCTGCTCGGCGATCTGCGGGCTGCGGATCGACCCGTGCCAGACGAACGGCGCGATGCCGTCGAGGGGACGCGGGGTGGACGTGAACCCGCGAAGCGGCGTGCGGTGCTTGCCCTCCCAGTCGACGACGTCCTCCGTCCAGAGCCGGTGCAGCAGCGCGTAGTTCTCGATGGCGAGTTCGATGCCGTCGCGGATGTCCTTGCCGAACCACGGGTAGACCGGGCCGGTGTTGCCGCGGCCGAGCATCAGGTCCATTCGGCCCTCGCTGAGGTGCTGCAGGACGCCGTAGTCCTCGGCGATGCGGACCGGGTCGGTCGTCGTGATGAGGGTGGTGGACGTCGACAGGATGATGTTCTTGGTCTGCGCGGCGATGAAGGCCAGCGTCGTGGTCGGTGAGGACGCCACGAACGGAGGGTTGTGGTGCTGACCGACGGCGATGACGTCGAGGCCGACCTCGTCGGCCCGCTTGGCGATCTCGATCTGCGCGGTGATGCGCTCGTGCTCGGTGGGGACCCGCCCGGTGATCGGATTGGGGGTGACGTCGCCGACGCTGAAGATTCCGAACTGCATGAGAGCTCCCTGGCCCTTCTCGATCGTTTGCAACTATTGAAGACATAGTAGCACCGAAGAGGAAAGTGGCAAGGTGCCGGCGGGCACCGGTCTCACCACCCAGGATGCGCACATCGATCCGGCACCCGGACGCCCATGCATGGCAACCTTCCTCCATCGCATCCTCGGTTCGAGTTCCGGGGGAGAAACACATGGGGCCGTCGAACCCCAGGAAGGCAGTGAATCGACTGTGTCGACCGACCAGGCCTACATCTTCACGATGTACCGGATGTCCAAGTCCTACCAGGACAAGCGCATCCTCGAGGACATCAACCTCCAGTTCTACCCGGGTGCCAAGATCGGCCTGCTCGGCGGGAACGGCGCGGGTAAGAGCACCGTCCTCAAGATCATGGCGGGTGTCGAACAGCCGTCCTCCGGAGAGGCCGGTGCGGCACCCGGGACCACGATCGGGTACCTGGAACAGGAACCGACTCTCGACCCGGAGAAGGACGTCCTCCGTAACGTCGAGGACGGGGTCGCGCCGCAGCGCGCCAAGCTCGACCGTTACGGAGAGCTGTCCGCGAAGCTGGCCGAGCCGCTCGATCCCGACGAGATGACCGCCGTCCTCGACGAGTTCCAGCAGGTGCAGGACGCCATCGAGCGCGACGGTCTCTGGGACCTCGACCGCAAGCTCGACACCGCCATGGAGGCCCTGCGTCTGCCCCCGGCCGACGCCGACGTGACCACGCTCTCCGGTGGCGAGCGGAGGCGCGTCGCCCTCTGCCGGCTGCTGCTCTCCTCACCCGACCTGCTGCTCCTGGACGAGCCCACCAACCACCTCGACGCCGAGTCCGTGGCATGGCTGGAGCGCTTCCTGGACGAGTACCCGGGCACCGTCGTCGCCGTGACCCACGACCGGTACTTCCTCGACAACGTCGCCGGCTGGATTCTCGAACTTGACCGCGGAAAAGGAATCCCGTGGAAGGGGAACTACTCCTCGTGGCTGGAGCAGAAGGAGGCCCGCCTCGCTCAGGAGGAGAAGGAGGGCTCCGCGCGCCGCAAGGCGATCAGCCGCGAGCTCGAATGGGTGCGCGCCGGCGTCAAGGGCCGCCAGTCGAAGGGCAAGGCCCGCCTGGCGAACTACGAGCGCCTCGTGGCGGAGGAGGCCGAGCACTCGAGCCAGTCCAACGTCGAGATCCGTGTCCCCCCGGCTCCACGCCTCGGTGACCTCGTGGTGGAGGCAAAGGGTCTCGTCAAGGGATTCGGCGATCGCCTCCTCATCGACGGCCTGTCGTTCTCGCTGCCGAAGGCGGCGGTCGTCGGCATCATCGGACCGAACGGCGCTGGCAAGACGACGCTGTTCCGGATGATCGCCGGTCAGGAGACCCCCGACGGCGGTGAGCTGAAGGTCGGCGACACGGTCCAGCTGGCGTACGTCGGCCAGGCCCGCGACGAACTCGATCCCGCCAACACGGTGTGGAAGGAGATCTCGGGCGACAAGGACATCATGCTCCTCGGCGGCAAGGTCGAGATCAACTCGCGCGCCTACGTGGCCTCGTTCAACTTCAAGGGCGCCGACCAGCAGAAGCTCGTCGGCCAGATCTCAGGTGGTCAGCGCAACCGCGTCCACCTGGCGAAGATGCTCGCCACGGGCGGCAACCTGCTCCTCCTCGACGAGCCGTCCAACGACCTCGACGTGGACACCCTCCGTGCCCTCGAGGACGCGATCGAGAGCTTCTCCGGCTGCGCGGTGGTCATCAGCCACGATCGGTGGTTCCTGGACCGTGTCGCCACCCACATCCTCGCCTTCGAGGGCGACGGGGAGGTCGTCTGGTTCGAGGGCAACTACGCCGAGTACGAGGAGCACCGCCGCCGCACCCTGGGTGAGGACGCCGACCGTCCCAAGCGGATGAAGTACAAGCGCCTGGCCCACTGATCCCGAACCACGTCACCCCGTCGACAGCAGGACCCAGCCGACTTCGAGGCTTCCCTGCCGTTGGAGTCCACGAGAGGCCACCTTTCAGGTGGCCTGGCGGTTGGCCGGGGCGGGTGGGTGGATGCCCTTCCGCCAGGCCGAGGTAGCGCCCGAATCACGATTACCTCGTCGACGGCAGGTGCGCGTAACCATCAGAGGATCCGCTGCCGTTGATGGCGACGAGAGGCCGCCCTTCAGGCGGCCTGGCGGTTGGCCAAGGTAGCGCCCGAATGACGACCGCCCCGTCGACGGCAGGACCCAGCCGGCTAAGAGGTTCCCCTGCGGTTGAAGCCCACGAGGGGCCGCCCTTCAGGCGGTCTGGCGGTTGGCCGGGGCGGGTGGATGGATAGCCCTCCGCCGGGCCCGGCTAACGCCGTGAGACCGGCGACCCGTCCGACGGCACTCCCTCGGGGTGGTCGTCGCGGCGCACCACCTGGACGTTGTTGCGTCCGCGCTGCTTGGCCCGGTAGAGCGCGCCGTCGGCGCGGCCCAGGGCGGCGTCGATGGTGTCGTCCGGCGGATGCCAGTCGGACACGCCGATGCTGGTCGTGATCCCGTGGTCGAGGCCCTCGGTAGCCGCGCGGATCGCCTCGAAGACGACAGGCATTCCCGATCCGGGCTCGAGTGTGCGTGCCGGGAGGATGATCCCGAACTCCTCGCCGCCGAGCCGGCCCACGACGGGTGCGCGCTCGGTGCCGGTCTCCTCCCGGAGCATGGCCCCGTAGCCCCGGAGCACCTCGTCGCCCGCGGAGTGCCCGCTGGTGTCGTTGATCAGCTTGAAGTGGTCGAGGTCGAGGATGGCGACCACCATCGGGGTGCGTGAGTTCTGGGCCAGGCTCCGGGCCCGCGCGAAGAACTCCCTCCGATTCAGGACCTGGGTGAGGTCGTCGACGGTGGCGAGCACGGCCAGCCGTTCCTCGGCGCGCCGGCGGGCGGTGACCTCCTCCTCGAGCTGCTGGGTACGCTCGTGGAGGTCCTGCGTCGCACGGAACATCCCGATCGTGAGGATGGGCGCCACGATGAGCGGGACGAGGAACGGCAGGCCGAGCTGCAGCGTCCAGAGCGTCGCCGAATCGGGCAGCACCCCGGTGAAGAAGTAGGCCGTCACGCAGATCGCGACCGACACGAGCGCCGAGAAGAGTCCCAGCGATATCGCCGACCACCACGGGTCCCGCGACCTCTGTGAGCCGCTCGGTCCGGAGGGCTCGGAGGTGACGGTCTCCCGCTCAGGGAAAGTCGTCGCCGGCCGTGTCGTCCTGGTCATGTCGGGGGCCAAGGTGTGGTGGGCGCTTTCCCGGGGTCGAGAGGTGAAGGAACCGCTCGCTGGTGGGGTATTCTACCGGCTCGAGCGTCCGTCCACGATCTGGGAGCAGCATGAGCAGCGATCCGTTTGGTGCAAAATCCATCCTTGACGTCGGGGGACGCGAACATGCGATCTGGCGTCTCGATGCGACCGGTGCAGATCTGCCGCGACTGCCCTACACGGTCAAGATCCTCCTCGAGAACGTGCTCCGCAACTGCGGGACCGAATTCGTCACCGAGGACGACGTCCGCAACCTGATCGGCTGGACCCCCAACAGCGGCACCGCCGCTGAGGTGCCGTACATGCCGGCCCGCGTGATCCTCCAGGACTTCACGGGTGTCCCCTGCGTCGTCGACCTCGCCGCCATGCGCGACGCCATGGTCGACCTCGGCGGCGACCCGCAGAAGATCAACCCGCTCGTGCCCGTCGACCTCGTCATCGACCACAGCGTCCAGGTCGACCGCTTCGGCACGCCGCAGTCGTTCGAGCAGAACGTGGACCTCGAGTACCAGCGCAACGCCGAGCGCTACTCGGTGTTCCGCTGGGCGCAGCAGGCGTTCCGCAACTACCGCGTCGTCCCGCCGGGCACCGGCATCGTCCACCAGGTCAACGTGGAGTACCTGGCCGAGGTCGTCATCCCCCGTGAGATCGACGGTGAGCTCGCCGCCTTCCCGGACACGCTCGTCGGCACCGACTCCCACACGACCATGGTCAACGGCCTGGGCGTCCTCGGATTCGGCGTCGGCGGCATCGAGGCCGAGGCCTGCATGCTCGGTCAGCCGCTCGCCCAGCCCAACCCGGTCGTCGTCGGCCTCAAGCTCACCGGCGAGCTGAAGTCCGGCGCCACCGCCACGGACCTCGTCCTCACGCTCACCGAGCTGCTCCGCAAGCAGGGCGTCGTCGGCAAGTTCGTCGAGTACTACGGCCACGGCCTGTCCAACCTCCCGCTCGCCGACCGCGCGACGATCGCCAACATGGCGCCCGAGTACGGCGCCACCGGCGGCATGTTCCCGATCGACGACGAGACGCTCCGCTACCTCACCTTCACCGGCCGCTCCAAGGAGCAGGTCGCCCTCGTCGAGGCGTACGCCAAGGAGCAGGGGATCTTCCGGACCGACGACACGCCGGACCCCGAGTTCGACGAGTACCTCAGCCTGGACATGGGCGACGTCGAGCCGTCCATGGCCGGTCCGCGCCGTCCGCAGGACCGCGTGACGCTTCCCAACGTCGACGACGAATTCCGGGAGAACTACCCCGAGGGTCTCGTGCAGAACGGCGCGGGGCCGCACTACGCCACGGTGGACGTCACGGAGAACGGCGAGACCTTCCCGCTCGGATCCGGGTCGGTCACGATCGCGGCGATCACGAGCTGCACCAACACCTCCAACCCGTCGGTCATGATCGGCGCCGGTCTCCTCGCGAAGAAGGCCGTGGAGAAGGGGCTCACCACCCCGCCGCACGTCAAGACCAGCTTCGCCCCCGGCAGCCGCGCCGTCACCAGCTACGTCGACAACGCCGGGCTCACGGAGCCGCTCAACAAGCTGGGCTTCAACCTCGTCGGCTACGGATGCACCACCTGCATCGGTAACTCGGGCCCGCTCAGCGAGCCGATCACCAAGGCCATCGAGGACAACGACCTCGTGGTCGCCGCGGTGCTCTCCGGAAACCGGAACTTCGAGGGCCGCGTGCACGCCAACGTCCGCGCCGCCTACCTCGCGTCGCCGCCGCTCGTCGTCGCCTTCGCCCTCGCCGGTCGCGTCGACAAGGACCTGACCAAGGAGCCGCTCGGACAGGACAAGGACGGCAACGACGTCTTCCTCGCCGACATCTGGCCCAGCCGCGAGGAGGTCGACGCGGTGATGGCCGAGGCCATCGGCCCGGACGTCTTCTCGTCCAACTACGCGAGCGTCTTCGAGGGCGACGAGCACTGGAAGTCGATGGACGCCCCGACCGGTGACAACTACGGATGGGACGAGAACTCCACCTACATCCAGAAGCCGCCGTTCTTCGTCGGCCTCACCCCGGACGCCCCGGGTGTGACGGACATCGTCGACGCCCGCGCGCTCGCGCTGCTCGGTGACTCGGTCACCACCGACCACATCTCGCCCGCGGGATCCATGGCCACCAGCTCGCCGGCCGGCAAGTTCCTCATGTCCAAGGGCGTGGAGCCCCGTGACTTCAACAGCCTCGGTTCGCGCCGCGGCAACCACGAGGTCATGATGCGCGGTACCTTCGGCAACATCCGCCTCCGCAACGCCCTCGCGGGCGGCAAGGAGGGCAACTGGACGGTGCACCTGCCCGACGGCGAGGAGATGTCGATCTACGACGCCTCCATGAAGTACCAGGAGGAGGGCGTGCCGCTCATCGTCATCGGCGGCAAGGAGTACGGAACCGGCTCCAGCCGTGACTGGGCCGCGAAGGGCACCCTGCTCCTCGGCGTCAAGGCCGTCATCACGGAGTCGTTCGAGCGCATCCACCGCAGCAACCTGGTGGGTATGGGCGTCCTTCCGCTCCAGTTCGTCAACGGCGAGAGCGCCGAGTCGCTCGGTCTCACTGGCCGTGAGGTCTTCACCATCCGCGGACTGACGGAGCTTCAGCCCCGCCAGCACCTGACGGTGGAGTTCACGCGTGAGGACGGGAGCACCGGCTCCTTCCAGACCCTCGCCCGCATCGACGGCGAGGCGGAGCTGAAGTACCTCAACAACGGCGGCATCCTGCAGACGGTGCTCCGTCGCCTGAAGGACGAGGCATAGGAACGCACTGACATCCGGTCGGTCCGAGGGGCGCCAAGATGGCGCCCCTCGTCATTTCGGGACATGACGGGACCACAGGCCACCACGACCGGGGCCGAGATTGCGAGGTCTCGCCAGGAGTGCGTGACGCTCGCGGGATCGAGGCGGCGTCATCCCAGAGACGCATCAGTCCTGAGGACGCGTCGGCACAGGGACGTCAGCTGTGAGTGATCAGAACCCCGGTGAGTGGGGCGACCGCGGGACCCGCGTGTCCCTACGGAACGCGCATCACGCGGAGGACGTCGGTCGTGGGCGACCGGGCGTTCGTCCCCGCGAGCACCACCACGTTGTCGCCGGAGCGGACGTGCCCCTCGTCACGCGCGAGTTCGAGGGCCTCCTGCACCATGACCTCGTTGTCGTCGAAGCCGGATATCGCGATGGGCGTTGTGCCCCAGCTGACGGCCAGCTGCTGACGCACCCGCTCGTCCGGCGAGAAGCCGAGGATCGGCTGGATCGGCCGGAACCGGGCCATGGCGCGCACGGTGAAACCGGACCGGGTGAGGCAGAGGATCGCCGTCGCGTTGACGCTCGACGCGACGCGTGTGGCCGCCGAGGTCATGGCATCGGTTGTGCGCCGCTCGTCGTCGCCGTGGGCGTGCCCGACCTCGGCCGTGCGGAGCGGCGCGACGAGGCGCAGCCAGGCGGCGCGGTCGAATCCGTGGTCGGCGCGCTCACAGAGGCGGGCCATCGTGGCGACGACGTTGACGGGGTCGTTGCCGACGGCGGTCTCGCCGGAGAGCATCACCACCGACGAACCGTCGAACACGGCGTTCGTCACGTCGGTGGCCTCGGCGCGGGTCGGCGTCGGCGCGTGACTCATGGACTCGAGCATCTGCGTCGCGGTGATGGCCGGGCGGCCGCGGGCGATGCACTCGCGCGTGATCATCTTCTGGAGGTGCGGGACCTCCTCCATGGCGTACTCGATGCCGAGGTCGCCGCGGGCGATCATCACGGCCCCGGATGCATCGATGATGCCGGGGAGGTTCTCGACGGCGGACCGGGTCTCGACCTTCGCCACGACGAGCGGTCCCCGTGGGTGGGGTTCGGTGCCGAGGCGTCGCACGTCGTGGGCGCTGCGGACGAACGAGATGGCGACCATGTCGACACCCTCGTCCACGAAGGCGTCCAGGATCTGGAGGTCGTAGGGCGTGGGCGTGTTGATCCGCAGCCGGTCGGCCGGGATGTGGACACCGGGGCGTCCGGAGATGTGCCCGCCGTGGATGATCACCGCCTCGAGGTGCTGGTGACCGGTGTAGATGACCTCGCAGTCGATTCCGCCGTCACCGAAGCTGATGCGGTCGCCCATCTGGACGCTCTCGAGCAGCGGCTCGTAGTCCACCTGGATGACGGTGGCGTCTGACTGGGTGTTGCCCGGCTCGAGACGGACGGTCTGGCCGTCGGCGAGCTCGACCCCCTCCACGCCGAACGTGCCCGCGCGGACCTTCGGTCCGGGGAGGTCGACGAGGGTGCCGATGGGTCGGCCCATGTCCCGTGCCACCTCGCGGACGCGCCGGTGGATCACGAGTGCGTGCTCGATCGTTCCGTGCGACAGATTGAGGCGTACGGCGTCCATTCCCGCCATGGCCATCTCGTGGAGGACCTCCGCGGACTCCGATGCGGGTCCGACGGTTGCGAGGATCTTTGTGCGGCGTGTCGCGTTCGGCATGCCGGGGACGATAGCGGCGCGCGTCACCATGAGGACGCGGCCGCGCGTCTATCGCCGGGTCGGCTGAGGATCCGGTGGGGCCGGTGCGGGAGGTTCCGACCGTGGTGGGGATGGCGGAGGCGCGCCGGAGACCGGGGGTGCGGACGTGCCGGAGCGAACCGGTGCGGGACCCGGTGGTCCACCTGGCGGAGGCTGTCGCGGGCGGTGGGCACCCGGTGGGCCGGGCGGCGGTTTCGCGGCCGGATCGGCCGGGCCGGGATCGTCCCAATCGGGAAGGGCGGACGCAGAGGCGAACGGTGACGGGTCCGGGCGCTGAGGTGGCGTCGGAGGCGGGCTCGCCGAGACCGGAGGCGAGGGGTTCTGCGGCGGAGGTGGCGCCGATCCGCGACTGGACGACACGGGGACGACGGAGATCCGGGGCAGACCGTCGTCACCCACGGCCGGCTTGCGGGAGGGATGCTGTGCGGGCCTGCCCGGCGTGACCATGGATCCGGGCTCGGGCCAGCCGGGGTTGACGGGCTGGGACCCCGCGGGGGATGGCGTCCGAGGTGCGGCGGGAGTGACGGGCGCCCCGAGCTCCGGCGAAGCGGGTGCAGCAGGTGGAGTATCCGGATGTGGGTGCGTCTGTGGTGTCCGCCGGACCACCGGGATCGGCGGAGGCAGATCCGATGGTCGGAACGCGTCCTGAGGTGCGGATGGCGGATTCGGCCCCGGGGGAGCTCCGGGACCGGCGGGGGATGCCGGCACCCGTGGAGCCCGTGCCGCCGGATTGACCGGCTGAGCCACCTCGGGTCCAGGCGGCTGCGGCGTGGCGTGACGCGGCGCGGCAGGAGGGGGTGGCGGCTGCGCTGCGGGAGCCGGTGCCCCGGTCACGGGAACGACGGGCGCGGGCGGCGCCTGAGGGTGATGTACCGGTGGTGCGGGCGGTCGAGGTGCCGCGGGATGCTGCTGCGGTTGCGCGGCAGGCGGCACGGGTGCGCCGGGGACGCGCTCAGCCGGAGTCCCGGGTGCGGTGGGCACGCCCGCCGGTGGTGGCGGGACACGCCCCGGTGGTGCCGGGGCCACGGGTGCGGGATGCGGTGGGTGGACGTCGGGGCTCGCGGCGACGGGTACGGCCGGCGGTTGCGGACGTGCGACCTGATGCGGGCTCGGGATGGGCTGCTCCGCCGGCGGGCGTGCGACCGGTCCGGGCTCGGCGGCGGGTCGGTGAGGCGGCGGCGGTGCGGGTGCGGGTGCCACCGGGCGTTCGGCGACGGGGGTCGGCTGAGGGGGCGGGGGCGGTGCCAGGTGGCCGACCGGCGGGGCCGTCGGCTGTGGTGCGGCGGTGACCGGGGTGGGTGCGGGAATCGGCGCGGGCGGTGCCGGTGCCGGTGTGGGGGCGGCGTGTGGCTCGCCGATGGGGGCTGGCGGAGGTGGTGCCAGGTGGTCGACGGGCGGGGCCGTCGGCTGTGCGGCGGTGACCGGGGTGGGTGCGGGAATCGGCGCGGGCGGTGCCGGTGCCGGTGTGGGGGCGGCGTGTGGCTCGCCGATGGGGGCCGGCGGCGGCGGTGCCAGCTGATCGACCGGTGCGGCCGCCGGCTGCGGTGCGGGTGCGGCAGGCGCGGAATCCGGTGCGATCGGTGGCGGTGGCTGCGTCGGGGGCGCGGGCTGCTCGGCGACGGGGGTCGGCTGGGCCGGTGCCGGGTGTGCGGGTGCGGGTTCCCGGTGGGGCTCGACGGCGGCGACTGGGACGGCGATAGCAGGCTCAGGCGCGGGGGACTCGTATCCGGACGGTGCGACCGCCGGGAGGGGGACGGAGGGTGCGACCTCTTCGGCGGGTGCGGGCGGCGGCTCGGGGGTGATGAGGACGAGAGGCTCGAGGACGAGGGGGTCATCCTCGACCGGCGTCCATGGCGACGCTGAATCGTCCGTGGCCGTCTCGTCCGGCTCCGGGCTCGTGTCGGCCGGAGCCGCCACGTGTTCGGTCACCGTGTCCGTGATCGGCGCGGGGTCGGGTACCGCGGACGGCGCGGTCGGGTACGGGCTCTCGTGCATGACCGGACGCGGTTCGTCGGGGAGGATGACGGGTGGCTCGGCGGGGACGCTCGGCTCCGGCGGCGGGAATGCGGCCGCGTATGCGAGTGCCGCGGCCTCCTCCAACGCGGCGGTGCGGATCCGCACGGCGTTCACGCCCGCGCCCGGGGCCGGCACGGGAGCCGATGCCGGGCGTGGTACTGCGGGGGTCACGGCGTCGAGTGCCGCGTTCGGGCTCTCGGATGGTGCGGGGGCGTCCGTGGCCGTCGCCTCGGTGGAGGGTGTGGAGGTGGCCGCTTCGAGTGCCGCGTCATCCTCGGGGTTCTCCCCCTGCCGGTGACGCAGATCGAAGTACGCCACGGTGACGATGGAGGCGCTGAGCGGCACGGTGAGGATGAGACCGAGCGCGACGGGAACGAACACCGCGAGGAGGACGGCGTCGACCGTGGTGGCGCCGGAGCGCAGGAGGGCGTCCGCGACTACCGACAGCAGGACGGTGACGAGCACCGTGATGAGCGAGGCGACGAGCACCGCTCCGCAGGTGCGGAGCCATCCCTTCGCGAGGAGGTCCCAGGCGCGGCGGAGGGCTGCGACGGGACCCGAACCCTCCCGGACCACCGTGGGGATGGCGATCATGCCGACGACCATCGCCATGAGGCTGATCACGACGGCGGCGACCACGCTCAGTATCGCGAGGGGACCGTTCTCGAAGGAACCATGATGGTTCAGGAGGTACCACGGAGCATCGGCGGCGAGCGTCGTGATCCCGGCGACCCCGAGGACCGCGGGGGTCCGTCGCAGACCGATCCGGAGGGATTCCCTCCAGTCGGCGGTACCGGTGGCGTACTGGTTCGCGAGGGCGACGTGGAGGGCCGCCATCGAGAGGAGACTTCCGAACACCATCAGCAGGACGGCGATGTCCATGACCGTGCCGAGTCGGTCCACCGTGCCCTGCGACTCGATCATGATGGCGCCGTCTTCGACCCAGGCCGAGGCGGGCGTCGCCTCACGCGCGAGCATGAACGCGATCACGGCGACGGGCGCGGCCGTGATCGAACTGATCCGGATCAGCTTCCAGAACGCACGCAGGTAGGTGTGCAGGCCGATGTTGGTGACCTGGCCGACCTTGAGAGGGGTGCGGTCGATGCTCATCGGAGCACCGATGTGTGGGAGGAGGAGGCTGTCATCGTGGAGCGTGCGCAAGACGGAGTCAGAGACGCACGCTGAACACATCGGCCCGGTGAGGCCGGGTCTTTAGCCCGCGTGACAGGCCCGGCCGGGGAAAACGGCCGGACACGGGTGTGAGCTACGCTCTCTATGGCAACCGGGCTACGTCAGGGGATCACATGGAACCGACCATCGAGAGCCTGCTCCTCGCCGATTTCGCGGAGGTCGTCAACGGAAAGCTGTATCTGATGGGGGCGGGTTTCACCGCCGTCCACCTGGCATCGCTCGACCAGCCGCACCGCTTCTACGTGGCGGCGTCGCTACGGATCCCGTTCAGCCACTCCGACCGCGGCGTCAGCATCTCTGGGCGCCTCGAGACGCTCGATGCCGAGCCCCTGGACTGCTGGTCCCTGGAGGGACAGATCGAGGCCAGCCGCGCGCCGGGCCAGCGCGAGGGCGACACCGTCACCATGTTCGCCGCGCCCGTGGACGTGATCGTCCCCGGTCCCATGGACGTGGTCCTCCGCTTCCGGCTCGGCGACGATGAGCGCACGGCGCGCTTCCGCCTGCTGGTCTCACAGCCGGACACCGAACACTGAGGCGGACCCGGGGCGCAGGCGTCACACGCGATCGACGAGCGGGCGCAGGAGCTCCACGAGGCCGGGGCGGCCGGCGATGATCCCCTCGGGCACGGCGTCGCCGGCGTCGAGGTGCCCGAGCTCCCCGCCGGCCTCCCGCACGAGCATGCCTCCGGCGGCCCAGTCCCACACCTTCGGGCCCCGCTCGTAGTACGCGTCGACCCGGCCGGCCGCGAGCCACGCGAGGTCGAGAGCGGCCGACCCCGCCCGGCGGATGTCGCGTACCCGTGGCAGCACCCCGGTGAGCACCTGGGCCTGGATGTCGCGAACGGCCGCGTCGTATGCGAATCCGGTCGCGATCAGGGCGTCGGCGAGGTCGGCCGAGGGCGCCATGGTGAGCGATGTCCCGTCGACGCGGGCGTCGCCCGGTGTCGCGGTGAAGGTCTCGTCGCGGCAGGGATCGTGCACGACCGCGACCAGATCCCCAGATGCATCCGCCGCGTGGATGCTGACGCACCAGGTCGGTATGCCCCAGAGGAAGTTCACGGTGCCGTCGAGCGGGTCCACGTGCCAGGTGAGACCCCGCGTGCCGGAGGGGTCGCCCAGGGTCCCGGACTCCTCGGCGATGATCCGGTCGTCCGGGTGTGCGGTCCGGATCCGGGAGAGGATGATCCGTTCCGCATCGCGGTCCGCGTCGGAGACGAGGTCGGTGCGGGTCGACTTGGCCTCGATACCGGTGGCCGGGCCGCCGAACCGCTCGAGCAGGAGGGCGCCGGCCTCCCTCGCCGCCGTGACCGCGAGGTCAAGGGCCTCGGTCGCCAGATCCGTTCGGGATGACATGGGCCGATGCTAACGATGGCCTCCGTCCGGCCGACGCCCGGACCGCGGATGGGTCGCCGCCACCACGGAAGGCGCTAGGCTGGTCGATGCATGTCGTCGCTCACACTGATCTCACCGCGCGGGTATTGCGCCGGTGTCGACCGCGCCATCGAGACGGTCGTGAAGGCGCTCGCCGACTATGGGGCGCCGATCTACGTCCGGGGCGAGATCGTCCACAACCGGCACGTGGTCGACGATCTGGCGTCGAAGGGCGCCGTGTTCGTGGACGACCCCTCCGCGGTTCCGGAGGGTGCGACGATCGTCCTGTCCGCGCACGGCAGCAGCCCCGAGATCTACCAGAGCTGCCGCGACCGCAACCTCCGCATCATCGACGCGACGTGCCCGCTGGTCAGCAAGGTGCACGCCGAGGTGCGGCGATACGCGAAGCGCGGAGCCACGGTGCTTCTCGTCGGGCACACGAATCACGACGAGGTCATCGGGACCCGCGGTGAGGCGCCAGACCTCGTCATCGTGGTCGAGGACGCCGACCAGGCGCGCACCGTGGAGGTCCCGGACCCCTCGAATGTCGCGCTCGCCACACAGACCACGCTGTCGCTCGACGACATGAGCGAGATCATCCAGATCCTCCGCCGCCGGTTCCCGGATCTGCAGGAGCCGACCTCCAGCGACATCTGTTACGCCACCCAGAACCGCCAGGACGCCGTCAAGGCGACCGTGACGGAGGGAGCGGAACTCGTGCTGGTCGTCGGGTCGCGGAACTCGTCCAACTCGCTGCGTCTGGTCGAGGTTGCGCGGGCACGCGGTGCCGACGCCCATCTCATCGACGACGTCTCCGAGCTCGATCCCGCATGGCTGAAGGAGGGGCAGCGCATTTCCCTCACATCCGGTGCATCGGCACCGGAGAGCCTGGTGATCGGCGTCGCCCGGCACCTGGAATCACTCGGATGGCAGCGGGGTGGCAGTGACGTGCCGAGCGACGAGGGAATCACGTTCGCCCTGCCCCACCAGCTGCGCCAGAAGGAGCGGGCGAAAGCCTGACCCCGGTGGAGGGGCGCACATCCTGCCCCGCTCCATCGTCGATCGTCATGCCCGGCCGGCTCTTCGCACCACGTCTCGGTCGGATGCACGACCCCGACTCCTCATGCGCGCCACGTTGAGCTCCTGGAACCGGGCCTGACGTCGTTCTCTCGCTAGCTCGGGAGGTCGTCCACCGTCCTAGCGGCATCGAGCAGGACCGGACTGTCCGGTCCGGGGGAGAACCCCTCCGGCAGTCGCGCCCTGAGATCATCG
>CAYOSM010000028.1:0-24954 GCA_964406645.1 uncultured Bifidobacteriaceae bacterium | reverse complement strand
CACGAGCGGGTACTTCCGCCGGCAGTTCGCCGGTGGCCGCCGCATCGTCGGCTAGTCACGAGAGGCATCACGCTGGGCCGTCGGGCCGGGAGAGATCCCGGCCCGACGTTTTCCGGCGACGGCTCCGGCGGGGCGAGCACCACACGACCAGGGATTCCTTCCGGGCCGGCGCGTAAAGGCGCACCATGGATCGATCGAGGGAACGAAGCCGCACACGGCGGGTCACGAAGCGAATGGGTTGACGATGAGCACGCCTCGCAGCCGGCTTCCGTGCGACAGATCCTCCGTCCAGAGTTCGTCGCATCCGGCCCGCACGGCGGCTTCGAGGATCATCGCGTCGAAGATGGAGAGGTCGTGTGCGGCGGCGGTCTCAGCTGCAGCAAGCACGAGAGGGTGATCTGCGACGACCACGTCGACATCGAGCGCGCGCAGCGCGGTGAGTGCGTCCTCGCGGCTACGGCCGAGTTTGCGCGTGAGCACCGCGTGCAGTTCGATCAGTACCTGCGTACTCACCACGGCCTGGTCGGCGTGCATGACAAACAGCTCGCGTGCACGCTGCCGCTTGCCCGGCCGGTCACGGTCGAACTGGTAAGCGAGCAGATTGGTGTCGAAGAAGACCCTCACCCGATGCCGCCGCGCGATGCGTCGTCGTACAGATCCTCGCGGGTCCACGACGCTCCGGCGCTATCTCCCTCGAGCTCCTCCGACAATGCGACGAACTGCCGCGCGGCGTTCGTGCGGCGCTCCGCGAGCCCTCCCTCGGCATACTCCGTGAGTTTGCGGGCGAGGTACTGATTGACCGATTCTCCCTGTTCAAGGGCCCGCATCCGCGCACGCTTGAGCGTCTCGCTGTCGACGGTGATCGTCAGATTTGCCATGACGCCAATGGTAGCACTGAACTCGTGCTACACGAGATCAGTGCACGTTCGCCGGAATCGGTATTCCAACTCTTCGGGCGTGTGCCGCCGGCCGCGTCGACGACGACCCACGGCGTCTCTCCGCCAAGCCCGTCGGAACGTCCGCAGTCTGAGGCGTTCGCGCCGTGCCGGTGGTGCGCGACCGGCCCCGAACATGCGGACGGCCCGTCTCTCGACGGGCCGTCCGGTCACCTCTGGATCGACGGCATCCGCCGCCGGATGAACCGCTCTGGTCTAGCCGAGCATCTCCGCGACGGTCTCCCGCTCGCCGACGAGCTCGTCGTTGCTGACGCCGATCTTCTCCTTGGCGAAGTCGTCGTGCTGCCACGTCGTGTCGACCGTGTACTCGCCGACGCCCGTGGTGCGGACCGGCATGGAGGCCCAGATGCCCTCGGCGAAGCCGTACTGGCCGTCCGACTTGATCGCGATGGAGTGGACCGTGTCACCGGGGGTGACGAGGGCCTTCACGTGGTCGATGAGGGCGTTGGCCGCCGACGCCGCGCTGGAGAGGCCGCGGGCCTCGATGATGGCGGCGCCGCGCTTGCCGACCGTGGGGAGGAAGTCCTCCTTGAGCCACCTGTCGTCGGTGATGACGTCCGTGACCGCCGTGCCGCCGATCGTGGCGTTGGTGAAGTCGGCGAACATCGTCGGCGAGTGGTTGCCGAAGATGACCAGGTTCTCGACGTCGGTGACGCGAGTGCCCGACTTCTGGGCAAGCTGCGTGACCGCGCGGTTCTGGTCGAGGCGGGTCATGGCCGTGAAGCGCTCGGGGCCGAGGCGCTTGGCCTGTGACGCGGCGATCATGACGTTCGTGTTGCACGGGTTGCCGACGACGGCGACACGGCAATCATCCGCGGCGACCTCGTCGATGGCCGTTCCCTGCTCGATGAAGATCTTGCCGTTGTCACGAAGCAGGTCGGCGCGCTCCATTCCCGGTCCACGCGGCTTCGATCCGACGAGGAGGCACCAGTTGGCAGCCTCGAACGCCTTGCGGGGATCGTCGTTCAGCTCGATGCCGTGAAGCAGCGGGAAGGCGCAGTCGTCCAGCTCCATGGCGACACCGCGCATGGCCTTCTGCGGGCCCTCGACCGGGATCTCAAGAAGCTGGAGGATGACCGGCTGGTCCTTGCCGAACATCTCACCGGCGGCGATGCGCGGGAGAAGGCTGTATCCGATCTGACCGGCGGCACCGGTGACGGCGACTCGAATTGCGTTGCTCATGTGTTCCTTTTCGTCCTTTGTCCGCGATCAGCCCTGGAGCTTCTTGACGAGGGCGTCGGCGACGCCGCTGGTGCCGACGGCGGTCGGGTCGTCCCGGTCGGCCTTCATGTCGTAGGTCACGTCCTTGCCCTCACGGATGACTTCGGCGATGGCGTTCTCCATGCGGTCGGCCGCCTCGGTCTCCTTGAGGTATCGGAGCATCATGACGCCGGAGAGCATCATGGCCATCGGGTTGACCTTGTTCTGACCGGCGTACTTCGGCGCGCTGCCGTGGGTGGGCTCGAAGAGCGCGGCCCGGGTACCGATGTTGGCGCCCGGGGCGACGCCGAGACCGCCGACGAGGCCGGCGCAGAGGTCCGACAGGACGTCGCCGTAGAGGTTCGGGAGGACGAGGACGTCGTAGAGCTCGGGCTTCTGCACGAGCTGCATGCACATGTTGTCGACGATGCGCTCCTCGAACTCGATGTCCGAGTTCTCGGCGGCGACCTGCGTGGCCACCTCGAGGAAGAGGCCGTCGGAGTACTTCATGATGTTGGCCTTGTGGACGGCCGTGACCTTCTTGCGGCCGTACTCACGGGCGTAGTCGAACGCGTACTGCACGATGCGGCGGGTACCCTCGACCGAGATCGGCTTGATGGAGATACCGGAGTGGTCGGCGATCTTGGCGCCGGAGAGCTCCTCGATCTCACGGCGGATCTTCTCGGCGTCCGGCGTGTCGTGCTCGAACTCGATTCCGGCGTAGAGGTCCTCGGTGTTCTCGCGGATGATGACGAGGTCGATGTCGGTGTACTTGCTGCGTACACCCTCGTACGACTTGCACGGACGAACACATGCGAAGAGGTCGATGGCCTTGCGAAGCGCCACGTTGACGCTGCGGAAGCCGGTGCCGACCGGGGTCGTGATCGGACCCTTGATGGCGACCTTGTTCCGCTCGATCGACTTGATGACCGTATCGGGAAGCGGGGTTCCAGCCGTCTCCATGATGTCGACGCCGGCCTCCTCAACGTCCCAGTTGAAGTCGACGCCCGTCGCGTCAAGAACACGCTTCGTAGCCTCGGCGATCTCGGGACCTGTGCCGTCCCCGGGGATAAAGGTCACATCGTAAGCCACGGCTATTCGACTCCTTGGGCGCTGAGCAGTACAACGGCCGAGCCATGATGAGGGCGCGGCCGGTCGGCCGTTGAGTATAGACACCGACGAGCCTCGTCGAGCCGATTTCTTCCCGGATTCGCAGGGACATTCGCACGCCCGCGACCGCGGACGACCACGGAAGGTCGGGAAACCTCACATGCATCGTGGGTGCCACACCGCTTCGCGGGTCGCACGGGACTCGGCGCCGACCATCGACGTCAGCACCGCTCCGGAGCCTCGCCGAAACGCCCCTCGGCAAAGATGTACTTGCCGATGAGCAAGCCTTCGCAACGACGCCCCGGCGGACGCGGCGACCGGGCGGGGCCCGACGACAGGGGTACCCGCCGCGTGCGAGCGCCGGTACGCCGGGCGGACCACTGGCTCACGCCGCCGCCGCGTACGCGCGACGTGAGGGCACCCTCTGTATTCCTCCCCTTCCCGGAGGCCTCGACCACCGCCGGCCGCCAACCGCCGGCGCCCGCGTGACGGCCATCGACGACGGCACCCCGGCCGGAGCACTCTGCAACGTGGTGCAAGGTGGCCCCGCCAGCAGGGCGACGCGGTGGTCATCTTCCCGCAAATCGGCGCAATGCAGGTATTTTCGGAAACGGCCATTCCTAGGACACATGACCCGGGCGCCTCGGAGGAATCACGCCGGAGAGGCGAAATTTCCCCGCGTACGGACACCGATCCAGATACAGTCCGAGGCCAGGCCCCGAAAGCTGGAGGAATGTAAAGCGTGCGGATGCATGATGTCGTGGTCGTTGGCGCAGGGCTCGCAGGAATGCGCGCCGCCATCGCCGCGAAGGAAGCCGGCGTCGACGTGGCGCTTGTCACCAAGGTCCACCCGGTAAGAAGCCACTCCGGTGCCGCCCAGGGCGGAATCAACGCCGCGCTCGGCAACGAGACGGACGACAATCCGGAGAACCACACCTTCGACACCGTCAAGGGGTCGGACTACATCGGTGACCAGGATGCCATCGCCATCCTCTGCGAGGAGGCGCCTGGCGAGATCATCCAGCTCGAGCACTGGGGCGCGATCTTCAGTCGCCACGAGACGACGGGGAAGATCGCCCAGCGGCCCTTCGGTGGAGCGGGTTTCCCGCGCACCTGCTACTCGGCCGACGTGACGGGCCTGGTCATCCTCCACACCCTGTGGACCGTCTGCGTCAAGATGGACATCCCGGTGTACGAGGAGTACTTCGTCACCGAGCTGATCCGTGACGACAACGGTGCGTGCTGCGGTGTCGTCGCGTACGACATGATCCACGGCACCATCGAGACGATCGCCGCGAAGGCCGTCATCCTCGGAACGGGCGGCGCGGGTCGCGTCTACCGTCCGTCGACGAACTCGCACTCCAGCACCGGCGACGGCATGGGAATGGCACTCGCCATGGGACTCCCCCTCAAGGACATGGAGTTCATGCAGTTCCACCCCACCACCCTCGCCGCCAACGGCGTCCTCGTCACCGAGGGCGCGCGCGGAGAGGGCGGGTACCTGCTCAACAAGGACGGCGAGCGCTTCATGTCGAAGTACGCGCCCAACAAGTTGGAGCTCGCCTCGCGTGACGTCGTCTCCCGCGCGGAGGCCACCGAGATCCTCGAGGGACGCGGCGTCGACGGCTGTGTGCTGATCGACCTCCGCCACCTCGGCGCCGACCGCATCAAGGAGCGGCTCCCGCAGATCCGCGAACTCGCGATCGCCTTCGCCGGAGTCGATCCCATCGACACGCCCATCCCGATCCGCCCCGGCGCGCATTACCACATGGGCGGGATCCACACCGACCCGTGGGGCGCCACGCCGCACATGCCCGGCCTCTACGCCGCCGGCGAGTGCGCCTGCGTCTCCGTGCACGGAGCCAACCGCCTCGGCGGCAACTCGCTCCTCGACACCGTCGTGTTCGGCCGCCGTGCCGGCGTCGCCGCCGCCGGCTACGTCCAGAGCGCGGTCAACGGGCGCGGCTTCGTCGCCACCAACGCCCCGGCACGCGACTTCGAGCGCAAGGTCCGGGAGCTCCTCGACCGCAAGAACGGGCCCCGCCAGCACGAACTCCGCGACAAGCTCGCGGACACGATGCAGGAGAAGGTCGGCGTCTTCCGGAAGGCGGACGAGCTCGAGGACGCGCGCCGCACGGTGCACGAGCTCCGCGAGCAGTTCAAGGACGTCATCGTCACCGACAAGGGCAAGACGTTCAACCAATCGCTCACCCACACCATCGAGACCGGATGGCTGCTCGACCTCGCCGCGTGCATGGTCGAGGGCGCGGTCGTCCGGACAGAGAGCCGCGGGGCACACTCGCGGGTTGACTTCCCGGACCGGGATGACGAGAACTGGATGAAGCACACGCTTTCGTACCTCGAGGGTGACGACATCCGCCTGGACTACTCCGAGGTGACCGTCACGAAGTACGAGCCGCAGGTCCGCACCTACTAAGGGAGAGTCGACGTGCCTTCAACGACATTCAAGATTTTCCGTTACCAACCGGATGCTGCGGAAGAGCCGGAGCCCTACTACCAGGACTTCACGCTCGAGCACGAAGAAAAGCTCACTCTCCTCGACGCCATCCTCGACATCCAGAACGAGCAGGACGGCACCATCGCCGTCCGCTACTCCTGTCGCAGCGCCATCTGCGGCTCCTGTGCCTGTCGCGCCGACGGACGCACGGTCCTCGCCTGCATGCAGCAGGTGGAGGAGCTCAAGGAGTGGTCCGGCAAGGACACCGTCCGGGTCGACCCCATCGGCAACTTCGCTCCGATCAAGGACCTCGTCGTCGACATGGCGCCCTTCTGGGAGAAGGTGAAGTCGGTCAAGCCGTACCTGCTGCCCGACGGACCGCCGCCCGAGAAGGAGCGGATCGTCCCCAAGGAGGCCATGCAGCAGCTGGTCCGGGAGACCAACTGCATCCTCTGCGCGGCGTGCTACAGCGAGTGCAACTCGCTCGCGGTCGACCCCGACTTCGTGGGCCCCGCGGCCTTCGCATGGGGCTACCGGTTCGCCGGCGACGTCCGCGACGGTCAGCACAAGGAGCGCGCGGAGCTCTACACGGGCAAGCACGGCATCTGGGACTGCACCCGCTGCAACTACTGCAACGAGCGCTGCCCCAAGGGTGTGAACCCGCGTGACGCCATCGAGAAGCTCGGCGCCATCTCGTTCCGCGAGGGTCGTGCCATGAAGGACGCGGGTGCCCGCCACGCGCAGGCCTTCATCTGGTCGATGAAGTCGGGCGGAAAGCTCAACGAGGTTCTCATCCTCCCCATGTCCCAGCCGGTGAAGGGTCCGCTCGACGTTCCCTTCGCGATGAAGATGCTCATGAAGGGCAAGGTCCCGTCCCCCCTTCCCCACAAGGTCAAGAACCACGACCAGGTCAAGAAGCTCGTGAAGAACGTGAAGGAGACGATCTAGCCCGTGGCCAAGTCATTCGCCTACTACCCCGGTTGCATCGCGGAGTTCTCGTCCAAGGAACTCAACGCGACCACCAAGGCGCTTGCGCCGATGCTCGACATCGAGCTGGTGCCGATGCCGTCGGCCACCTGCTGCGGTGCCGGTGACATCGCCGAGGCCAAGCCGAACCTCTACCTCGCCCTCAACGTGCGCATCCTCTCCGAGGCCGAGGAGATGGGGAACGACATCCTCACCATCTGCAACGTCTGCACGATGAACCTGCGTCGGGCCAACAAGCTCGTCAAGGAGGACCCGCGCCTCCTCGAGGCCGTCAACGCCGACCTCGTCAAGGCCGGCGCCCGCCCCTACGGAGGCACCACCGAGGTCACGCACCTCCTGTGGTACATCTCCACGGAGGAGGGCCTCACACTTCTCGAGAAGCAGGGACCGCGCGGCCTCAACGGCCTGCGCGTCGCGCCGTACTACGGCTGCCAGCTTCTGCGTCCGTCGTCGGTCATGGGCTTCGAGGACCCCGACAAGCCGCAGTCGATGGAGCGCCTTATCCGCGCCCTCGGCGGCGAGGTCGCCGACTACGACGCCAAGACGAAGTGCTGCGGATTCCCCATCGTGCTCGCGCGCGAGAAGGTGGCCCTGGCCGAGTCGCACATCGCGCTGTCACAGGCGCGTGACGCCGGTGCTGACTGCATGGTGACCCCGTGCCCCCTCTGCCACCTCGCGATGGACGCCTACCAGCGCAAGGCCGAGATCCAGAACAACACCGAGTACAACATGCCGGTGCTGCACCTTCCGCAGCTTCTGGGCCTCGCCCTCGGACTCTCCCGCGACACCATGCTCTTCAAGAAGCACATGGTCTCCGTGGAGCCGGTCCTCGAGGTCGTCGGCGTGTAGCCGACACCCCACACTCCCGCGGTATCGACTCGCGCGCCGGTGATCCCGGCGCGCGACGTCATTTTCGGGGCCCGGCGATTAGAGTTCAGGTGTGCGCGAGGACGTCCTTCTTCTCTGTCTGGCCGCGTTCGGCGGCATCGTGGCCGTGGCGTGGGGAAACCGCCGGATCAGCGCTCCGGACGGGGACGCGATGATCGACGCGCGCACCCAGCTGCAGGTCCGGCTGGACGCCCTGAGGGCCCGCGCCATCATGTTGCGCCGGCACGAGGGACTCACCCCGGCCCTGCTCAGCACGATCGACCAGGTCATCGAGCACCATGTCCTCGTGGACGGGGTCACCGCATCGGCCGGATCGGCGGAGGAGCTCCGGACGCTGGACGCCCGCCTCGAAGGAGCGTTCCTCACATTGGAGCAGGTGGGACGGGCGATCGGTGTCGACGCCCCGGCCGATGACCCGTTCGCGGGACTCTGCTCGATGGATCCGGAGCACGGACCCGCGACGGCGACCGGACCGGACGGGGAGGGCCTCTGTGCGAGCTGCCGGCGGAAACGCGTCTCCGGGGAGCCGCTCGAGCCGCGCCGGGTCAGCCGGCGGGGCCGCCCGGTGCCGTTCACCGCGGTGAACGATGGCCCGGCGGAGCCCGACGCACACGACTGAACCCCACCGCGGGGTACGACCATCGGGCGGCGCTGCCGGCCTCAGGCCGACCGGTGACCTCAGTAAGCGGACCAGCCCCGATCGACGTAGAGCGTCGCACCGGTCACCGAGTCGGCGTCCTCCGAGGCCAGGAACACGGCGGCGCCCGTCAGTTCCTCCGCCTGCATCCAGACGCCGGGTCCACCGAACCGCTCGTCGGCGCGGCGCCGGTAATCGGCGTTGTTCGCCCGGAAACCGGCGTTCAGCGGCGTCTCGATGAAGCCCGGGGCGATGGCGTTGACCTGGATGTTGCGTTCGCGGAGGTCGAGCGCCAGCACCTTGGTGAACATGTGGACGGCGGCCTTGGTCGCGCAGTAGACGGCCGACTCGGGAAAGCCGTCGTTGCCGAAGATCGATCCGATGTTGATGATCTTCCCCCGTCCGGCCGCCTCGAAGTCCGGCAGCACCTCCTGGCAGAGGAAGAAGAGCCCCTTGAGGTTGACGTCGATCATGAGATCGAAGTCGGCCTCCTCCGTGCGCCCCAACGGCGACATCACGAAGGCGCCGGCGTTGTTGACCAGCACGTCCACCAGACCGAACGCCTCGCGCACCTGCCCGACGGCCGCGCCGAGCCCGGCGACATCCCCGACGTCGCAGCGCACCGCGATCGCCCGACCACCGGTCTCCTCGATGGATTCGGCGACCGACCGTCCCGCGTCGTGGTCGCGGTTGAGAATCGCGACGGACGCCCCCTCACGGGCGTAGCGACGGGCCAGCGCCTCTCCGATGCCCTGGGAACCCCCGGTCACCACGAGCACCTTGCCGTCGAGTCTCATGCGGTGCTCCCGTCCGATCGCTGACCTGTCAACGCTACACACGGTCGTCGGCGATCGAGCCACGCGGCAGTCACCCACGGCGGCCGCGACGACGTGCGTCGACCGCCTGGCCCGGGCCCTGGAGCGGACCCGGACGATCCCGTCCTACATCCAGCCTCGCGTGACGAGAGACTCCGCGATCTGAACGGCGTTGGTCGCGGCGCCCTTGCGGAGGTTGTCGCTGACGACCCACAGGGCGATGCCCCGGGGATGCGAGGCGTCCTCACGGATGCGGCCCACGAACACCTCGTCGGAGCCGGTGGCATCACGCGGGAGCGGGTACACGCCGTGCATCGGGTCGTCCTGCAGGATCACGCCGGGCGCCGCCATGAGCAGCTCGCGGACGTGCTGCGCCGAGAGCTTGTCGCGGGTCTCGATGTGCACCGCCGCGGAGTGCGACTGGAGGACCGGGACGCGGACGCACGTCGCGCTGACCGGGAGGTCGGGGATCCCGAGCATCTTGCGGCACTCGGCGGCCACCTTCCGCTCCTCCCCGGTGTAGCCCGACTCGTCGAAGGTGTCGATGTGGGGCAGCACGTTGAACGCGATCTTCTGCGGGTAGACGGACGGCTCCGGCTCCCGGCCGTCCAGATAGCCGCGCGACTGGTCGAGGAGCTCCCCGACCGCGGCCGCCCCGGTGCCCGACACCGACTGGTAGCTGGACACGACCACTCGCTCGAGCCCGGCCGCGTTGGCGATCGGCTTCAGCGCCACGACGAGCGGCGCGGCGACGCAGTTGGGGTTGGCGATGATGCCGTTGTGCCCCTCGATGTCGGACTCGTTGACCTCGGGGACCACGAGGGGGACGGTGGGGTCCATGCGGAAGGCGGAGGAGTTGTCGATGACGACGGCCCCGGCCTCCACGGCGGCGGGTGCGAACGTGCGCGAACGGTCACCGCCCGCGCTGAAGAGCGCGATGTGGATGCCCTCGAAGGAGTCCTCCGTGAGGGTCTCGACGTAGACCGGCTTCCCGAGGTAGTCCAGCTGGTGCCCCGCACTCCGGGACGACGCCAGCGGACGGAGCTCGGTGATCGGGAAGCCGCGCTCCTCGAGCACGCGGAGCATGGTGCCGCCCACGGCACCGGTCGCTCCGACGACTGCGACGTTAAACACTGGCCCTCCGTTCGGCTTCGTTGCTGAGGTCGAAGGCGTCGTGCAGCGCGCGCACCGCCCGCTCCACCTCGCGGCGGTCGATGACGACCGTGATGCGGATGGTCGACGTGTCGATCATCTGGATGTTGATGCCCTCGGCGGCGAGGACGCGGAACATCTTGGCCGCGACGCCCGGCTCCGACTTCATGCCGGCGCCCACCAGCGTGACCGACCCGATCTGGTCGTTCGTCACGAGCTCCTGGTAGCCCAGCTTGTCCTTGAGCCCCGCGATCACGGCCTCCGCGCGCCGCGCCTCCGCGAGCGGCACGGTGAACGAGACGTCCGTGTGCCCCTGGACGCTGATGTTCTGGATGATCATGTCGACGTTGACGAGGGCGTCGGCCAGAGCGGTGAAGATCGCCGCCGCCACACCCGTCTGGTCCTGGACCTGCGTGAGAGTGATCTTGGCCTCGTCGCTCTTGTGAGCGATTGCGGAAACGATGGCCTTCTCCATGTCAGGAGTCTCCTCGGTGATCCAGGTGCCCTCTTCCGGCACGAGCGACGAGCGCACGTGGACGGGCACGTTGTGGTTGCGGGCGAACTCGACACTGCGCAGCGCCAGGACCTTGGAGCCCATGGACGCCGCCTCCAGCATCTCCTCGTGGCTGACGAGCGGCAGCTTCGCGGCGGCCGGCTCGATGCGCGGGTCGGCGCTGAACACGCCGGTGACGTCGGTGTAGATCTCGCAGACGTCGGCGTCCAGCGCGGCCGCCAGCGCGACGGCCGTGGTGTCGCTGCCCCCGCGCCCGAGCGTGGTCACGTCGTTACCGGATGACACGCCCTGGAAGCCGGCCACGAGCACGATGTGGTCCTCCGCGAGCGCCTCGCGGAGGCGCTCCCCTCGGATCTCGAGGATCTTGGCCTTGGTGTGGGCGTCGTCCGTGCGGATCCCGGCCTGCGACCCGGTGAACGAGATGGCCTGGTGTCCCAGGTCGGCGAGCGCCATTGCCATGAGGGCACAGGAGATGCGCTCTCCGGTGGACAGCAGCATGTCCATCTCCCGGAGACTGGGCGTGCTCGTGATCTCGGCGGCGTCGGCGACGAGGCCGTCCGTGGTCTTTCCCCGCGCCGACAGCACGACGACGACCTCGTTGCCGTCCTCCTTCGCCGCGGCGATCCGACGGGCCACGTTCTTGATCTTCTCCGCATCGGCGACGGACGAGCCGCCGAACTTCATCACGCGCAGGCTGATGGAGCCCTCCTCCGGGCAGGGGTCGACTGCCGATTGTAGCGATGCCCTCCTCCCGCCGACCCCGCGGACACGCCGCGTGGCGTCACGAGCGGAGGGCGCGCAGGGCGTTCAGGATCACGGCCAGGTCGATCCCCTCCTGCAGCAGCGCTCCGGCCACCGGGGGCAGGAGCCCGACGGCGGCGAACCCCATCGCCACGATGCTGAGTCCCATGCCGACCAGCACGCTCTGACGCGCGATGGTCAGCGACCTGCGCCCCGCATGGACGGCGTCGACCACCCGGTCGATGCGGTCCACCGTGATCACCGCGTCCGCGGTCTCCGACGAGATGGTGGCTCCCGCGGCCCCCATCGCGATGCCCGCATCCGCCAGCGCCAGGGCGGGGGCGTCGTTCACACCGTCGCCCACCATCACCACCGGGCGGGTCAGGGGGTCCTCCCGCATCCGGCGGACGACCTCCAGCTTGTCCTCCGGCGTCTGCTCCGAGTAGACCTCGTCGACGCCGAGCGCCCGTCCGGTCCGCTCGGCCACGGAGCGCCGGTCGCCCGAGACCAGGGCGACCGTGCGGATGCCCTCGGCGCGCAGTCGCGACACGATGTCCTCCGCGTCCGGGCGCACCTCGTCGGCAAGCACGATGACCCCCGCCATCTCACCGTCGATACCGACCAGGATCTGTGACTCGCCGGACCCGCGACCGCGCGTGACCACGTCGGGGTTGAAACCCTCGGAGCGGAGGAAGGACCGGCTTCCGACGGCCACGCGATGGACGCCGACCGTGCCGATGATCCCCTGGCCCGGCTCCTCACGGATGTCGGTGGCCACCTCCAGGTCCTCCCCGCCGCCCGCCGCGCGCACCAGCGCCGCTCCCAGCACGTGGGCGGACATGTGGTCGACCGCCGCGGCGAGGCGCAGGACCTCGTCCGGCGAGCGGTCACCGAGCGCGACAACCTCGCGCACGTCCGGGGTCCCGACCGTCAGCGTCCCCGTCTTGTCGAAGAGGACAGTCTGCGCCTCCCCGAGGGTCTCGATGGTGCCGGCGCCCTTCACGATCACCCCGCGCCGCGCGGCGCGCGACAGGCCGGAGACCAGCGCGATGGGCGCCGCGAGGATGAGCGGGCACGGCGTCGCCACGACGACGACCGCGAGCGCCCGCACCGGATCGCCGCTCGCCGCCCAGGCGAGACCGGCGACGGCGAGCGTGAAGGGGAGGAAGAACCCGGCGTACCGGTCGGCCATGCGCACGAACGGCGCGCGCTCCGACTGCGCCCGTTCGACCAGGCGCACCAGTCCCGCGTACGCGCTGTCGGCCGCCGGACGGTCGGTGCGCACGTCGAAGGGGTCGCCGGCGTTCGCGGTTCCGCTGAGGACAGGATCGCCGTATTCCAGGGTGACCGGCAGCGGCTCCCCGGTCAGGGTGCTGGTGTCGATCGTCGCCTCGTCACTGACGAGCAGACCGTCGACGGGGATGACCTCGCCGGCCCGGACCACGACGATGTCGCCGGGGACGAGGTCCGCCACCGGGACCTCGGTGATCGCGTCACCCGCCCGCACATGGGCCATCCGCGGAGCGCGGGCCACCAGTCGCGTCAGCTCCCGTCGCGCGCGGTGGGTCGCCGCCGCCTCGAGGGCCGCACCGCCGGTGAACATGAGACCCACCACCACCCCTGCCAGGGCCTCATCCAGCGCCAGCGCACCGACCATGGCCACGAGGGCGATCGTGTCCACGCCCAGGCTGCGATCGACGATCCAGCTCCGGAGCACCTCGACGAACAGCTCCAGTGCGAGGAGTGCCACGGCGGCGCGCCAGACCTGGCGGCCCGCCTCGTCCGAGCCGGTCAGATGGAGGACGGCACCGACGGCGATGGCGATCACCGCGACGGCTGCCAGAAGGGTCGCGCGATGTTCGATGATGCGGCGTTTCATCTGGTCACATCCTGCCCAAGCAGGGGTCAGTGCGTGCGAGGACCGGACCCCCGATACGCGGCCGGGGACGGATGACCCGATCCATGGGCCCCGATGTCCGACGACCGGCGTGGATATACCCCAATGGGTATACTGGCCATCGCGCACCCGATACCCCAATGGGTATATGCGTCCACGATCCCCGAACCACCCGCAGGAGAAGCAGCGATCATGAACCCGGCACCCGATGCCACCACCGCACCACCCCATGGAGAGGCGACGCCGACGCCGCCCTCGCCGGATCAGCCGTCGACGGACGAGCCCGCACGAGAGCACGGCCCGCTGGGCCGCCTCGGCCTCTGGGTGATCGGCCACCGACGGCTCGTCTTCGCCGTGTGGATCCTGATCGTCGTGGGATTCGGGATCTTCGCGCCGCGGGTGGAGCACGAGCTCTCCGGCGCCGGATGGCAGGCCAACGGGTCTGACTCCGTCGCCGCCCGCGAACTCGCGATCACGCACTTCGGCGGCAACGCGTCCTCGGCCATCCAGGTCGTGGTGCACGCCCGCGACGGGTCGCTGAACACGGAGGAGGGACGACGGATCATCGAGGAGGCCACCACCCTCCTGTCCGCCGACGACCGGATCTCGCAGGTCATCCCACCGCAGCCGGGCGCCACCATCTCGCAGGACGGATCGACAGCCGTCCTCTTGGCCGGTGCGGCCGCGGACACCAATGAGATGGTGCGGGCGGCGACCGACCTGAAGGGACCGCTCCAGGACCTCTCGACCGACGCCGTTCAGGTCAATCCGACGGGCTCGTCACTCCTGTGGTCCGACTTCAACGAGGCGAACCTGGAGGCGATGCTCCGCTCGGAGATGATCTCGTGGCCACTCACGCTCGCCATCCTCGTCCTCGCGTTCGGCGCCCTGGTCGCCGCCGGTCTCCCCCTCCTGCTCACGCTGGCCGGACTCATCGCCTCGGCGGGATCCCTGGTCCTCATCACGCAGGTCGTCCCGGTGTCGATCTGGGCGATGAACTTCGCGATGATGTTCGCCCTCGCGCTCGGCATCGACTACGCGCTCCTTCTCGTGGTCCGGTTCCGCGGGGCACGCATGGGGTCCGGACTGTCACGGCGCGAGGCCGTCGCCGAGACGCTCGACACGGCCGGGAAAGCCGTCCTCCTGTCCGGGATCACCGTCCTCATCTCGCTCTCAGCGGTCATGCTCGTCCCGTCACCGTCGTTCCGCTCGATGGCCGGAGGCATCATGCTGTCGGTCATCTTCGTGCTGGGCGCGACGCTCACCCTCCTGCCCGTCGTTCTCTACGCGCTGGATCACCGGATCAACCGGTTCGCGCTGCCGTGGGTCCGCGCGGGTGAGCACCGGTCGGAGCGCTTCGCCGCGTGGGGCGAGCGCCTCTGGCGGCAGCCGCTGCGCTGGGGTCTCGCGGCCCTCGCGATCCTCGTCCTGCTGGCACTGCCGATCCTCGGCCTGAAGACGGCGATGCCGTCGATCAAGGTCCTGCCGGAGGACGCCTCGGCCCGCATCGGATACGACATCGTCAAGAGCCAGTTCGGCCCCGGAGCACCCGGCACGCTCCAGATCGTGGTCCCCACCGAGGACGCGTCCGCGGTCGGCATGACGCTCTCGGCGGATCCCGGGATCGCGGGGGTCATGCCGCCCGTCGCCGCGACGGACGGCTCGGGTCTCTCCATGCTGCAGGCGGTCCCGACCGTCGACCCCTCCGATCCCGCACTCGCCGAGACGGTCGAGCGCGTCCGGGCCGACCTCCCCGCGTCCGCGCTGGTGGGCGGAGCGGCGGTGGAGAACCTGGACCTCAAGAGTCAGCTCGACACGTCGACGCCGATCGTCATCGGCGTGGTCCTCCTCCTCGGGTTCATCCTGCTCCTCATCGCGCTGCAGGCACCGCTCCTGTCGCTCCTGGGGACCCTCGTCAGCCTCCTGTCGACGGCCGCCGCGTTCGGTGCGGCACGCCTGATCTTCCAGGAGGGCTGGGGCTCGGGACTCCTGGGCTTCGAGTCACAGGGCTTCCTCAACGCGTGGGCGCCGGTGTTCTTCTTCGCGATGATCTTCGCGATCGCGATGGACTACACCGTGTTCCTCCTGGCCTCCGCCAAGGAGCACTACGAGCACTCCGGTGACCCCAAGGATGCGATGGTCGGCGCGCTCGCCCACACGGGCCGCGTCATCTTCGCGGCGGCCGCCGTCATGGTCGTGGTGTTCTTCACCTTCTCGCTGTCGGGTCCCATCCCGCCGAAGGAGATGGGCATCGTCCTCGGTCTCGCCGTCCTCCTCGACGCCTTCCTCGTCCGGCTGGTCCTCCTCCCGGTCCTGCTGCGCCTGACCGGACAGGCGGCCTGGTACGTCCCGGCGTGGCTGCGGCGGATCCTGCCGAAGGTGACCTTCTCGCACGGGTGAGCCGTCGGGTGCTGTGGCCCTCCGTCCTGTTGCGGGCCACAGCACCCGAGTCGATCCGCCACGAGACCGCGGTATCCGAAGCGCACGGTTGAGTTCCGGATACCGCCCGTCAACGTGTCTGGCTACTTGACCTCGGAGCGGCGCAGGAACAGCAGCCCGACGGCGAGGGGAATGACGATCCAGATCATCGTGGTCGAGCCAAGCATCGCCCACTTCTCACCGGTGTTCGTGACGCCCTCGAAGAGTTCCACCTGCGTTTCGTTCCAGTCGATCCATGGCTGAAGGCCCCGGAACCACTCCTTCACCATGGCGAGCAGTTCGAGGATGCCCGGCAGGACGAGGGAGACCACGAAGTAGCCGACGATCGCCGCGGCCGAGGACCTCAGCACCACGCCGAGCATGAAGCCGATCGCCATGCCGACCAGGTTGCCGAGCACGATCTGGGGTACGGTGGACAGCGGCACGTTCCAGACGGTGTCGACGCCGGCGAGTGCGGAGCCGGCCAGATTCCCGACCGCCCCCACGGCGAAGGCGACGACCATCGAGCCGAGGCCCACCAGGACGGTCGCGATCGCCTTGGCATCGATCACGCGTCTGCGGCTCGGCACCAGCGTGAACGTCGTGAGCCCAGTGCGCTGGCTCCACTCACTCGTGACGGCCAGGATCGCGATCATCGGCAGGATCAGCGACATCGGGAACCCGCTCGCCCGGGCGAAGCTCTCGTAGGTGACGTCGCTGTCAGGAGCGAAGACGACGACCGACGCGGTCGCGATGGGCGACAGGACGCCGATGCTGACGAGCATCCAGAATCCCGAGCGGGTGTTGAACATCTTGCGCAGCTCGACCGCGACGAGTCGGGTGATGGGAATGGGCTGGGTGGCCCGGCGGGCCGGGACGGCCTCCGTCGTGAGGGCCGGCGGGACGATCGTGGCGGTCATGCCGCAACTCCTTCGCGTTGGGTGTCGGCGGTGAGCGACAGGAACATGTCCTCGAGCCCGGCGCCCTCGGCGGACCGGAGCTCGGTGAGGGCGATGCCGGCGGTCAGGGCCACGGCCCCGACCCGAGCGGGATCGGCATCCGTGCGGACCGAGCCGTCCCCGGCGAGCGTGCTGGGGATCCCCGCTCGCTCGAGCGCGTGGGCGAGGTCGCGCGGTGACGTCGAACGGGCCAGCGTCCCGGCGGCCGCAAGGAGCTCTTCCTTGGTGCCGGACGCGACGATCCTGCCGTTGCCGATGACGACGAGGTCATCGGCGATGACCTCGATCTCGTGCAGCAGGTGCGAGGACAGCAGCACCGTGCCGCCCCGGCCGGCGAAGTCCGTCAGCAGCTCGCGCATCCACCGGATCCCCGCGGGGTCGAGCCCGTTGGCGGGCTCGTCGAGGATCAGCACCCTCGGGTCGCCGAGCAGCGCGGTGGCGATGCCGAGGCGCTGACGCATCCCGAGGGAGTAGTTGCGCACACGGCGCCTGGCCTCGGCGGGGGTCAGACTCACCAGCTCGATCATCTCGTCGACCCGGGTGCGGGGCAGGCCCATGGTGTCGGAGGCGACGATGAGGATCTCGCGTCCGGTGCGGCCGGCGTGCTGGGCGGACGCGTCGAGGAGGACACCGATCTCAAGGCCCGGATTGGGGAGGTCGGCGAACCGGACGCCGTCGATGGTGGCCGAGCCGGACGTCGGGGTGGTCAGACCCACGATGACGCGCATCGTGGTGGACTTGCCGGCACCGTTCGGACCGAGGAAGCCGGTCACGCGACCGGAACGGGCGGTGAAGGAGACGTTGTCGACGGCGGTGAAGCCGGCGTATCTCCGGGTCAAGGACTCAACAGTGATCATGGGTTCAACCATCGCGCCGTCGCGTCGTGCGCACATCGGTTCAATGGCCGGTCTTGGCCCGGCCGAAAGCACGGGGCCGGGACCGTGCTTTCGGGCGATCTCAGATACGTCCCGCCTCCCTGAGCCGGCGACAGTGGCCGGAGAGCACCGGCTGGACTCCGCGGCCGACGGTCGGCCAGTTTCCTGTCCGCAGGCCGCGGGTCCCGACCTGTGGGGTTTCCCCGCCGGACTCGGCGGGCGCTCGCCGAGTCCGGTCGTCCTGCCGGCGGAGTGGGCCGGGCCCCTACTCCCGGACCCGGCCGGTCTCGTATGCCCACATCGCGATCTCCACCCGGTTCCGGGCGCCGAGCTTGGCCATGAGGCTGCCGATGTGGGTCTTCACCGTGCTGAGGCTGATGTACAGCTCGGCGGCAATCTCCGCGTTGGTGCGGCCCCGCGCGATGGTGAGCAGCACCTGCTCCTCGCGTTCGGTGAGCGGATCGAGGGGCTGTACGGGAGGCTCAGCCCGACCCGTGCGCGCGAACGTCGACAACAGCCGACGGGTGATGCTGGGCGAGATGAGCGAGTCACCTCGGGTGGCTGCCCGGATCGCCTCGCCGAGCAGCTCGGGTCCAGCGTCCTTCAGCAGGAAGCCGGTGGCGCCGGCTGACAGCGCACCGTGCACATACTCATCGAGGTCGAAGGTGGTGATCACGACGACCGCGACCGGGTCCTCGACGCCCGGTCCGGCCAGCAGACGGGTCGCTTCGACGCCGTCGAGGACGGGCATCCGGATGTCCATCAGGCACACGTCGGGACGGAGCTCGCGGGCCAGCCGTACCGCCTCCTTCCCGTCGCGCGCCTCCCCCACGACCTCGATGCCGTCCAGGGTGCCGAGGATCAGCCGCAGTCCGGTGCGCACGAGATCCTGGTCGTCGGCGACCAGCACCCGGATGCTCACACCTGCACCTGCCGCGGCAGTGTCGCGCTGACGGCCCAGCCGCGCTCCGGGCAGGGGCCTGCCCGGCACTCGCCGCCCAGGAGCAGCGCGCGTTCCACCATCCCGGTGAGCCCGAACCCGGCTTCGGGAACGAGGTCAGCCGGGTCCGGATCGCCGTCGTCGCGGACGACGAGGCTGACCGTCGACGACTCGCCGACGACGCGCACGTCGATCAGGGTGGCGTTCCGGGCATGCCGCAGGGCATTGGTGACCGCCTCCTGAGCGATCCGGAAGACGGCGGCATCGATCGCCGCCGGGAGGTCGGTCAGGTCATCCGAGACCGTCACCTCCACCCGCGGCCCGGCGGGCGAGGCACCGGACAGCCGTTCGAGGTCGGCCACACCGGGCTGCGGCGCGAAGTCGGCGGGCGCCTCGTTGCGCAGCACGCGGACCATCGCCCGCATCTCGGCCAGCGTGCGTGTTGCCTCCACCTCGATCACCTCCAGTGCCTCGAGCGGCGACGAGGGCCTGGTCGCCGCGAGGGCGCGGCCTGCCTGTGCCTGGACGGCGATGGCGGAGACGTGGTGGGCCACCGTGTCGTGCAGCTCGCGCGCCAGCAGGACCCGCTCCTCCGACTTCACCTGCTCCAGCCTTCGCTCCCGTGCGCCGTGCTGGGAACGCACCGCCCAGCCCAGGGCGAAGGCGGACATCAGGACAGCGACCCCGCCGATCGCGTCGGCGATCCCGGGCCAGCTGACGAAGAACCCGATCGTGGCCGAGGCCAGGATGATCGCCAGACCCGCCACCGCCTCTTTCCCGGAACCCCACCGGAAGAGGGAGTAGGGCAGCAGCAGGAAGTAGAGCATCGTGTACACGTCGAGCGCCGGCGCGTCGGCTGCGATCAGACCGATGTCCACGACCGCGACCACGCCGAAGGCGATCGCGACCACCGCGAGCGGGTGGGTACGTCGCCAGAGCAGCAACGGTGCCAGCCCGACCGCCAGCACCACCGACAATCCCGGTAGCGGCATGTCCTTGTCCAGGATCCCCTCCAGCACCCCGAAGACCGTCACGAACGCCAGCAGTGCCCAGTCCCGCCATACCCGGACCGGTGGGGCCGAGGGCCGAGGCTCGTCCAGCAGGGACCGCAGTGGATTGCTCACTCCCTCAGCGTAGGGATGGACCGTCGCCGAGGGGATCGGCCGAAAGTCTGACCCTGCCCGGACGAAGGCACGATCGGCTCGGAGACTCACGGCCGGCGCCCGGCGACCAACGAATGCCGTCGCGGTGGAGTCTGGTTCCGCGCAGCCGGTGCGGGGCCGGCGCAGACGACGACCTACGCCAGGAGGTCGGCGTACTCCGGATGCCGCTCGATCCATCCGGCCACGAACCAGCACCGCGGGATGACGGGACCGAGCTCGCGGGCGCGCACGTCGTCGAGCGCGAAACGCACCAGGTCGGAACCGATGCCCCGTCCGTTCATCCGCTGGTCGACGACGGTGTGCGGGAACTCGATGCCGTCCGGCGTCTCCCGGTAGTCCGCGAACGCCACGATCTCTCCGTCGAGGCGCGCCTCGTACCTCGAACCATCGGGGTTGCGGGTGAGCGTCGGGGCGGTGTCGGTCATTTCGGGTCCATGACAGAGGTGGCGAGGAGCACGATGAGGACCGCCCCCAGCACCCAGCGGTACCAGACGAACGGCTTCAGCGAGTTGGACGCGACGAAGCGGAGCAGCCAGGCGATGGAGGCGTAGGCGACGACGAACGCGACCACGATGCCGACGAGGATGGGGCCGGTACCGAGAAGCCTCAGCCCGTCGCGTTCGCTGACGGCCTCGTAGAGACCGGCCGCCGTGAGCGCGGGGATGGCGAGGAAGAAGGACAGCCGGGTGGCGGCGACGCGATCGAGCCCGCGGACGAGTCCGGCCGAGATCGTGGCCCCGGACCGCGACACGCCCGGGATGAGCGACAGGCACTGGACGACACCGATCGCGAGTCCGTCCTTCATGGTGAGTGCCGACTCGGGGCGCACACGTCCCTCCCGCTCACGCTTCGAGTGGATGTTCTCAGCCCACCACATGACGCACCCCCAGAGGATGAGAGCGCCGGCCACCACCCAGAGCGAGCGCAGCGGCCCCGAGATGAGGTCCTTCGCCGCCAGAGCGACGAAGAGGATCGGGATCGATCCCGCGATGACGGCCCACGCGACCCGGTAGTCGTCGGTCTGACGCGCATCGGGCCGCCGGAGTCCGGAAAACCATGCTCCGAGGAGCCGGGCGATGTCCTTCGCGAAGTAGAGGAAGGTCGCGACGATCGCGCCCAGCTGGATCACCGCCGTGTAGGCGGTGATGGCGGGCTCGTCGACCTGATGCCCGAGCGCCTTCTCGGCGATCGTGAGATGACCGGTGGACGAGACGGGGAGGAACTCGGTGAGACCCTCCACCACGCCGAGGACGACGGAGTCGAAGTAACTGAGACCGGACAAGCGGGCCACCCCTCGGCAACGGATCGATTGACGTGAACGACGGCGCAGTCTTGCACGACTCCCCGTCGGCACGGCCGGTGGCGGGTGCCCACCCGGGCCTCTTGCGGGACGCCAACGGGACTGAGGTGCCAGGCACCACGATCCCGTGATTTCTGTGTCACGAATGCAAACACCCTGCAAATAGGGTTGGCTGACCGGTGATCGTTCCGAACAACGGGACTCGGGTGCCTGGCACCTCAGTCCCGTTCACGCCGTCCACGAGCGGGATGGTCGCCGTCTGTGGCGTACATCGGCATCGCCGGAATCGACTACGAGCCGCCCCCTTCCGGTCAGCCGACCGCCCACTGCCGGATGGCCGGACGCGTCAGTTCAGGATCCGGGACCACCACCGACGCAGGTGCCGCATGACGGCGTCGATCGGGTGACGACGCCAGTCGATATGCCGAGCCCGGTGACCTGGTGCCGGGGTCTCATCGCGCGACCCGGTAAGCGCCGACGTCGTCGGTCAGATGTCGCGACGACCGAGGAGCGCGCGCCCCAGGGTCAGCTCGTCGGCGTGCTCCAGGTCGGCACCGACCGGGAGCCCGCTGGCCAGACGCGTTACCTTGACGCGATCACGGACGAGATCGGCGAGGTAGAGCGCGGTGGCCTCGCCCGGCATCGTCGGGTTGGTGGCGATGATGATCTCCTCGACACCGTCGCGGTCGACCCGCCGCAGCAGCTCGTCGAACCGCAGGTCGTCGGGATCGACGCCGTCGATGGGTGACAGCGCACCGCCGAGCACGTGATAGCGGCCGCGGTACTCGTGGGTGCGCTCGATCGGGATGACCGCCGAGGGCTCCTCCACGGCGCACAGGAGGCGGACGTCACGACGCGGATCGGAACAGATCGGGCACAGCTCGCCCTCGGCGAAGCCGAAGCACTCGGCACACGGCCGGAGCTTCTCCTTGACCTCGACCAGGGCCTCGGCGAGGGCGTGCGCCCGCTCCGGCGGAGCCTTCATCACATGGAACGCCAGCCGCTGGGCCGAGCGCGGCCCGAGTCCCGGGAGCCGGGCGAACTCCGCGACGAGGCGCTCGACCGATGGAGGAAGGACGTTGGCCACCGCCGCCCTTAGAGCCCCGGGATCCCCATGTTGCCGAGGGCCCCGGCCAGCGCACCGAGACGGGTGTTGGCGAGCTCCTGCGCCTTCCTCATGGCCTCGTTGGAGGCCGCGATGATGGTGTCCTGGAGGAGTTCGACGTCCTCGAGGGCGGCGGGGTCGATGGCGATGTCCGCGAACTCGAGCGCGCCCGTCACGGTGACGGTGACGGCACCACCGCCGGCAGCGGCCGAGACGGTCTCCTCGGCGAGGGCCTCCTGTGCCCGTGCCATGTCCGCCTGAAGCTTCTGCATCTGCTTCATCATCTTGCTGGGGTTCTGAGCCATCATTCCTCCGTCGCGTTGAATACGCGTTTGAGTTCTTCGGTGAGCGCCGCGTGATCCATGGTCTTCTGCTCGTCCACCGGCGCCGCCTGTACCGGCGCCCGTGCGGTCGCCGCCACGAACGTGAGACTGAACGGACGTCCGGACAGATCGGCCAACGTGCGCTCCACGACAGCGCGTTCGTCGGGCTTCTCCAGCATTTTCACGAACACGTTGCTCACGGCCACCGTGACCGTCTCGCCGGTGATGTCCGTGATCGTGGACTCCCGGAGGAATCCGTGCAGACTCGTATGGGAGTGCTCCAGCTCGGTGACGACCTGCGGCCAGACGCGGGACAGGTGCTCGAGATCCGGTGTGATGGGCTCACGTGCGGCGGGCGGAGCGGCCTCGGGGGCCGGTGCCGGAGGGACCTCCGCCGGAGCGGCCGACTCTGACGCCGGTGTGGGATCGGCATCCACCTCGGGTCCGGGTGAACCGGGTTCCGATGCGGCCGGAGGCGCGGCCGTCTCATCGTCCGCGCTCGACGGCGCCGTATCGGGCGGAACGGCCACCGGTTGCGGCGCCGGTGGGGCGATCGCTGCGGGTGCGGGTGCCGGCGCCACAGGGGCGGGGGTCGCGGCTGCCGGAGGCGGTGGGGGCGTCACTCCACGCCCGCGTTCGAGGGCCTCGATCCGTGCCACCAGGGCCTTCACGGACTCGTCGTATCCCGACTGCGCGAGCTTGGCGACGACGACCTCGAGCTGGATGCGCGGATCGGCCTGCCCGTGGCGGATGCGGATCTGCGCATCGGCGATGAGGTCGATACCCCGCAGAACCCGCGAGGGCGGCACCTGGTTGGCCTGGCCGCGGAGGCGCTCCAGTTCGTCCGCCGAGTACGCCCACCCGTCCGACGGATGCGCGCCCTGCTGCAGGAGGCAGAGGTACCGGAGGTGGGTGATCAGCCCCCGGATGAGCTGCTCGGGGTCGGCGCCCCGGTCGAGCGTGGCCTCCAGCGTCTCGAACGCCCCGACGGCGTTGCCGAGGGCGATCTGATCGGCGAGTGTGAAGATCTCCTCGCGCTCCACCGCGCCGAAGAGGTCGAGGACATCCGAGATCCCCACCGTCCCGCCGCCGTACGTCGCGAGCTGATCGAGAAGACCGAGCGCGTCGCGGTAGCTGCCGTCGGCGGCGCGCGCCACGAGATCGAGGACCTCGGGCGGCGTGTTGAACCCCTCCTTCTCGGAGACGCGGGCCATGACCTTGGTGAGATGCGCGATACCCGGCTTGCGCAGCGAGAAGTGCTGCAGGCGGGAGCGGATCGTGGGGAGGATGTCCCACGGGTGCGTGGTGCAGAGGATGACCACGAGGTGCGGTGGCGGCTCCTCCAGCGTCTTCAGGAGCGCGCTCGCCGCGCCCTCCTGGATCTGGTGCGCCTCGTCCATGATCGTGACCCGGTAGCGCGAGACCACCGGCGCATAACGCACCGTCTCGAGCCATTCCCTCATCTCGTCGATCCGACGGGCGCTCGATGCCGCATCGACCTCGACCACGTCGAGCCAGTCGTCATGGCCGATGCGCAGGCACGAGTCGCACGTCATGCACGGCTCGGCCGTGGGGACGTTGGACGACAGGCAGTTGAGGCAGCGCGCCAGGATGCGCGCCGTGGTGGTCTTGCCCGTCCCCCGGGGTCCGGAGAAGAGGTATCCCAGGGACGGCCGTCCGGACTGAAGTGCGTTGCCGAGGGCACGGGCGACGTGCTCCTGACCGACCAGGTCCTCGAAACGCTGGGGGCGGTAGCGGTTGTAGAGGCTGCCGCGTGCTTCGTGTGGGGTGTCGCTCACAGTCTCCAGGATCCGTACGGGGCGAGCGGGCCCCGGGTGTGCGCTTCGGCGAGGCGCCCCCATTGCGCCTGGATGGATCCGCTTAAGGCTGCTTCCTCTCGGACCTGACCTGGTTCACGGTCACCCACCGAATGGGACCTCGCCGAAGCGCACACCCGGATCCCTCAGATCGCAAGGATAGCCGAGTACGGCGTCCTCGCGGTGGGTCCCTCCTCAGCGGCGACGGAACCGGGGGCCGATCCGCTCTCCACGCCGTCGCGCGCCGGTCGCGCCGAAGATGGCGGCGACCCCGCCGCCGATCATGGCCATGGAGATCGCGATGTAGAGCCACCCGCCGACACCGTTGCCGTCACGTCCGGTCGCACTGACGATCGCCCACATGATGGTCCCCCAGGCGAAGCCCAGGACGACCCCGCTCCCGATGATGATCCAGCGGCTCGGTGCCCGCCGACCGGTGTCCGCCTCGTTCTTGTTCGACGCCATCTGGTGAGTACCAACCTGACTCGTGGTGGACCGCGTGGGAAATCCTACAGCGCCCGATCGGAGCCACGAATACCCCGCGTAACCATCAGAGGATCCCCTGCGGTTGAAGCCCACGAGGGGCCGCCAAAGAAGGCGGCCCGGCGGTTGGCCGGGGCGGGCGGGTGGATGCCCCTCCGCCGGGCCGAGGCAGCGCCCGAAACACCACCAACCCGGTCGACGGCAGGACCCAGCCGA
>CAYOSM010000027.1:0-25270 GCA_964406645.1 uncultured Bifidobacteriaceae bacterium | reverse complement strand
GCGACAACGTCTGGCTCGGCGGCGGGGTGATCGTGCTTCCCGGCGTCACCATCGGTGCCGACACGGTCGTGGGAGCGGGATCCGTCGTCACGAAGGATCTCCCCGCCGGAGTGGTCGCGGTGGGGAACCCGGCGCGGGTCATCCGCCGGGTCTCGGAGGACGCCGCGCCGGAGGACTGATCGGGAGAGACGGGATGCCGATCGTCTGCGGCGCCGGAGGACAACGGCTCGCGACCACTGAACCCGGCTGTGGGCGTCGCCGATTCCGAGCGCGGTCGTCCGAAACGCTCAGAATGCTTGGTGGCTAGGACGAGTCCTGCGAACGCCGAGGCGTCGGCGCACCTCCGCGCAACTGCTCTTCGAGCTCGAAGAGTCGCTCACGGATCAGTCCGAGCTCTCGGAGGAGATCGGCCTCCTCCTCTTCGATGACGTCGACGTCCGCCTCGACATCCGCCCGGATGAAGCGCTCGGCGAGAGCACCGGTCAGGAGCGCGATGAAGCCGATGCCGAACCCCATGATGATCATCGCGATGATCCGTCCGCCATCCGTCTGCGGGGTGACGTCTCCATAGCCGACGGTCGTCGCGGTCGTCACGGAGAACCAGAGACCGTCCCACGTGCTGAGGTGCTGGTCCGTTTCGACGGCCGTGAAGGCGGCGCCACCGCCGACGACGACCGCGAGTCCGAGCGTCGCCGCCCACTTGATGCCGGTCAATGTGAACAGGTTCCTCATGCCCATGAAGATCCGGGCCAGACGAAGCAGCCGCGTCAGGCGAAGCAGGCGGATCGCGCGCATCCCCTGCATGAGCGACGAGGCGAAGGGCGGGGTCAACACGACGATCGCCAGATCGAGCGGATGGCTCCGGATCCAGCTTCGGCGGTCCGGCACGACGGCGAGCATGACGATCACCTCGATGAGGAAGGCGAGCCAGGTCGCCCAGTTCAGCACGCCGGCGACGACCGACCACGGTGCACCGGTTGCAGAGTCCTCGATGACGATCGTCGGGATGACGAGCAGGGCGGCCGCCAGCATCCACGGCTCAAGTCGGCGCTGGATACGACTGCTGCGTTCGTCCACATCGGACGGTTCGTCATGGGTATGTCCACCCCTTCTTCGCCGAGAGGATCACCGGACGTCGGACCGGCATGAGCACATACCCGGACAGGAGCGGGAACAGAGGTTCCGTCTTGATTCGATCGGATCAGGTGGTGAGACAGGTGCCATGTCGTGGGTCCATGGTCGTGATGTCTCGTCCGCACACGGTCCCAAGGACTGTGGCCATCGGACTCGAATGCCCCCTGGACGCTCTTTCGATCCCGGACCCCCATGCCCGAACACGACGCGCACCCGAGGCGCACAGACGATGCCGGTCAGCGAGACCCCGGTGAGCGGCACCCGATCCCCCGGCTGCTGGGCGCTCTCGTCATCGCGCTCGCTGTCGTGACCTTCATCACGGTGATCGCCACCTGGCCCGGCGGTTCGGAGATCTCGTCTCCCACGGGACAGAGCCTCGACACCGTCCTCGCGAAGGTGACGCGGGTTGAGGAGGAATCGTGTGGTTCGTCGGAGGTAAGCGGTTGCCGGCGGGTGACCTTCCGTATCGAGGAGGGTGATTCGCGCGGGGAGGAGGGATCCGTGGTGGTGGGCGGTGATCGCCACGAGGACGTCCGGGCATCGGTCGGTGACCGCATCCGTGTGGTGGAGACCCCGGAGGAGAGCCTGCAATCGATCGGAGGGGTGACACCGGACCGGTGGTCGTTCAGCGACTTCGACCGGCGCGTGCCGCTCCTGATCCTGTCGCTCTTCTTCGTCGGCGTCGTCCTCGTCGCAGGTCGCCTGAAGGGGGCACGGGCGCTACTCGGCCTGGCACTCAGCCTCGTGGTCGTGCTCATGTACCTCGTCCCGGGACTCCTCAGCGGTGAGAGTGCGGTCCTGGTGGCTTGTACGGCCGCGCTCGCGGTCATGTTTCTGACGATTCCGCTCGCTCACGGCTGGGGCCTCACCACAATCGCCGCCACCCTTGGAACGGCCGCGAGCCTGGGGATCACGGTGGCATTGGCGGTGATCTTCACCAACGTCGCGAAGCTGACGGGATTCAGTGACGAGGCGTCCATCTACCTGTCGGCGACGGACTCCTCGCTCTCGATCCAGGGGCTCCTCCTCGCCGGCATCGTGATCGCGGCGCTCGGCGTGCTGGACGACGTGACCGTGAGTCAGGCGTCGACGGTGCTGTCGCTCCGGCACGCCAACCCTCGCCTCGGGTACGGCCAGCTGTTCACCCGGGCGCTCTCGGTGGGGCGTGACCACATCACGGCGACCGTCAACACATTGGTGCTTGCCTATGTCGGCGCCAGCCTCCCGACGCTGCTCGTGTTCTCAGTGGTCGACGTCTCCGCCATCGAGGCGGTGAACGGCGAGAACGTCGCCTCGCAGATCGTCGGAACCCTGGTCGGGTCAATCGGTCTTATGGCGGCCATGCCGATCACAACGGCGCTGGCGACGCTGCTCGCGCTGCACGTCCCGGCCGACGAGATCGACCCGCACGCCGGGCACGTGCATTGAGCGGGGCCAGTACGAAGGGGTGATCGGCGGCCGCGTGGACGGACTCAGCGACCGGACGGCCGGGAGATGGCCGGAGATCCGACCGTGAGCCCATGCGCCTCGCGGCGGATGAGGACTTCTTCGTCCGCGTCGGTGAAGTGGGCCTCGTCCATCGCGACGTGCGCGGTCTCAGCCGTGAGGTCGAGCGTCATGAGCCCGTTGTTGAACGACAGAGGGCCGTCGAACTCCCACGTGACGCGGGGGTCCGTGACGCCGGCGCTTCGTGCCAGGGGCCGGAAGATGAGCGCGGCGATCCTGCGGTGGAAGAAGCGGAACGCGAGGGACGCGTACCAGGGCAGTGCGTTGCGCAGGGGCGACTGCACCAGCTGGTGGATGTGCGTCGACGTCTCCCGGTGATCCTTCAGCCGGACGCGTGACGAGTACGAGAAGTGGACGTCGCCGGACAGGAGCAGGATCGAACGCGGGGCGGGGGTGCGCCGGACGAGGGAGCCGAGGAGCTCCACCATCGCGTCGAAGGAGTTGCGGAACGCCGGCCAGTGCTCCAGGTCGATGCCCTGCCGCACGCGCTCGCCCAGCCACCTGCCGGGCGGGCCCCATGCACCGCCGGCGATGGCCTCGCTCCAGCCCTCGATGTGATGGACGCCGTAGGGCAGGAAGACGGGGAGGGTGCTCGCGATGAGTACGTGGGACGGCGCCGGATCCTCTAGCGCGGCCGCGGTGAGCCAACTCCATTCGTCCTGGTCGACGATCGCGCGTGCCTCGGTCGGGTGGAGCGTTCGCGAGCAGCGGCTGTCCACGACGATGAGCCGCGTGTGCCCGATGTCGCGGGCGAACGACCAGCGCGCCGTCTCCGGCTTCTGGTCGGCGCGGAGCGCGAACGCGTCCAGGGCGGCCGTCGCGTCGCGGGGATCCTCTGCGGTGGTCACGGTCCGGTAGAGGTCGTCCTCCTCCAGCGTCCCGGGGTCGAGGTTCCCGATGTGCTGGTACACCCAGTACGTGCCGAGCCCGCCCTTCACGCGGTCCGGCCACCACGGACGACGTTCCATCTCGCGTCGCCAGGAGGCCGACGTGTTCCAGTCGTCGCGAAGGTCGTGGTCGTCCAGGATCATCGCGCTGGGCGCGGTGGAGAGCAGCCATCGCACCGCCGGGTGCATCCAGGTGGCCTGGTACAGCCACGTGTACTCCTCGAAGTCCTGGATCTCCTCGCGGACCTCCTCCGGCACGTTCCGGTGGAGGGCGCGCAGGCGCTCGCGGATCTCCGGTGACGGTTCGTCGGCGTAGACCTGGTCGCCGAGGTGGAGGATGAGGTCCGGCCACGTCGTGTGGTCCGTGTCGCGCAGGCGGGCGGCGAGCGCCACGAGTGCGTCGGCGCCCCAGCGCTCGCGTCCGGCGGCGTCGTAGGAACCCAGCTCGCGGCACGAGCCGAACGCGATGCGCACCTGTCCGCTCGGTGCGAACGGCGGGATGACGCTGGGCGGGTACGAACTCGCCCGGAGCGGCCAGACCGGCACGTCGTCGAGGGCGACGGTGTACGCCACCGCCCGGTCCTGCGGCAGGTCGCGCAGGACCACGAGGGCGTAGTGGTGGCCGTGCACGGACCACGTCGACGTGGAGGTCACCGCGCCGTCCTCGGTGGCGATGCTCACCCGGCAGGAGCGCGCCGTCTCGAGGAAGACGGTGGCGGTGCCGAACCGGTCCGTGTAGCGCAGCACCGGACCGACGAGGACCTCGCCCTCACGTCCCGTACTCGGTGAGTCGGGGACGACGTCGGGAAGCGGCGTGGTGCTCACGTGACGCTGATGATGCGATGACGGCTCATGATGCACCCGCTTCCACGTGCGCATGAATCGAAGCGGACGACGGGGCTCGAACCCGCGACCTCAAGCTTGGGAAGCTCGCGCTCTACCAGCTGAGCTACGTCCGCATGCGAGGGGAAAAGCTAGCAGACGGTCGCGGTTCACCGGTTCCGGTCAGACGTGCCCGGGACCGGCGTTTCCGTGCCCTTATCGCACGACGACGTCGGTCTCCGCGGATGCGGATCGAACCGCCTTCTCAGTGAGCGCCGCGCCTCCCCACCTCTCGCGATAGCGGGTGAGGATCGCCCGGTGGTTGGCCGGCAGATAGGGGACGATCTCGAGTCGCGCGAGGAGCTGCAGGTGGTACGTGTGGTAGACCTGCGGCGCCCGGCCGGGGCGTGTGAGGCTGTACCGGCTCCATCCGTCGCCGTTGTCGTAGCGGGAGATGTTCCGGACCAGCTCGATGGTGCCGCGTTTGACGAGGTCCTGGGCGAGGTCACGCAGTGGGTACCAGGACGGATCGGTCTTTCCCATCTCGCCCGCCTGCCTCGAGAACCGGTGGAGACTCACGATGGCCTGCATGAACCCGTTGAGCACGCGCATGCGATCGCCGTTCCCATAGGCGTACTCCAGGTACCACAGGCCGCGGCCCTTGCCGGCGACCATGAGGCCGCCACTCCGGTAGTCGACGCCGAACGCGGTCAGCATCTCCCTGGCCTGCATCTGGGCGCGTGTGGTCTGAGCCCGCGTCGGCGTGTCCGGGAGGGCGGGGACGATGAGGGTGAGGACGAGTCCCGCTCCCATGGCGTCGCGCCACGGTGCGCGCTCACCGTCGGGTGCGTTGTACGCGGAGCGGATCGTTCGGATCCGGACCCCGTTCGGGAGCCGGCGGACGGCCGTGGCGGCCATCACCTCGGTCGTTCCCCGGCGGAGGCCGGTGGTATCGCCGCGGATGTCCTTGCGGAGCAGATCCCGTGCCGCGCGGACCCAGTTGGGATAGAGCCCCTGGCCCCGGTAGTAGGTCCACAGGAGGGAGGATCCCGGTGGGCGGACCATGCAGCCGGCGCACGGAACGAACGTCCGGTTGCGCACCCACCACGCGTTGACCCGTTCGATCTGCCGGGCCATCGGCGCGGGTGCGGCGGTGGTGGGCACCTTCACCGTGGGATAGCCGCGTATCGCGGACGCCGCGGGAGGGGCGACGGCGACGACACCGCCGGTGCCCAGGGAGGCCAGTGCGGCGACGATCGCGGTTCGGCGAAGATTGGTTCGTGCGCTCACGAGGTGGGACCATAGTCGCGCGGTCGTACGGCGTCCGGTCGTCCGGGTGTGACGATGCATCGGACGGCTGTGTCGGTCGTCACTGGAGCGGCGTGGACGGTGACGAGCGGGAGGATGAGGACGCGCGTATTCACCGCGGGGGGCCATGCCGGCTTGGACGCATGCACTCACATCCGGTGAAACGATCCGGTGGGGTGGCGACCAATACGGGGTGATGGAAACCGATAGGGAACTCCTGGACCGGGTCGACGAGCCCGAGTGCTTCGAGCGCTTTCTCCGGCGCCACGTGGAAGTGGTGCACCGGTACGTCGCCCGGCGTCTGGGATCCCGGGACGCCGACGAGGTCACCAACGACGTGTTCCTCACGGCGTACCGGCAGGCGGGCCGCTTCCAATCGGACGCGGAATCCGCGCGTCCGTGGCTTCTCGGGATCGCGACCAACCTGATGCGCAACCGGCGTCGCAGCGAGGCGCGGCACCTGAAGCACCTGGCGACGACGGGGCACGATCCGGTCGATCCGGCCGCGCCTCAGCGGGACCTGGACGGGCTGGACCCGCGCCTGGCCGCGTCTCTGGCCCGGATGCGGCCACGTCACCGGGAGGTGCTGTTCCTGGCCGCCGTGGCCGAGCTCACGATCCCCGAGATCGCCGAGGCGCTGGATGTTCCCGAGGGCACCGTCAAGACCTGGTTGCACCGTGCGCGCGCTCGCGCCGTGCGTGACCTGACTGATTCGTCCGTTGCCCTCGACGAGGTCGCGGATACCGATGGAGGATTGACATGAACGTCGACGACGCCGTCCGCCAGTTCCGCCGCTCCGTATCAGGGCCCTCCGAGGATCTCATCGATCGGATAATCGTCGCAGTGACGAACTCCGGTCGTGCACCCTCACCGCGTCGGCGTCGTCCGACTGGGAGAGGGGTTCTCGTCGTCGGCTCCGTCGCCGCGGCTGCCGTGGTGCTCGTGACCGCGGGACTGCTCATCCGGGGCGGGGAGGGCCGCGACGCGGTGCCCGCCGCCCCGGTGACGCCATCCGCGCGTGTGGACTGGGGACAGGTCGCGACGGTGCGACTGAAGCCCGACCCGGGTGTCTCCATCGAGGAGATGCGGAAGCGGTTCACCGCGGCTCTCGCGTTCCGGACACACGACAACGACGGGGCGGGAGTGGAGGTGCTGTCGACGTCCGGCGATGAGGCGACGGTGCGTCTGCCGGGTGCCCAGGAGACCGCCCAGGTGAAGTCCTTCCTCCGCTTCGGCCGGGTGGCCATCGTCGACGAGAAGGACGTCGTCGCGTCGGGCACGAACATCACGGCGCTGAAGGCGACGGCCGCCGGCCTCATCGAGCCGTCCACTCCCGTCGCCTACTACGTCCAGGGGTACCTCGACGGCGCCGGGTGGTCCGGCGTGGAGCGGTATTCGACGAGAGCCGCGGCTGAGACCAGGGTGAACTCCGGGTTCGGCGACGACCCGGTGATGATCGCCGTCCCTGCCGACATGGTCGTCGTCGGAGGAGACGTCCTGGAGGACTCCGCGCCCGCGCCCGTGGCCCTCCTTCGCCAGGGGCAGTACCTGCCGTCGCGCGCGATCCGGTCGATCGCGGTCGACGGCACCGCCGTCACCCTGTCGATCGATCCGGCGTACGGCGTTCTGGACGGCCACACGGTGCGAGTTCTCAGCACGCCGCAGGGTGAGGTGACGACGGGGCCGGACACCACCCAGGTCGGCATGGGCACCGTCACAGGTGACGGACGTGTGACGGTGGACTCCAGGTACCCGGGCTGGACTCTCCAGCTCGCACGTTCTGACATCGGTGGTTCCGTCGACGTCGCCGGAACCGAATCGTACGGCACGGTTCCCTCTCTGGCGGCCGACCCGCTCGCGTCGTCTGATGCGCCGGATCAGAAATCAATGCGCATCGGGGTGGACCGGTGGGTCCATCTGCTGTCCGCGCGATTCGATGATCGGGACTACATCCTCGCGGCGGGGCTGCGCGACGCGACCGTCGTCGCGACGATGGTCACCGAACCCGGACGCCCGGGGAACGCGAGGGGCGCGATAACGTCGGGGCCGGACGGACGGGATGGCAGCGATGATCTGAACTGCCCCGAGGGAGTCGGCACACCGCGTGTGGTCAAGTGCGGAGGTGCGGGCGGCGGAGGCCCGACCAACGGGCGACGTGACGGGCCGCGCGTGGCGTGGATGATGGACTACGGGCGGGTGCGCCCGGATGTCGCCCGGATCGTGATGGAGTACGGAGGCGTCCGGCGTGAGGCCGTCATCAAGAACGGGTGGTGGCTGGCGCACATCACAGTCGACATGCCCTCATGGACGCCTGCCGATCAGGACAAGGCCTGGGAACACGCCGCGCTCTCCCTCGGCCGGCCGCGACTCTCGGCATGGGACACCGAGGGGAACCCCGTCCCGATCTCACCCCCCGAGTCGATCCGACCCTGAGTCGGCCGTTCCTTCAGGTGCGATCCGCGGACGGCCGGGGATCACACCTGAAGACGGGTGAACCGCGGAGTGCGCCGACGCGGTGTAACGATCCAGGGGGTGCGCGGCGAATAGGGAGTGATGGAAACGGATTCCGAACTCCTGCGACGGGTGGACGAGCCCGAGATGTTCGAGCGGTTCGTCCGCCGGCACATCACGATGGTGCACCTCTACCTCGCCCGCCGTCTCGGAGCATCCGACGCCGACGAGATCACGAACGACGTGTTCCTCACGGCATATCGGCTGGCCGATCGTTTCCGTGCGGACGCGGACTCCGCGCGGCCGTGGCTCCTGGGGATCGCGACCAACCTCGCCCACACGCGCCGTCGGCGTGAGGCGCGCCATCTGCGGCATCTCGCGTCGACCGGCGTCGATCTGGCCGAGGCGGCCGCGCCGGCGAAGGATCTGGACGGGCTGGAGCCGCGTCTCGCGGCGTCGCTCGCGCGAATGCGGCCTCGGCATCGCGAGGTGCTCTTCCTCGCCGCGGTCGCAGAGCTGACGGTCCCCGAGATCGCGGAGGCGCTGGATGTGAAGGAGGGGACCGTCAAGGGATGGCTGCACCGGGCGCGCACCCGGGCGGCGCGTGACCTGGCGGACACGGTCGCGCCGCTCGACGACGTGGCCGCAGACACCGATGGAGGACTGGCATGAACGTCGACGACGCGATCCGCGAGCTTCGGAGCTCGGTGCGGGGGCCGGCCGACGGCCTCGTCGATCAGATCGTCGCCGCGGCACCGACGGCGCCACGCGTGTCGCAGGGGCGACGTGTGAACGGCCGTGCGATCCTCGTCGCCGCGTCCGTCTCGGTCGCGGTCATCCTCGTTCTGACCCTGGCATTCGTTCTGCGCGACGGTAGCCGCCCGGATCCCGTTCCGGCGGGACCCGCGATCCCTCCGGCGCGCGTCGACTGGGGGATGACGGCGACAGTGAAGCTGACGCCCGACCAAGGGGTGACACTGCAGGAGATGCATCAGCGCTTTGCTTCGGCGCTGGCGTTCCGCGCGCACGACAACGATCAGGCGGGCATCGAGATCCTGTCCGTGGAGGGCGACCGCGCGACGGTCCGCCTGCCCGGTGCCGATTCTGAGGATCGCGTCACCACGTATTTTCAGTTCCCGCGAGTCGTCGTTCTGGATGCCGAACGGAGTCTGGTCGCTACGGGTGCCGACCTCGAAGCACTGGAGCCTGAGGCGACGAAGCTCCTCGGCTCGGGTTCTCCGGGTGCGTTCTACGTGCAGACGTACCAGACGAACTTTGTGATGTACCCGCCGCTGGAGGACTCCACGGTCCAACGCTTCGAGAGCCGGTCGCAGGCAAACCCGGCGATGAGCTCAAGCTCGGAGGGACGCGTGGCTCAAAGCATCGCCACGTTGGAGGACACCATGGTTCTCGGGGGTGCGATCGGCCGGGACGGCGATCCGGAGCCGGTGTCGCTGGTGCGCGACGTGCGTGCGGTTCCGTCCTCAGCTCTGCTGGAGATCAGGAACACAGGGAGGGGCCCACAGCTTGTTGTCGATCGGTCGAAGGCTCCTCGTGACGATCGTCGAATCCACCTGGCGGTCGACGAGTCCGGGGCCGGTGAGCTCGGTGCACGAACGCGTGAGGTGGGCTCGGGGACTCTGAGCCCGGACGGAACGATCACGCTGGACGGCGACGCCGATCGGGGATGGATGGCGCGCATTTCCCGGCCCGATCTCGGCGGACGGGTCGAGCTCCTGGACATGAGCCGGTACGGGACACCCGCCCTGCCGGAGGGGGTCTCCTCGATCCTCACTCCGGCACGTGCCATTCCCCCGGCTGAACGGAGGGTGGGGGGCATCCCGTTGCCGGACGGCAGCCGGTGGTTCCGTGCCGCGACAACGCGATTCGATGGAGCGGTGCGTGACTTCGTGGTCGCTGTGCACGGGGATCGTCTCGTTGCCGCGGTGCTGCGTGGGTCCGGTCTGACACCTTCGGAGGCCTTTGTGACCCCGAACATCAGCTGCCTGCCCGGGATCGGTACCCCACGAGTCACCTGGTGTGGTGGTACCAGCGGCGGGTCTGGCACGCATGCAATCCATACTGCTGCCGGCTTCGCGGGTCGTGATATCGGCCGAGTCGTCGTGGAGGTCGACGGCGTCCGACACCCAGCGGTCGTCGCCGGGGGCATGTGGGTGATCTCGTTCACGGTTACCGGCGAAGAGACGCCACTTCCGGAGATCTCCGGCAAGACGGTGATGCCCGCGCCACTCATCGGCGATTGGAACAAGATGATGATCCGCGCCTGGGACAAGAGCGGGAATGAGGTTCCCGTGTCTCCTGCTCGCATGATTCGAGACTGAGCTTCGCTCGGCTGCCGTTCGCGCTCGGGGTGGCTCGGCATGCGATCGGCAGCGAGCGCGTGTCAAAGGTCGCCCCACCGTCTCCGCTCGATAGGCTCCGCCCGTCGTAACCGCAAAGGAGCCATCAGATGCCGACCCTCCCACCGCCCGCCGACACGGGCACGAAGTACACCGCCACCTTCGACACGAGCATGGGCAGCTTCGCCGTCGAGCTCTTCGCGGCGGATTCACCCCAGACCGTGGGCAACTTCGTCGGCCTGGCCAAGGCCGGCTTCTACGACGGCCTGATCTTCCACCGCGTGATCAAGGACTTCATGATCCAGGGCGGCTGCCCCGACGGCGTCGGCACCGGCGGTCCCGGCTACAAGTTCGCGGACGAGATCAACAGCCACAAGCTCGTCAGGGGATCCCTCGCCATGGCGAACGCCGGGCCCAACACGAACGGCAGCCAGTTCTTCGTCGTCACGACCGACGCCACCCCCTGGCTCGACGGCAACCACACGAACTTCGGCCAGGTCGTCTCCGGCCAGGACATCGTCGACGCCATCGGCGTCACCCCGACGGGTCGCGGCGACCGTCCGGCCACCCCGGTCACCATCAACTCGGTCACGATCACCGAGGGATAGCGCCCGTGGCGGTGGCCGGGGAGACCCGCCACCGCCACGCGATGCCACCGCGGACGCCACGATCGCACTCGTGGCGTCCGTATAGTCGGGCGGTGCCCCGCCTCCGCCCACCGGCCGCACTCTGCGCGTCGCACACCGAGGCCGTGCATCTCAGGGGAACCCGGTCCGCGATGTGGTCGGCGGCATGAGGGTCCTCTGGATCGGCACCTACGAGTCCGACTATCCGCGCACCCGGGTGCTCATCACCGGTCTGCGCGAACTCGGCGTGGAGGTCGTGGAACACCACCGTCCGGTGCTGGAACGCCACGTCCACAAGCTCGGGGGCGGGATGCGGCCGCTGGCCCTCGCCGGTACCGCGGCACGCTGGCTGGCAGCGTGGACCATGCTGCCGTTCTCTGCCGCGCGCATGGGGCAGGTCGATGCCGTGGTCGCCGGCTATCTGGCACAGCCCGACGTGATCCCGGCATGGGCCGTGGCACGTGCGAAGCGGGCTCCCCTTGTCGTCGATATGATGATATCGCTGAGCGACACGCTCGCCGGAGACCGAGGAGTCGCGGGGCGTGGCGTCGGACAGGTACTGGCCGGGGTGGACCGGACGACCCTTCGTCTCGCGGACATCGTGCTGGTCGACACCGCGGCCAACGGCCGCTTCTTCGTCGAGCGGTTCGGCGTGCCGAGCGACCGCATCGTGGTGGCGCCCGTCGGAGCCGAGTCGGAACGCTTCCCGGCGGCGCCCCCGCCGTCCGGTCCGCCGACCGCGCTCTTCTATGGCAAGCTCTCGCCGCTCCACGGCCTCGCCACCGTGCTCGAGGCCGCGCGCATGCCGGGGGTGCCGCCGGTACGCCTCATCGGCGACGGCCAGCTCGGTGGATGGCTGCGCGACGAACTGGACAGGGACCGCCCGCCCGATCTGCGCTGGGATCCCTGGGTGCCCTATCCGGCACTCGCCGGGGAGATCGCGGACGCCGCCATCTGCCTCGGCGTGTTCGGAACCAGTGACAAGGCGGCACGGGTGGTGCCGAACAAGGTGTGGCAGGCCATGGCCGTGGGTCGCCCGGTGGTGACGGCCGACACGCCCGGGATCCGGGAGGCGGTGCAGGACGGCGAGACCGGGCTCCTAGTCCCTCCGGGGGACGCCGCGGCACTCGCCGAGGCCCTTCGCACCCTCGCGGGCGACGTCGCCCTCCGCGAACGCATGGGTGCCGCGGCACGTGCCGCGTATCTGCACGCGGGGGCCCCGGCGGTGGCGGCCGCGCCGCTGCGTGACGCCATTGAGGCTCGGACCGGAGCGGCGTCCGCTACCGTGACCGGGCGATGACGACCTCCGATGTCACCGCCCACGAGTGGGGCGACGCCGCCGAGTTCTACGGCCCGCGTCACGACTACCGCGAGGCGTTGATCCTGCGGCGGTTGCGCCGAGCGCTGCCGGGGCCACGAGTGCTGAACGCCGGTGCCGGGGCCGGCAGCCTCACCATGAAGATGATCGACGCGGGGTTGCAGGTCACCTCGGTCGACGCCAGCGGACCGTTCTGCGACCGCATCCGCACGATGCTCGACGCCCGTGGACTCGCCGATGTCAATCCGGTCATCCAAGCGGAGCTCGACGCGGGTCCTCTCGATCTGGAGCCGGCCGCGTTCGACGGCGTGGTGTGCGCGGAGGTGCTCGAGCATCTCGACGACGATGCGGCGGCCCTGGCCGAGTTCGCGCGCGTCCTCATTCCGGGAGGGCTCCTGCTCGTCACGGTTCCCGCCAACCCGTACCGCTACGACTGGACCGACCACTGGGCGGGGCACCGGCGCCGCTACACCGTGGACGGACTCCGGAGCCTCATCGCCGACGCCGGGTTCACCGGTGTCGATGTCTACGGGTGGGGCTTCCCCGTGACGGGGTTCTTCCACCGCCGCATCTACCGGCGCACCATGCGGCGGCGACTCGACTCGGGACACGTCGACGGCGTGGGCGGCGCACCGCCGCGACTGGCCTCGCGCGTCGTGCGCGCGATCCTCGAGATCGACACGCCCTTCATCGGCCGGCGCCCGGGGTACCACGGCCTGATCGCCGTCGCGCGGCGGGCCGACAGCGGCGGCTGACCGCGCACGTTGACGCCTGGTGTCAGGCACTTAGCGTGACACCGGCGGCTGACCACCGCCACGCGTCGGGCAACACCGGCGGCTGAGAGGTCACGGACGAAGGGTCAGCGTCCACTGGGCGCAGGTCTTCGTCGGTTCGCCGTCACGGATCTGCGGTGGGTGCAACGATCCGCGCTCAGAGTGGCCAATAGGGAGCAATGGAGACCGACGCTGATCTGCTGAGACGGGTGGACGACCCTGTGATGTTCGAGCGGTTCGTCCTGCGCCACATCGACATGGTCTACCGGTACGTCACGCGCCGGCTGGGTCCGGCGGACGCTGAGGAGATCACCAACGATGTCTTCCTGACCGCGTACCGGCGGGCGGATCGCTTCTCCTCGGATGCGGACACCGCTCGGCCGTGGCTCCTCGGCATCGCGACCAATCTGATTCGCAATCACCGCAAGCGCGAGGAGAAGCACTGGCGGCATCTGGCGACGACGGGGCTCGACCTGGTGGATCCCGCCGCACCCCAGCAGGATCTGGACGGCCTGGAACCGCGTCTTGCGGCAGCGCTGGCACGCATGCGGCCCCGGCACCGCGAGGTCTTGTTCCTCTCTGCGGTCGCCGGGCTGACGGTACCCGAGATCGCGGAGGCGCTCGGGGCGTCGGAGGGGACCGTCAAGTCATGGCTGCACCGGGCGCGGGCGCGTGCCGCACGAGATCTGACCGACCTGTCCGTTGACCTCGGCGAGGCCACGGCGGACACCGATGGAGGAATGGCATGAACGTCGACGAGGCAATCCGCGAGCTCCGGCGCTCCCTGCCCGGAACACCGGACGGGCTGGCCGACCGGATCGTCGCGTCGGTGACGGGTGCCGCTGACGCTCCCGCGCAACGCCGACGTCGTGTGAGCTCGAAGGGAGTTCTCGTCGCCGCCTCCGTGGTGGCCGCTGCCGCGGTGCTTCTTACGGTGGCCCTGCTCATCCGGAACGGCACCCGCCCGGATCCGGAGCCCGCGACGCCGGTGACTCCGCCTGCACGCGTGGACTGGGGGCAGATCGTGACCATCCGTCTGAGGCCGGACCAGGGCATCTCGATCGAGGAGATGCGCGCGCGGTTCACGACGGCGCTCGCGTTCCGGACCTACGACTACGACGGTGCCGGGGTGGAGGTCCTGTCGGCGAAGGGGGACGAGATGACCGTGCGGTTGCCGGGATCGGAGACGATCGAGCAGGAACAGGCCTATCTGGACTTCGAGCGCCTCGTCATCCTGGACGATGATCAGAGCGTCCTTGCGTCTGGGCTCAACCTGGACGCGCTCCGGGATGCGGCCGATCGGCAGTCCGCTCGCGGGGCCACGTTCCACTATTACGTGCAGTCCCTGGAGTCCACCGGTGAGTGGTCCGGGCTCCTTCGTCGTAGCACCCGTGCCGCCGCGGAGCGCGAACGATCGGCACTGGCGCGTCACACGAAGGCGCTGATCCTGGCGGTCCCGTCCCATCTGGCCGTGGTCGGCGGTCAGGACGGCGAGGACGTGTCGTTGATCCGCCCGCTCCAGGTGGTGCCATCGTCGGCGACGCGGTCGATCCGCCAGGATGGAGGGGACGTCGTCGTCACCCTCGATGTTCGGTCCGCAATCTCCGCCGATCGACGGGTCCGGGTCTTCAGGGATTCGTCAGGTGACGGATCCTATGACGAGAGGTCCCAGCAACTCGGCACGGGCACGCTGACGACGTCCGGCGAGCTGCGCCTGTCCGCTCACCGATTCTTCCCCGCTGAGATGGGGCGCCCCGATGTGGGCGGCCACGTCGATGTTGTTCGAAGCGAGGGATATGGTGCGAAGCCGGATGACGTGATCGCGGGACCAGAGGTTCGCGTCTCCGATTGGGCGCGCCGGGACGTCCCTCCGGGGAGTCGCTGGGTACGGATCATCGGCGGGCGGTACGACGGAGACGATCACTACCTGGCCGGTGCGGAGTATCAGGGGAGGACCATTGCGGTCACCATCCTGCCGGGCGGGTATTTCGCGACGTCGGGCCCGGGAGGAGGTGGGGCGTTCCGGAGCGTCTGTCCCGTCGGAATCGGTACTCCGCGGGTCAGCTCGTGTGGAGGAACGGGGGGAGGGCTTGCATCACAGCGGGTTGTCAACCTCTACTACGGGCGCGTTCAGCCGGGCGTCGGGCGCATAAGCGTTCGTCTCGGAGACGTCGAGCAGGATGCGGTGATCGAGAACGGCTGGTGGTTCGCACGGATCTCCGTGGAGGCTTCATCCGACACGACACCTGCGACCACTCGCTCCAAGGACGTTCTGCTGGATGGGTCGGTCGTTGCATGGGATACGGAGGGCAACCCGATACCGGTCGCCCCGCCCAGAACGATCCGTCCGTGATTCGGTGCTGCTGCTCCTCTCGGGAGCAGCGGGCGGCGTTCGCTCGATGGACTGAGGGCTATCGCAAGGTTGGCCTACACATGTCCGACACCCACTAACTGGTTAGTATCGGGGCGTGCGTCGTGCCGATGCGGCGTGGGGATCGTCAACCAGGGAGCGGAGGACCGGATGAGCGACGAGGGACTGTTCATCGACCACGTCATCTATGGCGTCGTCGACATCGATGTGGCGTGTGAACGGTTGCGCGACGAGTACGGTCTCGGGGCGGTGCCCGGCAAGAAGCACCTGGGCGGGACGAGCAACCGCTTCGTTCCCCTTGGCCCGAATTGCTTCCTGGAACTGCTCGGCGTTGAGGACACGTCCAAGGACGACGGGGCGTGGCTCGACGCGACCCTGAGGGGTGAGGACCGGATCATCTGGTGGTGCCTCGGCGTCAACGATCTCGACGAGACTGCGGCCCGCCGCGGGCTTCCCATCCGCGTGGGACAGGTGAAGGATGAGAACGACCGAGACGAGCTCACCTTCCGGTCGGCCGGCATGCCGCGTTATCCGCTGCCCTTCTTCATCACACTGCTCAGCGATCCCGCTGATCGCGCGAGGGTTCAGGCGGAGCGCTACGCGAACGCGAACCACGCGTGTGCGCCGACCGGGTTCTCGTTCGTCGAGGTCGGCGACCACGAGCCGGTGCTGGAGGGGTGGCTCGGCCCTGACCACGGCCTGCCGGTCCGTTATGCGCCCGGCACGGGGCCGGGGATCCACGCGTGCGGAATCGCGACCGGCGACGGAGAGATCGTCATCCGCTGACGGGTGTTTGGGGCCTAGGCGGTGAGCCGGCCGAGTGCGAATGGCGGGTGTCGGCCTGACGTCGGCGGCCTCGGTGCCTCGGGCCGAGCATGGAGGCACCGATTTCGCCCGCATCGTCCGGTCGGAGGTACACGCAGAGGGGCCGACCGGGCCGGTCCCGCTGATACTCTGGCGCCACCGATCGCCGCCGTGGGAGAGACCGGTCTACGAGCCGGCGCCGAAGGAGCAACCGCCCCGGAAACTCTCAGGCACCCGAACCGTGACGGCGCGGTGACGCTGGAGAGAGGATGGCGACATCCCGCCGATGGGGAAAGCCCGGATCCCGGGTGCATCTCTCAGGCAAACGGACAGCGGGGGCGCTGACGACGCACGCCCACACGAGGAGCACCTCGATGTCACCCTCCCACCGCACACTGCGGGAGCTCGAAGCCCACGGCGACTTCGCCGCACGTCACATCGGACCGTCGCCCGACGAGGTCGAGCACATGCTCTCGGTGGTCGGCGTCGCGTCGCTCGACGAGCTGATGGCCCAGACGGTGCCCGCCGGCATCCGCCTCACCGAACCGCTGGACCTGCCGGACCCGCTCACCGAGCCCGAGGCCATCGCGCGCCTCCGCGAGATCGCGTCCGAGAACCGCGTCGTCACCTCCATGATCGGTCGCGGCTACAGCGACACCGTCACCCCGCCGGTCATCCAGCGGAACATCCTCGAGAACCCCGGCTGGTACACGGCGTACACGCCCTACCAGCCCGAGATCAGCCAGGGGCGCCTCGAGGCGCTCCTCACCTTCCAGACCCTCGTCGCCGAACTGACCGGGCTGCCGCTCGCGAACGCGTCCCTGCTGGACGAGGGGACGGCGGCGGCCGAGGCGATGACCATGGCGCAGCGGATCGCGAAGAAACGGCCCGCCGTGTTCTTCGTCGACGCCGACTGCAACCCCCAGACGATCGAGGTCGTGCGGACCCGTGCCGAGCCGATCGGCATCGAGGTCGTCGTGGGTGACGCGTCGACGGACCTCCCGGACGACCTCTTCGGCGTGCTCCTCGCGTATCCCGGATCCTCCGGGGAACTCCGCGATCACGCGGACGTCGTCGCGCGCGTCCACGAGATCGGCGGGATCGTGATTATGGTCGCCGACCCGCTCGCCCTGGTCGTCACCCGCTCACCCGGCGAACTCGGCGCGGACATCGCCGTGGGCTCGATGCAGCGCTACGGCGTCCCCATGGCATTCGGCGGACCGCACGCCGGGTACATGGCCACCTCCGAGGCGTACGCACGCTCCCTCCCGGGACGTCTGGTCGGCGTCTCGGTGGACGAAGCCGGACGCCCCGCGCTCCGCCTCGCGCTCCAGACCCGCGAGCAGCACATCCGACGTGAGAAGGCGACGAGCAACGTCTGCACCGCGCAGGTCCTTCTCGCCGTCATGTCGGGCATGTACGCCGCGTGGCACGGCCCCGACGGGCTCCGCCGGATCGCCGAGCGGGTGGAGCGGCTGACGTCCGTCTTCGTCGCCGGTCTTCGGCAGGGCGGCGTCACGGTCCGCAACTCCTCGTGGTTCGACACCGTCCGCATCGAGGTCGCCGACGCGGACGCCGCCGTGGCCGCGGCATTCGAGAGCGGCATCAACATCCTCCGCGTGGACGACACCACCGTCGGCGTCAGCTTCGACGAGGTGTCCACCCGTCGCGAGGTCGACGCGCTCTGGCGGGCCTTCGGGGTCACCGCCGACGTCGCCGCGCTCGACGCCGCTGCCACGTCGGGGATCCCCTCCGGCCTCGTTCGCGAGGGGGATCTTCTCGACTTCCCGGTGTTCCGGCGCTACCACACCGAGCACGAGATGCTCCGCTATCTGCGCCGCCTGCAGGACCGCGACCTGGCGCTCGACCGCACCATGATCCCGCTGGGGTCGTGCACGATGAAGCTCAACGCGACCTCGGAGATGCTCCCCGTCACCTGGCCGGAGTTCGCGCGGGTCCATCCCTTCGCTCCGTCGGACCAGACGGTGGGATACCGCCGGATGATCGACGAGTTGGAAGCGGCCCTCTGCGAGATCACCGGCTACGACGCCGTGTCCCTCCAGCCCAACGCGGGATCGCAGGGCGAGCTGGCCGGGCTCCTCGCGATCCGGGCGTGGCACCGCGCCAACGACGATGCGGGGCGCACCGTGTGCCTCATCCCGTCGTCCGCGCATGGGACCAACGCGGCCTCCGCGGTGATGGCCGGCATGCGCGTGAAGGTCGTCGCCTGCGACGACAACGGCAACGTCGATCTGGACGACCTGCGCGCCCAGGTCGCCGCGGCCGGCGACGAGCTCGCCGCCGTGATGATCACCTACCCGTCCACGCACGGCGTGTTCGAGGAGGCCGTCGAGGAGATCTGCTCCGTCGTCCACGAGGGCGGGGGACAGGTCTACGTGGACGGCGCCAACCTGAACGCACTCGTCGGGCTGGCGAAGCCCGGGCACTTCGGGGCCGACGTCTCCCACCTCAATCTGCACAAGACCTTCTGCATCCCCCACGGCGGCGGAGGGCCCGGCGTGGGTCCGGTCGCCGTGCGCGAGCATCTCGCGCCGTACCTGCCCAACCACCCCCTCGTCGCCGAGGCGGGCCCCGCCACCGGCGTCGGCCCGATCGCGGCGGCACCCTGGGGATCCGCCGGGATCCTGTCCATCCCGTGGGTCTACATCGCGCTCATGGGCGGGGAGGGGCTGCGACGCGCGACCGAGGTGTCCATCCTCGCCGCCAACTACATCGCCCGCCGCCTCGACGAGCGGTTCCCGGTGCTCTACACCGGCGCACGGGGACGGGTCGCCCACGAGTGCATCCTCGATCTGCGGCCGGTCAAGGAGCGCAGCGGGGTCACCGTGGACGACGTGGCCAAGCGCCTCATGGACTTCGGCTTCCACGCCCCGACGATGTCCTTCCCGGTCGCGGGCACCCTTATGGTCGAACCGACAGAATCGGAGGCGCTCAGCGAGCTCGACCGTTTCTGCGACGCCATGCTCGCCATCGCCGATGAGATCGGCCGTGTCGAGGACGGCACGTGGCCGGCTGAGGACAACCCGCTTGTGCGCTCACCCCATACGGCTGAGGACGTCACGGCCGACGGATGGGATCGCGCATACGGGCGCGACGTGGCGGCCTACCCGGTGGGATCGCTCCGCACCACGAAGTACTGGCCCCCGGTCGGCCGGATCGACCACGCCCACGGCGACCGGAACCTCGTCTGCTCCTGCGCGCCGATCGAGGAGTACGCCGAGGCCTAGGCGGCGCGATGGGGGACCGGTCGGCCGCGCGGTGTTGGCGTCGTCGACCGGAATCGAGGGCGATTTGCGCCTGTCCTCGATACCCGTGCGACGTTCTGGTGTCAGGCACCGGAACGTCGCATCAGGCTGGGTGGTCGTGAAAGCCCTGCAAATATGGATGTTTTCGTCGTGACGTATTCGGCGAGCGACGGGAAAGTGTCAGGCACCAGCCCGTCGCACCGATTTCTTCGCCCCGCAAGTGGCGATGGAATCAGGCCGCGGTCAGTGCGCGGCGGAGGCTCGCGCTGCGATGCGCTCGGCGGGGATGAGCGTCCACGCGATCCACACCGAGACCAGGGTGATGGCCGCCGCCACCAGTGAGGTGACCTGCATGGCGTGGACGAACGCGTCCTTCGCGGCCCGGGTGGCGGCCGGGTCGTGCTCGAGCACGGGCAGGGCCGTGGCGAGCGAGTCCTCGATATGGGCGGCGTCACTGGCGCTCGTCCCGTCCGGGATCGACACGTGGACCCGGTACAGGAGCGTCACGAGCGATCCGAGGATGGCGATGCCGAGAGCGACGCCGAGCTCGTAGGCGGTCTCTCCGACGGCTGACGCCGCGCCGGCCTTCTCCGGGACGACCACCGACACCACGGTGTCCGTCGAGAGCGCGGTCGCGATGCCGACGCCGAGACCCATGGGGACGAGCGCCAGTCCCAGCCACAGGTAGTGGTCCGCGGTGACGGTGACGGCGATGAGCACGAGGCCGACCGCGATGAGGAGGAGACTCGCCGCGATGGCAGGGCCGCGCCCGAGACGGCGCAGCGACACGCCGACCAGCACCACCACGGCGATGGACGCGATTGTGGCCGGCAGCTCGGCCAGACCGGCGACGAGCGGGCGGTACCCGCGGACGAGCTGCAGGTACTGCGAGAAGAAGAACAGCAGGCCCATCATCGCGAACATCGAGATGAAGGTGGACATGACCGCTCCCGAGAACGCGGGGAGCCGGAAGAGGGAGACGTCGAGGAGCGGATCGGGCAGGCGCCTCTGGCGCCGCACGAACGCGACGCCGAGCGCGAGCCCGATCACGACGAGCGCTCCCGCCGACCAGCTGACGCCGTGGGTGACGGCGTGCTTGATGGCGTAGACGACCGGGATGATCGCCGCCATGGAGAGACCCACCGACACCAGGTCGAAACGGCCGGGATCGGGATCGCGCGACTCGGGGAGGACGACCGCGCCGGCGATCACGAGCACCGCCATCACCGGCAGGTTGATGATGAAGACCGAACCCCACCAGAAGTGCTCCAGGAGGACTCCGCCGATGACGGGTCCGAGGGCCGCACCACCTCCGATGGCCGCCGACCAGATGGCGATGGCACGGGCGCGCTCCGCCGGGTCGGTGAAGATGTTCCGGATGAGGGAGAGCGTGGAGGGCATGAGGGTGGCGCCGGCCACACCCAGGAGCAGGCGGGCGGCGATCAGCATCTCGGGGCTGGTGGACCACGCCGCGAGAGCCGATGCGGCACCGAATCCGACGGCCCCGATGAGCAGGAGGCGCTTCCGGCCGATGCGGTCCGCGAGTGCGCCCATGGTGATGAGGAGTCCCGCGATCGCCAGCGAGTAGATGTCGCCGATCCAGAGGATCTGGCTGGCCGACGGCGCGAGGTCCGCCGTCAGCGAGGGGACGGCCAGGTAGAGCACCGTCGCATCGATCGCCAGGAGGACCACGGCGAGGGTGAGGACGGACAGGGCGATCCACCGCCGGCGTGGGGAGAGGGGAGACTCGGAGAGTGAGGGGGCCATCGGGGACACGGATAGAAACTACACCGTCCAGTCGGTATAGTTCAAGCCCGTGGCATGGTGGTACGAGACGGTCGGCGACAGGGGAGGGCGACGATGGGACGGACGGCGGGACGATCGGCGGAGGAGACGCGACGGGCGGTCATCGCCGCCGCGTCCCGGCTCATCGCGTCTCGCGGCCGGGTCGTCTCGCTCGACGCCATCGCTGAGGCGGCCGGGGTGTCGAAGGGCGGGCTGATCTATCACTTCCCGTCGAAGGACGATCTCTTCGCCGCCATCGTCCGCTTCTACGCGGATGCGTTCCGCGACCGCGTCATGGACCGCGCGGCCGCAAGCACGACAGAGCGTGGTCGCCTCACGCGCGCCTACGTGGAGGTCGCTCTCGACCCCCGGGAGCTCACCGGCGAGCAGAGGGATCGCCTCGTCGTCATCGGCCAGCTGATGTCCATTCCCGCCGTCTCCGAGATCGCCGCTGCGGACGTCGGACGGTGGGAACGCGATCTCGCCGCGGACGGCGTGTCACCCGACATCCAGCAGGTCGTCGTCGCCGCGAGTGACGGGGCGGAAGGGGCGCTGCTGTGGGGTGCGGAGGCCGACGAGGCGTCGCTCGACCGGCTGCGTACGACGCTCATCGGGCTTCTCGATCGGGATCTGCGATCCGGATCGGGTGACTGAACCACCGCACGGCGTGTCCTGACGTCCCGGTCTCGGGGCGGTGGCGGTTTGCCGGGGTGGCCCGGCGGTCAGGATCGGTGGGCGAAGGCCGCACCGTCTGCGCCCGCTTCTGATCTCTGAACCCGACACGCCCGCCTCCCGCGATGTGAGAGACGGGTGTGTCGTGTGCGAGGCATCTCGCGGCCGGCGGACCTCCGGTGGGGCCGCTCGGCGCGGGTGGATCAGCCGCGCTTCAGCAGGTCGCGAATCTCCCGCAGAAGCTCGGTGTTCTCCTCGACGTCCTCCTCGACGTCCTTGCCGCGGTTGCGGCGCTCGATCATCTTGTTCATGGGAACGACGAAGACGAAGTAGACGACGAGTGCCGTCAGCAGGAAGACGATCAGCGCGTTGATGATGGCGCCGATGTTGATGAAGGTGTCGGCATTCCCCTCGTCGCCGAGTTGGATGCCGAGTCCCTCACCCGCGTTGGCGCCGCCGATGCGGGCGAGGATCGGATTGACGAGTGCACCGATCACGGTGTCGATGACCTTGGCGAAGGCTGTACCGATGACGACGGCGATGGCCAGGTCGATGACGTTGCCGCGGGTGATGAAGGTCTTGAAGCCTTGGATCATGCTCACTCCTCAGGTGGGACGGCTCGATGAATGGTTCGGCCGACGTCCTTCGTCGGGGTCGAGGGCTGCCGGAGCGGGGGCAGCATATCGGCGCGCGCGGTGTCCCTTCCACCGTCGGTGAGATCGCTCACCAGCCCGTTGCATTCGTCCGCCACCGGAACGGATGAGACGAGCGTGACGGCCGGCCGGCCTCCGTCATGTCCGCGCTGTCGTCGTCGCCCGCCCCGGCCCGGGGTGAGAACGTCGAGAGTGGGCGTCCTGGCCACGCACGCCGTACCTCGGATTCCGATGCCGGAGGCTTGTCCCCGGGCGGTCACTCCGCCAGCGTTCAGGTAGCCCGCCGTCCAGGTCGGCAGCCGTCCCGGAGATGATTCACGAGGCCACCGCGGCGTGGTCCGCCACCCCGAGCACCACACGGGCTGCGATGCGAAGGAGACCTGCTCCTTCTCAGGATCGCAGCCCGATGGGTGGAACGGGTGGCATGGGCGCCGGTACCGCAGGAAAACCTGAAAAGCGCCTACTCCGGCTTGGGGAGCTCCCCGATGTTCCGAAGGACGCCGACGGTCGGAGCCATCGTGCGGAATGCCTCGTCCTTCTGGAGGACCCCCACGGTGTACACGGGGATGTCGCTCATACGGGCGAGCATCGATGCGCAGTCGCGGGAGCGCGGGACGCGCTTGTAGGTGGCGACGAGTGCTGCGTCCGGCTTGGCCTCGCCGGCGACGTTGAGCGGCTCGGGCCAGTCAACCCCGCAGGTGACGACCTCCCATCCGGCTTCCGTCAAGGCTTCAATGGCCTTGTCGGTCCCGGGGAAGCGGACTTTGCCCTCCTTGTTGAGGACCTCGTCGGTGGGTGCGGTGACAAAGAGAAGTTTCGGCATGCGCGGCATCCTACCCATTCGCGTCTCGTCTCGGTTTCATTCTGAACAACGAATTCGTTGCAAAGGCTGCGAACGCCCGCGCCGTCAGTTAGATTGCGACTCGGCATGGTGCCCGCCGGGCGCCGAGTGCCTGTCCATTGCTCGAGGTTCCGAAGCTGACCAGGGGGTCCTATGTCCGTTTCCGCGTCTGACATCACAGATGTTCCTGTCCTGAAGGCGATCGGCGATCGTCGCACGATCCGCTACTACGACCCGAGCCGGAAGGTGGAGGACTGGAAGGTCCAGACCATCCTTCAGGCGGCTCGCATGTCGTCATGCCAGGGCAACATCAACGCCACCGAGGCGATCGTTGTAACCAAGGACAACACCGACCTGTGGGACGACATCGAAGAGTGCGTCTCCGGGTTCAACGTTCAGATGATCAACCAGGCATCGCACCTGATCTTCTGGCTGACCAACCTGAACGCGTGGTACGGGCGTGCCAACGACGGTCTTTCGACCCTTGCGCTCTCCGGTGCTCTCACCAAGTACCACGGCTGGAACTACGAGTTCACCATGACCCAGACGGTGCCTCGCCTCATGAGCTTCCCGACTGAGCGGACCGACGCGCTTCTGCGCTTCGAGACCGGTCAGGCGGTCGGACAGGCGACGGTTGCAGCTGCGTCGCTGGGCATCGGATCCTGTCTCCTCGCGTTCGGCCGCAAGCCGGGCGGTGTGGAGAAGGCGTTCGGTCTCGCGCCGAACTTCAAGCTCACCTGGGGCATGGTCATCGGGTACCCCCTCGAGGACCGCAGGGGTGGCGGTCAGCGCCCCCGCATCAAGTTCGAGAAGCTCTTCCACGACGGTGAGTACGGGAAGCCGCTTCAGATGATGGACGGCCTCAAGGAAGTTCTCCAGGAGAAGGACATGCTCCAGGAGCAGGCTCCCATCGCGGGCCGCTTCGAGGAGATCGACGCTCTCGCCGAGCAGTTCCACCGCGACCCGGGTGTCGTGTCGTGGCCGGCGAAGGAGATCAAGCGCCTCATCGCTGACGATGACTGGGACTTCGGCCCCAACATTCGTAAGCGTGCCGAGGAAGTCGTCGAGCAGGGTGACCTGCCGGACTACCCCGACGAGATGCGTGAGACCTTCGAGAAGCTCATGTCGGAGCACGGCATCGACGCGTCGAAGTACCTCTCGTAGTACTGCACTCATCTGAGTGTCCGTCGGCCCGGGGTGCTCGCACCTCGGGCCGACGTCATTTCGGGGCCGGATGGCCGCGCTCCGTAGGGGCGGCGCGATACAGTGCCCGCGACGCGGGCGCCCGTAGCTCAGGGGACAGAGCGGCGGCCTTCTAAGCCGATGGTCGGAGGTTCGAATCCTCCCGGGCGCGTCCAGCAGCCGACAGGGAACAGGTCGCGGAGCCAACGGCGAGTGGGAAGTGCGACCGCTGGTGTCTGACACCAGTGACAACGGCCGTTTCCGTCCCCCGCCGGCAGGGCGTCTGACACCCGAAGGAAACGGCAGGAGGGGCAACGCCGCCGCCGGAAGGTAACGGCAAGTGGGAAGCGCGATCACTGGTGTCTGACACCAGTGACAACGCCCGTTTCCGTCTCCCGCCGGCAGGGTGTCTGACACCCGAAGCCAACGGCAAGAGGGATCGGGCAGGCCAGGCGCGCCCGCCCCGATGGCTCTAGTGGTCTTCGGCGGGCGGCTCTCCTGTGCGGAGCAG
>CAYOSM010000026.1:12925-26473 GCA_964406645.1 uncultured Bifidobacteriaceae bacterium | reverse complement strand
ACCCCGCAGCTTCCCATCGCCCAGGCCGTCATCCTCCAGAACGGAACTCCGTCGACGACGAGCAAGGGCATCGCCACCTCCACATGGAACGCCGCGGAGAGCCGCTATGAGATCACCTTCACCCAGGCGCCCTCGTACATCTACACCCGGTATCTGACCCAGGTCACGCCGGTCACCGCTCTCTGCTCGGCGACCGTCACCAGCCTCGGCGGAAAACTGCTGGTGTCGGCGGTGAACATGAACACCGCTCTCGAGATGCAGTGCGCCTTCATGCTCACGGTGACGCCTCTCTGAGTCTCGCCGGGGGGCGCGTCTGCAGACGCGCCCCCCGATCCTGAACCCCCCGGCCACATCAGAGGGCCTCTCGGCGTCACACCCTTCGAACCGCCAAGAGGACGTTACGAGGCGCTACTCCCGCGGCGGGCTCCGCACCTCAGCGGACCAGGCCGATCCGCCCGCTGTCGACGCCACGGATGATGTGGTGAACGAGAGCGGCGTCAGGTTGAGTGCCAGGCACCAGGCTTGACGCCGATCGTCAGCGGACCAGGCTGATCCGCCTGCTGTCGACGCCGCGGATGATCCTACCGCCCGGCACTCCGAGCCACTGCTCCAGCAGGCTCGCGTAAAGGGTCTTGAACTCGGTGGTGACGAGGAGGTTGCCCTGGCGATCGAGCCGACCGAGGCCCGGGAACTCGCTCTGCACGCCGCCGTTGGCGTGATTGCCGACGACGAGCACGAGGCCGCCGGCGCCGTGATCCGTCCCCATCGACTCGTTGTCCTCCACACGACGGCCGAACTCGCTCCACACGACGGTGAGGACGCGGTCGGAGAGTCCACGGGCATCGAGGTCCGCCTGCCAGGCGAAGAGCGAGTCGCCGAGTCCCTTGAGGAGTTCGGCCTGCTCGGTGTCCTGCCGGTCATGGGTGTCGTACCCGCCCTGGGAGACCGTGGCGACCCGGGTGCCGAGTCCGGCGCCCAGGATGCGCGCCAGGTTGCGAAGCCCCTCGCCGAGCCGGTTGTTCCTGGGGTAGGCCACGGGCGGGGCGGGCACGTTCTTGCCCTCCGCGCGGAGACCGCCGAGGGCGTCGTAGACCTTGATGGCGCCGCGGAATGCACGCTGGGCCGAGCGGCGGGCGGTGCTCTTCGCGCCACGGACGGCGCCGCGGTACGGCTGGAGCGCGGTCTCGGTCTTCCAGACGTCCGGGATGTAGAAGCCGAAGTCCGCGGGGTTGAAGACGGTCGCGACCGGCGCCTTCCGTGACAGCAGCATCGGGTCGAGACCCCACCCCATGCTGATCGCCTGCAGCGGGTTCTCCGTGTTGCCGATCAGGTCCATGGTCCGGCCCAGCCAGCCGGTCGGATCCGAGGTGGCGCCCACGTGGCCGGTGCGCCAGAAGATCTGCGAGTTGAAGTGGCTGAGGTCCGGGTTGGCGTAGTCCACGGCGGGGAGGACCGCGACCTTGCCCTGGTCGTAGAGCGTCTTGATGCCCGTGAGGGACGGGTGCCACCCGAACGACGTGCCGGTGACGGGAAGCGCGGCGGCATCCGAGATCCCGATGCGGGAGCGGTAGGTGCGATAGAGCGGATCGGCGAGGGGGATGAACGTGTTCAGCCCGTCGTTGCCACCGTCCAGGTAGACGGAGACGAGGATCCGATGATTGGGGTCCGAGGCCGCCTGAGCGGTGGCGGCCTCGAACAATCCCCGTGCGCCGAACTTCGGCAGGACGGAGCAGGCGACCGCCAGTCCGCCGGCGCCCACGAGCGCCTTGCGACGGGTGATGCCGCGTGCCTCGTCCACGAGGGCGGATCCGCCCTCGTCGAGTGCACCGCCGGGTACGGGGATGATTGCGTCGGCCATGCGGCCGACCAGTTCGCGACGTGAGTGGTGCCAGTCGGCACACCCGCGGGGGTTCTCGGACATCAGCAGACCTGTGCGTCGGGACCGGCGAGGAGCATGTGCCGGAGCACCCTCTGCCGTTCGGGGTAGTAGTGCTTGACCTCCCACTTGTCGGTCCGTCCGGCGACGCTCGTTCGGGCGAACCGTTGCAGCGCCGCACGTGTCTGGGAGCTGATCCAGGGATTGCCGGTGGCCGCCAGGGCGCGTTCGAGCGCGACCTTCGCGGTCTGGGTGCCGGCGATCGAGCCGTCCTCGATCTTCATGTCGCGGATCACCCGAGAGGCCGCCTGGAACCGTGCACGCGCGGACGCGGTCGTCATCCACGCCGCGTCCTGATCCCACCCGTTGACGTTCGGCGGGTAGAACGGCTGCTGTCCCATGTCGTCGAGGAGCCAACTCCAATCGGCGACTCTGACGAACTGCCCCGACTTGCGCATCATGCCGGCGAGGAAGACGAGCGGAGGCTTGACCTGATCGGGCTCGTTCAGGCCCGCGTAGAGGGCGGGGTGCCGGAGGATGATGGAGAGCACCGGCTTGATCTGCGTCTTGCTGCTCCGGTACGCGGCCACCATCTGCCGCAGGGTGCCCGGCGGACACGGCCGCGGCGTGAAGTACGACCAGATCTTCTTGCAGATGAACGGGGCGTGGCGGGGGTGGTTGATCGCGAGATCGACGACGTTGGCCCCGGTGAAGCGACCCCGTTTGCCGAAGATGACCTTGACACCGTCGTCGTGCCGGCTGGCGTCGTATCCGAAGCGACGACGGTCCCAGTCATATGTGAAGCCGGTGAGCGCGCGCGCCGCCTCGCGGATGTCGCGTTCGGTGTACCCGTTGTTCACGCCGAGGGTGAAGAGCTCGAAGAGCTCTCGCGCGAAGTTCTCGTTGGGTGAGCGCTTGTCGGAGTTCTGGAGGTCCAGGAAGCGCTGCATCGCGCGGTCCCGGAGCATCGCCTGTGCGAGACCGCGGAAGCTGCCGAGCGAGTGGGCGCGAAGCGTCTGGTAGTGACGGATCATCAGCTTCACGTCGCCGACCTTCTGGTTGGACGTCGCGAAGTGATCGTGCCAGTTGAGCGTCATCCGCTCCACGAGCGTGTGGCGACCGCGCACGGCGCGGTCGAGCCACCAGAGGACGTCATGCCCCCAATCGTTGGCCGGATCGATGGGGTGCCCCTCGACCCGGGGGGCCGGACCGTGTAGCTGCGGGCCGCGCGGAGTCAGCAGACCGTTGACGACCTTGGTGAGCGGCTGTCGGGCGAGCGCGTCCACCTCACGCGGGAGGGCGCCGAATCCGGCGCGCCAGTAGAGCCGCTCCACCCGTTGCCGCGCGGCGGTGTTGACCGGCGCGGCGACCCGCTTCTTGACGGCGGGTTTCTTCTTCACGGCCTTCTTGGCCATGGTCGTCCTCGCCGTCATGGAGCGGTCGTCCTGATCTTTGGCTTGCGAATGGTCAAGGGGATCCTCATTCCCAGTGCTTCATGGCCCGCCACCCGGCAGAAGAGGGTGTAGCGCCCCGGCTTCAGTCGCACGCGGACGGTTCCGGTGTCCGACGGGAAGACGATGGGGCTGGTCGCGATGGTCACGCCGTCGGCGCGCCGGACCGCCAGATCGTGGTCGTCCTCACCGATGTTCCGGACCTGCATGCGCCACAGGCCGCTGGGCCCTGCGAGCCGCGAACCGTTGAACCGGAACTCGCGCGCATAGACCAGGATCTTCGCCGGTGGAAGTGCGGGGGCGTCTGCTGCCATTGCTCCTCGGATATCGGCACCTGCGGGTGGTGCCTCAAGACCGCGGGCCACCCTAGCGAAGGCGCCATTTCTCGCCTCAGAAATGGTCCTGATGACGCATAGCTTTCCGATGTTCCGACAGCGTTTCTCGCGTTTCGAGAAACGTCGAGTTCATCCTGTGAAACCCATTCGTAAGAACAGTGTGAGCACGGGTCGAAACCGGGATGTGCCGTCGGTCATCGAGGACCGGGGATACCCCCGACATGCGCCTCAGCACAATGCGATCGCTCGCCCCGATTCGCGCACACGCGGTCGTGAACGGCCGGCACACCGATCGCTGCAGCGACGCCGTCGACGATGGGTGAAACCCCACCCTCACCCCGCGGGGCGACGCTCAGATCATGTGGTCACGCTCGCCGGCCCAGATGCACCCTCACCGGACGGTGTGGGACGCGAGGGCCGGCGGAACGGCTATTCCTCGATCTGGTCCCGGGTCTTGGGGAGAGGCTTCGCCGGACGGATCGTGCTCTCACCCGCCGCATCGCCCGCTCCCGCGTTGACGGCGATGTACCAGGCCACGTCGATGGCGTCCTGACCCGTCACGAGGTTCTCGGGCATCGCGGGGTCGGACAGCTTGTCCGGGTGGCCGATCCAGTACTTGACCACGGCCGCGAACGAGCTGTCGGCGAAGCCCTCCGAGCGCGGCCCACGGAACGCGTCGTCCAGGTTGGGGCCGATGTTGGCGTCAGAGTCGGCATCCGCGAGCGCATGGCACGACGCACAGGCGGTCTTGAACTTTGCCTCGCCGTTCGCCAGATCGGCGTCGGACTCGGAGGTTCCGCAGGCGGCCAGCGACGAGGCCGCGAGCACGGCGACGGCAATGGCTGCGAACGAACGGGAACGACGACGAAGATTCATATTGGAGGCCATCAGACGAGGTAGACGACGACGAAGAGGAACACCCACACGACATCGACGAAGTGCCAGTAGATCGACGTTGCGACCAGTGCGCCGTCCTTGCCGTGGCTGAACTCGCCCGCCCGGGCGCGCATGTAGCAGAACGTCAGTCCGCACAGGCCGATGAAGACGTGGAGTCCGTGGAGACCGGTGAGCATGTAGAACGTCGTTCCGAAGATCGTGTCCTGCGGAGTGAACGGAAGGTGCGCGTACTCGTTGATCTGGACGAGCAGGAACGTGAGTCCCAGCAGGATCGTGAGGATCAGACCGCGGCGCAGGCCCTTGCGGTCACCGGCACGCATCCGCTTCTCCGCCCACCAGACGGTGAGACTGGAGAAGACCAGAAGGGCGGTGTTGGCTCCGGTGAGGAGCTGCGGCAGCCCCTCGAACGGCTCGCGCCCCTGGAAGTGCGGCGGCCAGCTGCTGGAGTTGCTGCGGGCGATGAAGTACGCCGTGAAGAACGCACCGAAGAACATGACCTCGGAGCCGATGAAGAGCACCATTCCGAGGACGCCGGCGTTCATCTTCGAGAGCGAGGACTGGCTGCCGACCCCCTGAGTGGCCGGTGTGTGATGAGCCTGAGTCGTCATGCACGCACCGTCCCGAGATCGTCGAGGGAGATCGTCTCGATATCGACGCCGGGGGCGGCGACACGGATCTCGCTCATTTCCGTTTCACTGATTGGCTCTCCGCCGACGATCACCACCGTGTCGGGAAGGATGGCACTCGCGACGGTGCGGGCCGCCTCGGCGGTACCGCCGTCGACCACCTCGCCCTGGGCGATGACACCGCTGTCCTGCAGATCCTTGACGGCGTCGTGGACCGTGCCGATCGCGGTGCGGCGCACCTCGGTGGCGGCGTCGCCCCAGTCGGGATCCGGCACGCGGGCCGGAAGCACGAGGGTGACGCGCTTGGGGTCGTAGTCGATCCGCGTCCGGATGGCGTCCAGGAGCGGCTGGTCGATGCCGTCTCCGGCGACGACCATCAGATGCTGGACGTCCCGGCCCGTGATGCCGGCGGCCGCCTGGCCCCGGCCCATGGTGATGTGGGACACCGGGAGGCTCGTGGCCTTGCGCGTCCGGTCGACGAGGTCCTTGCGGAGCCACTCCGAGTTGGAGATGTCATAGGTCGCCATGAGGATCTCGTGCGAGTTGTCGTCCTTCGCGGCCTGCACGATCGTCTCGAGCAGGTCGCCCGCGGCGACCGTGCCGGAGGCGACGATCCCGTCGCGCCGGAGGGCGGCGATGGAGAGCGCCTGACGACGACGGAGCGGTTCGACCTCGGCCTCGGTCGCGACCGGGCTGAAGAAGGCGAAGCGCCAGTGACCGGACTTGTCCAGTTCGCGAACCGCGTCCACGAGGGCCTGAGTGGTGACCGTCTCGCTGGCGACCACAAGGATGCTCGGGTGGAGCGTCTCGGAGATCTCGCCGCCACCGGCGTCGTCCCCGGCGAAGATGATCGCGTGACGCGCGCCCTCGACACCGTAGTTGTAGGGGCTTCCCACGACCTGCGGCGGTGCGTCGAAGTTGAACAGCGGCGGCGGAGAGGAGACCAGCCACTCCAGCGTGCGAGCGCGCCACGGGTTCCACGGGGCCTTCGCGCCGGACCGTGCCGACTTCACGAGGTTGTAGAAGAAGATGAGCGTTCCGATGACCATCAGACCCGATGAGAGGGAGATGATCAGGTTGAGGTGCTCGAACCGGGGGTCGTAGTCCGCGACGCGGCGGGGCATGCCCTGGATCCCGAGCCAGTGCATCGGTAGGAACGTCCCGTTGAAGCCGATGAACGTCAGCCAGAAATGCCACTTGCCGAGGCGTTCGTCCATCATGCGGCCGATCGCCTTCGGGAACCAGTAGTAGATGCCCGCGAAGATCGTGAACATGCTGCCCGAGAAGAACACGTAGTGGATGTGGGCCACGATGTAATACGTGTCCGTCACGAAGATGTCGACGGGCAGGATGGCGATGAACACGCCGGAGAGTCCTCCGAGCACGAACGTCGCGAGGAAGCCCAGCGCCCAGTACATGGGTGCCTGAAGGTGGATACGTCCACCCCACAGTGTTCCGAGCCAGGAGAAGATCTTGATTCCGGTCGGGACCGCGATGAGCATCGTCGTGATCATCATCGGGATGCGCAGCCACGGCGTCATTCCGGACACGAACATGTGATGTGCCCAGACGCCGAAGCCGAGGACCGCGATGGCCACGGTCGAGAACGCGATGGCGCGGTACCCGAAGATCGGCTTACGTGAGAAGGCCGACACGACCTCGCTGATGATGCCGAACCCGGGGATCAGCATGATGTACACAGCCGGGTGACTGTAGAACCAGAAGATGTGCTGGTAGCTGACGACGTCGCCACCACCGGCCCACTGGAAGAAGTGGGTGCCCATGATCCGGTCGAACAGCGTCATGAACTGCGACGCGGCGACGAACGGGGTACCGAACACGATGAGGGCCTGCGTGGTCGCGTTGGCCCAGACGAGGAGCGGCATCCGCCAGATCGTCATACCCGGCGCGCGCATCGTGATGATGGTGACCAGGAAGTTGACCGCGGTGAAGATCGAGGAGAAGCCGGCGAACTGGACGCCGACCTCAAAGAGCGTGGTGCCCGTGCCACCCTGGGTTGCGAGCGGGACGTAGGCGGTCCATCCGGAGGAGTACCCACCGGTCATGACGCCGAGGAGGATGAGGATTCCCGCCGGCGGGAGCATCCACATCGACAGGGCGTTCAACTTCGGGAACGCCATGTCCTTGGCGCCGATCATGAGCGGCAGCACGTAGTTGGCGATACCACCGAAGGCCGGGATCAGCACCAGGAAGATCATGAGGGCGGCGTGCCCGGTGAACAGCCTGTTGAAGCCCTCACCGCCGACGATGGTGGTTCCCGTCTGCGCGAGCTCCGTGCGGACGAGCTCGGCGAGCGAACCCGCGATGACGAGGAAGATCAGGATGACGCCGATGTACTGGATGCCGATCACCTTGTGATCGGTGTTCAGCTTGAAGTAGTCCCTCCACGAGCTCGCGCCGTGGAACGAGTGGTCGTCGTAGTCGACCTTACGTCCGGTCAGCCAGCGGAACCACCAGTCGAAACAGCCGATGCCGGCGAGGAAGCCGAGACCGAAGCCGAGCGCCATGGTGGCGACGTAGACCTCTTTCTCCCACAGCGGTTCCATACCGAAGAGGAACCGGAGGAGAAACGGGATGGCCAGACCGAGGGCGACACCGCCGATGGACCACCAGAGGACACGGGTCCACCAGTAGGTGAGTGATCGGGAGTCGCTGTGGTGGGGATGACCGCCACCCTGTGCGTGGCCGAGCGGCGTGCCGCTACCGACAGAAGAATCGTGTGACATCGCCCCTTACCCCTTCACGCTCGCCTGGGCCTTGGAGGCCCATTCGTCGTAGTCCGCCGGCGACATCACGATCAGGCGTGAGCGCATGACCCCGTGGCCGGCACCGCAAAGCTCCGTACAGATGATCGGATAGATCGACCCCGCCGCCTCCGGCTTCATCGTGAAGCGGACCAGATCGTTGGTGATGCCGGGGACGGCGTCACCCTTGATACGGGTCTCGGCGACGAAGAAGGAGTGGATCACGTCCTGCGACTGCAGGGTCAGCACGATCTGACGATCCGTCGGCACGCGGAGGTCACCGGTCTCGACACCCAGTTCCGGGTACGTGAACGACCAGGCGAACTGCTGGCCGACCACGTTGAGGCGGAGCGGGCCGGGCGCGGCCTTGGCGATCTCCTCGTTCTTGACCACGACGATGGCCGCCCAGACGGCCGTCGTCCCGATCACGACCGTCGGGATGAGCGTCCAGATGATCTCGAGGAGGGTGTGGCCGTGGTTCGAGCTGCCATCGCGCTCGTCGCCGGGCTTGGCCCGGAAACGCCACACGGAATACAGCAGGAAGGTCATCACGACCGTATAGACGATGATGCTGGTCCACACGGTGAACCAGATCAGGGAGTCAACGCGATCGGCTTCCTTGGACTGCGCTGCGGGCATCCAATCGAAGTACTTCGCGATGAAGACGCATATGCCACCGATGATGATGCCGAGGACGGCCAGGGGCAGAGCGTGCTGCTTTGGGGAGAGTTTCAAGTCCGACACGCTGGCGAGCCTACCACGCAAAGGTCGCGACTCAAGACCTAAAACGAGCCGGAATCCCTTGTCCCGGGATGCGCATGATGAGCGTCCCTGACTGTCCCGCCGACCGACCCCGGTTCGCAGGCTTCAGAGACGCGACATCGACGTGAATCCTTAGGCGTCCCTCACATTTCTGCCCCTGAAATGCCGGTGACGGCAGCGATCCGCGTCGACCCTCCATCTGCCGTGGTGGGGATCGACGCGGGCGCTCTCCGCTGTCCTACCGCGCGATCCAGCCACCGTCGATCGAGAGCATGGACCCCGTCATGAAGTCCAGGCCGTCCTCGGCCAGGATCAGGCACGCCTTGGCGATCTCGGGCTCGGTCCCGAACCGCCCGATGGGATGCTGCGCGAGGAAGAACGCCTCCGCGGCGGCGGGATCCGGCGCGCCCGCGAAGACCTCGCCGACCATGGGGGTCACGATCGTTCCGGGGCAGATCGCGTTGACCCGGACCCCCGTGCCCGCCAGCTCGAGTGCGAGCGACCGCGTCATCTGCGCGATGGCGCCCTTGCTCGTGTTGTAGGCCGCGGCACCCGGGCAGGCCTTGAGCCCCAGGACGGAGCAGTTGTTGATGACCGCGCCTCGGCCGCGCTCGAGCATGTGAGGCACGACCTCACGCGACATGAGCCACGTTCCACGAACGTTGATGGCCATCGTCAGGTCCCAATCGTCGACCGATGCATCCCACGTGGTGGCCGGGAGGAGGACCCCGGCGTTGTTGAACAGGACGTCGATCCGGCCGAAGCGATCGAGCACCTCCGCGACCGTGGTCTTGACGTCCTCCTCCTTCGACACGTCGCCCACGACCGGCGTCAGCGTGAGACCTCGCCCGCGCGCGTCGTCCACCGCCTCGTCGAGAGCCGCCTGGCCGCGACCGGTGATGACGACGTCCGCGCCCTCCTGAGCGAAGAGGAGAGCCGTCTCCAACCCGAGCCCCTTGCTCCCTCCCGTGATGAGCACCACCTTGTCCTTGAGCCGCATCCCCACTCCTCTCGATAATGTCTCGTTATCTTGCTAATTGGCGTGGCTACACTAACCCCCATGGCCGCAACCGGCAACACCTCGAGCGACACGACCGCGCCGCGACCGAACACCGTCGCGGAGCTGCTGCTCGCGGGCGGCGATCTCGGGCATCTCCTGGAGCGCCTCGTACGTCGCCGCTCGGACCTGAGCCTCGCCCAGTTCAACGCCCTCCGGGTCGTCAAGGGCCGGGAGCCCGGGCCCGCGCAGGCCTCCGACCTGACGCGCGCGCTAAGCGTCAGTTCCGCCTATGCCACCACGATCGTCCAGCAGCTGGAACAGCGGGGGCTGATCGAACGGGACGAGAGCGCGACGGATCGCCGTCGCCGCCCGGTGCGGCTCACCGACAGAGGTCAGGAGGCGCTCGGCGAAGCGCTCCCCGCGCTCATCCAGCTCGAGGAACGGCTCACCTCGGCGCTCGGGGACGACCACGCCCAGCGTCTGTGGAGCGACCTGCGCCTGGTGCGCATGCAGGTGGCCGAGGCCCTCGCGACCGACGATCTGGACTGCGTCGGCCCGTAACGGCCCGGCGCCCCGACCCGCATCGGGTCAGGTACCGCCCGCCCGGGACGGGGTCGCCTGACCGGGTGCGTCGACGACCGCGCGGCTCCAGAAGAGGGCGATGACGAGGCAGGCGGCGAAGAGACCGGCGCCCACCAGGTAGGGCGCGGGCACGTGCCAGTCGAACAGCGCACCGGCCGCCAACGGGCCGATCACACGCGCGAGCCCGCTCGACGAGGCGAGGACACCAAGCGATCCCCCTTGGTCGGCGTCCGGCGACGCCTTCGACACGAGTGCGGTGATGGGCGCGAACACGAGTCCCGAAGCGGAGAGCAGGGCGGCCACCGGGAAGAGCGCCCACAGGCGGGTGGTGACGGCGAGGAGGGCCAGCGCCACGCCGGTCAGGAGGAGCCCGGTCATCATGATGGTGCGCTCGCCGTGGCGGTCGACGAGGGGCCCGAGGGCCTTCCCCTGGACGATCGCGGCGGCCAGTCCGACGAAGGCGAAGACGGCGCCCGCCTCGGCCAGCCCGAAGTCGAATCGTCGCTCGCCGAAGAGCGCGAAGGTCGTCTCCATGCCGGAGAACGCGGCGGTTCCGAGGAACGTGATGAGGATCAACGGGGCGAGTGCGGGATCGCGGAACGCCCGCGCCATGAGCACCCTGCGGGAGGTGAGCGGGGCCCGCTTGCGCTCCGGTTCCGGCAGCCGCTTCCACGCGATGAGGAGGTTGGCCAGCGCGAGGAGCGCGGCGGCGAAGAAGGGCACCCGGTGGTCGATGAGGGCGAAGAGCGCGCCGAACGCCGGCCCGATGACGAATCCGATGCCGAACGCGGCACCGATGAGTCCCATGCCGCGCGCCCTCGTCTGCGGGGTGGTGATGTCCGCGACGTAGGCCTGGGCCGTGGAGTACGAGGCGCCCGAGATGCCGTTCAGGATCCGCGCGATGAACAGGAGGAGGACGGAGTTCGCGAGGCCGATGAGGAGCGACGACACCGCGGTCCCCAGCAGCGACGCCAGGATGACCGGCCGCCGGCCGAACTTGTCGGACAGCCGTCCCAGCACGGGCGCGAAGATGAACTGCATCAGCGAGTAGACCGCGGTCAGCACGCCGACGATGGTCGGTGACGCGCCGAGATCCTCCGCCCAGAGGGGGAGGATCGGCACGACGATGCCGAACCCGATGAGGTCGATCACCACCGTGGTGAAGACGATCCCGAGCGGGGTCAGGAAGAAGTTGGGCTGTCCCTCCGGGCGTTTACGCCGCGACACGGCTCTCCCTCCCCGCCGCCCCGCATCGGCGGCACGTGCTCGATGCGCCCACGATCACGCGATGGCGGCGTCGACGGCCAGCGCGACGAAGAGGAGGGCCAGGTAGATCATCGAGTAGTGGAAGGTGATCTTCGCGCTCCGCTGACTCTCGGTGCGGACGAGGTCGATCGCCATCCAGATGAAGACGCCGCCGAAGACGAGGGCCGAGACCAGGTACACGGCACCGGCCGCGTCGGCCACGACCGGCAGCAGGGACACGCCCACCATGACGAGGGTCCACCAGAGGACCTGCTTCGCGGTCTCGGTGTCGCCGCGGACAACCGGGAGCATGGGGACGCCGACCTTCGCGTAGTCTCGCTTGATCATCATCGCGAGCGCCCAGAAGTGCGGGGGGGTCCAGTAGAAGACGATCGCGAACAGGATCAGCGACATCACGTCCACCGTGCCGGTGATCGCCGCCCACCCGACCATGGGGGGCACCGCGCCGGCGGCGCCGCCGATGACGATGTTCTGCACCGTGGTCCGCTTCAGCCACATGGTGTAGATCGCGACGTAGAGGACCAGCCCGAGCATCGCGAGTCCGGCCGCCACCCAGTTGACGCCGAACCCGAGGATGAGGGCGGACGCGACGCTGATGGTGATGGCGAACGTCAGCGCATGGGCGGCGCCCATCCGCCCGGCCGGGATGGGCCGCTCGGCCGTCCGCTTCATCTCGGCGTCGATGTCGCGGTCGAACCACTGGTTGATGGCGTTGGCGCCTCCGGCGGCGAGATACCCGCCGACGGTGGTGTAGACCATGACCCCGATGGGCGGCCATCCGCCCTCGGCCGCCAGCATGGCGAAGAAGGTGGTGAACAGGAGCAGGGAGATGACCCGCGGCTTCGTGAGGCTCACGTAGTCGGACAGGAGCTGTCCCAGGCGTCCCGCGCCGCGGGACGGAACGACCTCCGTGGTCACTGACGAACTCCCGCCTCGGCCGCGAGGATCACGATCAGCGCGAGGAAGAGCACCGGTAGGACGATCCAGGCCCACTCCACGGCCGACGCCTTCTCACGGCGCGCGGCGACGATCTCGTTGCGGAGTTCGATGAGACCCCCGACGAGGATGAGCACCATGGCGATGATGAAGGCGAGAAGCGGCACTTCCGGCGAGCATATCGCCCCTCGCGCAAAGGGCGCAGGGCGATATGTCCCTGTGGGCACGGCCGTCGCCGGCGGGCGAGCAATCCGTGGACGTACACCTGGTGCTGCCGGTCGACGCGCAAGCTTGGTGTCAGTCGATTAACTTGCATCCTCGACGATCGGGGCCTGTTTGACCCCCGTCGTTGCGGGCATCCGGGCTGTTCCGAGCCCGGCCGTGCAAGTTAATTGACTGACACCAAGCTTGCACGCGCCGGTTCGGGCCGAGGCACGATCAGCGAGCGGAACGCCCCAGGTGGGACGGGTCGCCCGCTAGGGTCGCCCGGTGACCGCATCCGCGCCCGATCCATCGCGCCGCGCCGTCGTCCTCGGCGCCGGGCCGGCGGGACTCGCCGCCGCGTTCGCCCTGGTCCGCGCGCGTGTTCCCGTCACCCTGGTCGAGGCCGGTCCCGTCGTGGGGGGCCTCTGCATCACCACCGACCGCGACGGGTTCACATACGACCTCGGCGGCCACATCCTCTTCGTGCACGATGCGGCACGGGAATCCTGGCTCCGCGAGCTCCTCGGCACCGATCTCATCCGGGTCGACCGGCCGGTCGCGAGCATCGTCGGCGGTCAGGTCCGACGGGGGCGGTACTTCGACCAGGCCGGTCCGCTCGCCGCCACACCGCCGGTTCCGCCACCTCCGACGGTGAGCGCACGGGAGTATCTGACGGGTCTCTACGACCCCGGGGACCCGGTCGTCGAGGACGTCATCGCGTACATGGAGAAGGTGGACGGCGCGTCCGTCGATGCCATCACGGCGGCACGCTGCCACAAGCTCTTCGCCGAGCAGTACGCGCCCGACGGCTGGTGGTACCCGGCGGGAGGGGTCGGTCAGCTGATGGA
>CAYOSM010000026.1:0-12825 GCA_964406645.1 uncultured Bifidobacteriaceae bacterium | reverse complement strand
CGTCTCTCGGAACCCAAGAACTGGAGTGCGCGACTGGCGCCGCACGATCGCACCGTGCTGACCGCGGAGGTCTACGCGTCACCGGACGACTCCGACCCGTACTGGCCGCTCTCCGACGCGGACCTGACGTCACGGTGTCGCCAGGGGCTCGTCGACCTGGGCCTCGTCGCGGACGCGACGACGGTCACCGCGCTCGGGGTCCAGCGCCGTGCCCGCGCGTGGTCGCTCGTCACGACGGACCGCGTGATGGACGTGGCCGCGTCACTGGGCCGCCTCTACGACGTCGATGGACTTGTCATGGCGCAAGGAAGTGACGTCGTGCAGGCGATCGACGCCGGTGAGCGCGCCGCGTTCGACGTGGTGGCGGCCCTCCGCAGGTGACCGCACGCCACGGGGACGGCGCCGCGGGCGTCCCGCTCCGCACCCGCGGATCGGCCGGGCCGGCGACCGAGCGGGCAGGATTCCACGGTCCCGCGATCCACGCCATGGCACGGAGTCACCGCATGCCGGTCCCCCACATCAGCGTCCCCCCGACGATCCGTCTCCTCCTGATCGCGCTCGTCGCGCTCATCTGCGCCGGAACGTCCACCGCCGGGGCGCAGGTGAGCGGGTACGACGACTACGACCCGGCCGGCGTCTACCTCGGCCTGGCGGAGTCCGCTCCGCTCACGAAATCGTGGAACACCCGCCTCGACTCCGACGGCATCATCGGCTTCCGCTACGGCGGCCGGCTGGTGAAGCACCCCACGCACATCGCGATGTACGGGCTGCAGCAGTACTCCATCTGGATCCGCACCGGTGACCGGGCCGCGCGCGCCGGCGCCATCCGGCACGCGCAGTGGCTCGTGCGCAACCAGGATCGGACCACCGGCGCCTGGAAGTACCCGTTCCCGTTCCGCGTGGGCGGCACCGACATCCTCCTCCCCAAGGGGTGGATCTCGGCGATGGCGCAGGGACAGGCCATCAGCCTCCTCACCCGCGTACACCGGCTCCTGCCGAACGACCCGCGCTATCTCGTCGCCGCCCGCAAGGCCCTGAAGCCGCTCCGGGTCCACGTGAAGGACGGCGGCACCCTCGCCGTCTTCCGTGGCAACGCCTTCTTCGAGGAGTACCCCACGTCCCCGGGCACGTTCACCCTGAACGGATTCCAGTTCACGCTGATCGGCCTGGCCGACCTGGCGTCACTCGGCGACGACAGGGCCCGGCGTCTCTACCTCACCGGTGAGAAGTCCCTCACGGCGATGCTCCCGCTCTACGACGCACGTACCACCACTGCCTACCACCTGGGCCACATCACGCTGAAGGGACCACTCCACCAGGCGCGCGGCTACCACCGGACCCACGTCATGCTGCTCCGCGCGCTCGACCACATCCGGCCGAACGCCACCTTCCTGACGTGGTCGGATCGCTGGGCGACGTATCCGGCGATGGCGACCACCCGCCCCGTCGTCCTGCCGTCCGGCGGATGACCAGCTCGGGCCCTACGCCCCCGAGCGCGTGACGCGCGAGCCGAAGTAGATGCCCTCGGTGCCGTCGCCGAACCGCACGAGCGCCTTGTTGCCACCGTCGTAGTCCGGCGCCCACACCAGCATCGTCCCCGGCCCGATGTCCGCCACCTCGACCGCCTCATCGAGGGGTGCGTCGAGGCCGCGCCAGAAGCGGATGAAGAGGTTCTCGTCCCACTCCTCGCCGATGGTGGTGGGCTCCCGGTGCCCCGGGTGCACCCGGACATCGTGCGGGAGCTTCATGAGGATGTCCATCGTGGAGGTCTTCAGCTCGGGGAAGTTGCCGCCGGGGCGCGCGTGGCCGCCGAGCGTCCGCCGGAACAGGACGTCCGCCGTGAAGAGGTCCTCGTCGTTCAGCATGAACGCGTGGTGTCCCTGGCAGTGGCCGGGCGTGTCGATGGCGCGGAACGTGAGATCACCCGTGGTGACGATGTCGCCGTCCTCCAGGAGCTCGTCCACCGAGCCGGGCTCGAGCTCGTCGGCGGTCACCGGGTGCGCGAGGATCGGGACGTCCGGGAAGAGCTTCCGGTACCGCGCGATCTCGGCGACGTGATCCGGATGGTGATGGGTCAGGAGGATGTGCGTGATCGTGATGCCGTCTCGCTCGACACGCGCGAGCAGGGGATCGGCCTCACCGTTGCCGTCGATCATCACGCCGACTCCGCCGGGACCCTCCGCCACGAGATACGTGTTGGCCAGGTACTTGGCGTCCTCGACGCGGTCGATGATCATCGCGGCGCCTCCCCGTGTTCGCGACGGCACGTCACGGTGTCGCGTCCGTCGCCGTCGTCGACGAGGAGTCGTCGGCACCCGTCGTCGTGGATGTCGTGCCCGTGTCCTCGACGGGGGCGACCGTGTCGGTCACGCAGGTCGCCGAGGCCGAGGTGATGGCGCGGCGCTCCTTCTCGGACAGGGCGTCCCAGTCATCCGCGGTCTGCACCCGGCGGAGCTCATCGGACGTCAGGTCCTCGAAGAGGCGGTCCGTCGCGCAGGCGGCCTGCGTGCGACTGAGACCCGACTTCGTGACGAAGCCGTCGATGAAGGACTCCTTCGTGACCGCATCGCCGCCGCCACCGCATCCGGCCGCGAGGGCCACCAGCGCGCACGCCGCCACCACGACGGCGCCACGGCGCCGCCCAACCCTCACCCCATCACGATCTGCGACGCGCCCGTGCACCTCTGCCACGCTAGCGACCGTGGGCGAACCCCACCACCCGGACCGGCCGCGGGCCACGCCGGGTCCGGTAGCCTCGATGAGGTGACGGCCACCTCCCCCACCGCGGACGTGCTGACCACCTCGCGGACCGAACTCGCGACCACGCTGCGCCGGATCCTCGGTCCTGACCGGGTCCTCTCGGAGCCCCTCGAGCGGACGCTCTACTCACGCGACGGCTCGGTGCAGATCGGTGAATGCGGCCTTGTCGCCCTTCCCGAGACGGCCGACGAGGTGGCCTCCTGCATGCGCGCGGCGACGGCCTCGGGGATCCCTGTCGTCCCGCGCGGGTCGGGCACCGGGCTGGCCGGATCCGCCGTCCCTCTGCACGACGCCCTCGTGATCTCGCTGTCGCGCATGAACCGCATCCTCGAGATCGACACCGAGACGCCGTGTGCCTGGGTCGAGCCCGGCGTGCTCAACCTGGACATCACGACGGCGGTCTCGCACCTCGGTCTGCACTACGCGCCGGACCCGTCCAGCCAGCAGGCCTGCAGCATCGGCGGGAACATCAGCACGAACGCCGGTGGCCCCCACTGCCTGCTCTACGGCGTGACCTCCCCGCACATCCTGGCCGTGGAGGTCGTGCTCTCCGACGGATCCGTCGTCATGCTGGGCGGCCTCGCACCCGACGCACCCGGTCTCGACCTGCGGGGGACCTTCGTCGGCAGTGAGGGGACGATGGGCGTCGCCACCCGGATCTGCGTCCGCCTCACCCGCAACCCGCCGTCGGTCCGGACCATGCTGCTCGACTTCGCCACCGTGCGCGAGGGGGCCGAGACCGTCTCCGCCATCATCGCCGCGGGCGTGGTCCCGGCGGCCATCGAGATGATGGACAACGGGATGATCCGCGCCGCCGAGGCGTTCACGCATGCGGGGATGCCGACCGATGCGGCGGCGGTCGTCCTGGTCGAGGTCGACGGCACGCCGGCCCAGGTCGAGCACGAGTCGGCCGTCGTCGAGAGGGTCGCGACCGAGCACGCGGCGCGCACCGTCCGCGTCGCGCAGGACGAGGCCGAGCGGGCGCTCCTCTGGAAGGCCCGCAAGTCGGCATTCGGCGCCATGGCCCGCATCGCGCCGAACTACTACCTCCACGACTGTGTGGTGCCGCGCACCCGCCTCGTCGAGGTCCTGGACGGCATCGCCGAGATCGGCCGGACGCACGACCTCGTCATCGTCAACGTCTTCCACGCCGGCGACGGCAACCTGCATCCCCTCATCGCGTTCGATCGCCGTGACGAGGAGCAGACCGCCCGGGTCCTGCGGGCCGGAGAGGCCATCATCCACCTGTGCGTCTCGGTCGGCGGGGTGCTCACCGGCGAGCACGGAGTCGGTCTCGAGAAGCGCGACTTCATGCCGCTGACGTTCACGGCCGAGGACCTCGACGCCATGGCCGGAATGCGGGCCGCGTTCGACCCGACGGGCCTGATCAACCCGGAGAAGGTCCTTCCGCTGGGAAGCCGCTGCGGCGACATCGGCGGCGCCCACGGCGATCACGGCGACGGGGTGTGGGTGTGACGCTCACACCGTCCACCGTCGCCGAGGTCCAGGACGCGATGGCGGCGGCCTCCGCCGACGGCACGCGCATCGTGCCCACGGGAGGCGGAACGCGGCGGCGTCCGGTCGCGTCGCCCGGCGGGCGCCTGCTCTCCACGGCCGGCCTCGCCGACGTCCTCCAGCACGTCCCGGCGGAGCTGACGGCGACGGTCCAGTCCGGGGTCCCCGTCTCGGCCTTCGCGAAGCTCCTGGAGGACGCCGGACAGTGGTGGCCGCAGGCCGACCACCGGCCCGGCTCCACCGTGGGCGGCGTCGTGGCCGCGGCGGCGAGCTCCCGGTACCGGCTGCGCTACGGACCGGTCCGCGATTCGCTGCTCGAGGTGGTCCTCGTGACGGGTGACGGCCGGCTGGTGAAGGGCGGCGGCCCGACGGTGAAGAGCGTCGCCGGGTACGACATCCCGCGGCTCGCCGCCGGCTCCCTCGGAACCGTCGGCGTGATCGTCCAGGTCACCGTCAAGCTGACGCCGCTGCCGCCCCTGTCCGAGTGGTTCCACGTCGAGGAGCCCCTCGCCGGGCGCCTGGCACGTGCCGACGAGATCGCCCGGACGACGTTTCGCCCGGAGGCCATCCTTCTCACCTCGCGCGGACTCCACGTGCGTCTCGCGGGACCGTCCGCCGACGTCCTGCCGCCCGCCGGCATGACGACCTCGACCGCGCCGCCCGAACCCGCGGGCGACACCATGGTCCACGTCGGCGTGCCACCCGCGCGACTCGTGGAGTTCGTCACCCGCGTCGACAACCTGGACGTCGACTACATCGCCGAGTTCGGCACCGGGATCTGCGACGTGGCCGTGGCCGACGCGGCGACGGCCGCCGAGATCGCCGAGTCGGCCGTCCGCCTGGACGGTCACGCCGTCATCACGACCGACGGCGGCGCGCCGGCCGTCCACGCCGCGCCGCGCGACCCCCGGCTTCGGGCCGTGGAGGAGCGGCTTCGCACCGTCTTCGACCCCCGCGGCACCCTCCGCCCGCCCGATCTCCTGGAGACCGCCCGATGAGCCACTCCGCCCCCGCGTCCGAGGACATCGGGCAGTGCGTGTCGTGCGGGCTCTGCCTGCCGCACTGCCCGACCTTCCGCGTCACCGGCAAGGAGACGGCGTCACCCCGCGGGCGGATCTCGGCGATGCGGGCCGTCGTGGACCAGGGTGCCCCGATCGACGACACCTTCATCCGCATGATGGACGAGTGCCTGGCGTGCCGGGCGTGTGAGGCCGCCTGCCCGTCCGGTGTCCCGTACGGACGCCTGATCGAGTCGTCCCGGGCGATGATCGAGTCGCACCGCCCCCCGCGGACACGGGCCCTCCGCCACCTCGGCCTCGACTTCGTGTTCCGGCGACGATGGGTGATCCGGCTCATGGCCACCGGACTCGGGATCACTCAGGCGCTGAAGCTCGACCGGCTCCTGCCGCTTCGACTCCGCGGCGCGGCGCCGCGGATCTCGCTGAGGGAGCTCCGCGAACCGCTGCCCCCGGCACAGGGTGACGGACCGACCGCGGCCCTCCTCACCGGCTGCGTCATGAACGTCGCCTTCCGCCCGGTGCACCGCGCCACGCTCGACGCACTGGCGGACGCCGGCTATCGCGCCACCGCACCCGCTCCCGGCGGATGCTGCGGCGCGCTCTCCGCCCACTACGGACGACCGGCCTCCGCGGAGAAGCTGGCGAAGGATCGGATCGTGGAGTTCGAACATGCAGACGTCATCGTGACCAACAGCGCCGGCTGCGGAGCCCACATGAAGGCGTACGGCGAACTCCTCGCCGACGACCCCAGGTGGGCCGAGCGGGCCGAACGATTCGCCGCGAAGGTCCGCGACGTGCTCGAACTCGACATCCCGACCACCCCCGCCGAGCGCGGACCGATCGCCGTGCACGACGCCTGCCATCACCTGCACGCGCAGGGCATCGGCCCGGAGATCCGCGAGCTGCTCACCTCGGCCGGCGGCCAGTGCGTCGAGATCGAGGACGCCGGGCGCTGCTGCGGATCGGCCGGGCTCTACAGCGTCACCGAGCCGGAGCTCTCAGCCGAGCTCCGCCGACGGAAGGCGGAGGCCATCGCGAAGAGCGGGGCACCCGTCGTGGCGGTCGCGAATCCCGGATGCGCAGGCCAGATCGCCGCGGGCCTGCGGGAGATCGGGTCGCCCGTCAAGGTGGTCCACCCCCTGGAGTGGATCCAGTGAGCGGGCGGTGGCGGATCACGCTCGCCGGACTCCTCGCGGCGGTCGCCCTCGCCGGATGCGGCGGGTCGGGCGGCAGCGCGACGACCGATGACGGCCCCGTGTCCGACGTGATCATCGAGACCGACACGACGGCGACGCCGTCGGAGTTCCGGGGAGGGACCGTCGAGCCCGTCGTCGCCGCACCGGCGCTCGACCTGCGCTCACAGGACGGTGAGCTCGTGACGCTGGAGGACCTCCGCGGGAAGGTCGTCATGGTCAGCTTCCTCTACAGCAACTGCCCCGACATCTGTCCCGTCATCCTTCAGAAGATGCGCTACGCGCAGACCCAGCTCGGTGCCCGCGCGAAGGACACGGCCATCGTCGTGATCTCGGTGGACCCGAAGGGCGACACCCCGAAGGCCGTCACGTCGTACCTGAAGCGCCGCGGGCTGACGGGTCACGTCACCTGGCTCGTGAGTGACGCCCCCACCCTCGCCGCAGCGTGGAAGCGCTGGGGCGTGCTGGCCGCGGAGTCCGCCGACGATCCCGACCTCATCGAGCACAGCGGCGTCGTCTGGCTTCTCGACCAGGAAGGACGCCGGGTCGTGTACTACCCGCTCTCAGCCATCGAGCCGGATGACATCGTCCACGACATCGGCAGGCTCCTCACGACCTCCGGCGGGTAGCACCCTCGACCGGCGGAACCGCGGACCGGCCACGATCGCCACGGCCACCGCGGCACCGCCGGCGAGTGCCGCACCCGCCCACGAACCCGTGGCGGCCGAGGCCACGGCCAGAAGGCCGAGCCCGGCCGATCCGGTGAACCGGAGGAGCGTCGAGGCGGGATCGGAGCGGTCGGGAGAACCGGACCGTCCGGCGGCGTCGCCACCCTCCGGGCGGGGTCGTCCCCACGTCATCTGAAGCGTCTGCATTCCCATGTGAACGGCTTCGCATCGGGGCGTGCAATCCCTTGCCTCAGAGACGAAAGGTGCATTGCGTGTGCGATAATCCCCGGTATGCCGAACGAGATGCCCCCGGAACTCATGGACTCCATCAAGGTGCTGGATGCCGACCTTCAGGCCAGCATCGTCGAAGCGCTCGACCCCGTCGCCGCAGAGCTCGGTCCTCGTGAACTCGCCGTCCTCGACCGTCTCGCCCAGGGCATCAAGAACGGCGCACCCTCCGGGGAGCTCAACGCCTTCGTCCGGCTTCTTCCCGTCTCGGTGAGCCGCGTCCTCCAGCCGGCGATCGAGCCCATCCTCGCCGCCTAGACCGCGTCCCCCGGGGCCGTCAGCGGCGCCCCGGACATGACCGCCAGATGCGTTCCGCCGACGTCGGGCACTAGCGTTCCAGCGGAATGAGCTGGCCGTACTCCTGGCACTTCGCGGTTCTGTGCCTCGTCCAGGGCGCCCTCGTCGCCATGGGATGGCGTGAGGATCGACGGATCATGGGCGTCCGCGCGCTCGGACTGGTGATCCCCGCCGCGGCGCTCTGCACCGGGCTCGCACTCATCGTGCTGAGCGAGACGAGCCGGAGCGCACTCGCCGGCCTCGCCACCTTCGGGACCCCGGTGGCCGCGGCGTTCGTCGGCGTCGTCGCCCTCTGGCGACGGCCGATCATCGGCTTCGTCCTGGCACCGGTCCTCTTCCTGATCGCGTGGCGGGCGGACGGCCTCCTCCAGGACGGCGCGGGGGTCGCCCTCATCGCGCTCGCGACCGTCTGTCTCGCCGCGGGAATCGCGTCGCTCACGACGCCACGCGCGCTGGCCGCGGGCCTGGTCATCCTGGCGATCGTCGACTCCTTCCTCGTGTTCCGCGGGAGCGTCAGCCAGCCCAGCGCCGACCTCCACGCGGTGGTGCCGCCCGCCGCCGGCGGCATGCCGCTCCCCGCCCTCCAGGATGCGACCTTCGGTCATGCGCTCATGGGCTGGCTCGATCTGCTGGCGCCGGCCTGTGCCGGAATGCTGTTCGCCTACGCCGACCGGATGCGCATGCTCGCGGCCGTCCTCACGGCGGTCACCGCCCTCGCCTGGGGGCTCCTCCTCGCGATGACGTCGCCGATTCCGGGTACGGTTCCCCCACTCGCCGCGGTCATCGTCTGGATGGCGACCTCCCGCACTCCGCCCGTGGCATCGGTCGGCGACCCGTTCAATCCCCTGCTCGCCCAACGTCGAAGGAGATATCGGTGACCTCCCGCCTGCGTATCGCGGTGACCTGTCTGTGCCTCCTCCCCCTCGCCGCACCCGCCTCCGCGGCACGCCTCGTGCCGATTGCGAACGGACTCTCCGACGTCACGGCGATGACCAGCCCGGCCGGCGATCCGCGCGTCTTCATCGCCGAGCTCGCGGGCACCGTGCGGATCATGGAGAACGGTGCCGTCCGGACGAAGCCGTTCGCCAATCTCCGACGGTTCGTGCGTTCGGGCGGAGAGCAGGGCCTCCTCGGGATCGCCTTCCACCCGCGTTACGCCGCGAACGGGCTCTTCTACGTCAACTACACCGACACGAGCGACGCGACCGTCATCGCCGAGTTCCGCCGCTCCGCCACCGATCCGAATGTCGCGAACGCGACGTACCGACGTCAGCTGATGCGGATCCCCCAGCCGTACACCAACCACAACGGCGGCATGATCGCCTTCGGGCCCGACGGGTACCTCTACATCGGCATGGGCGACGGCGGCGCCGGCGGAGATCCGCAGAACCGCGCCCAGTCCATGAATTCACGGCTCGGCAAGCTGCTTCGCATCGACGTGAACCGCCGTCAGGGAAAGCTCCAGTACGCGATCCCGGTGGGCAACCCGTTCCGCGGACGAAGCGGGATCCCCGGCGAGATCTACTCGATCGGCCTGCGGAACCCGTGGCGGTTCTCCTTCGACCGCATGCGCAGCGGCGACCTCTGGATCGGCGACGTCGGACAGGGCACGCAGGAGGAGGTCAACTTCACGACCCTCGCCCAGGCGCGCGGGGCGAACTTCGGCTGGCGCACGTGGGAGGGCACGTACCGGTACTCGACGACGCCGCTGACCATCAAGCGGCTGATCCGGCCGGTGGCCGTCTACGGTCATCGCGCCGGATGCTCCATCACCGGCGGATACGTGTACCGCGGACCCTCCATCCCCGGCCTCGACGGCCGCTACGTCTTCGGTGACTTCTGCTCCTCGCGTCTGTGGTCGATGACCGCCGGCCCGCGTCCCGGCGGCCGTCGCGAGATCACGAACGCGCTCGGCGTCCGTCTTCCGCGCACCGGCATCCGGACCTTCGGCGAGGGCTCCGACGGCACCCTCTACGTGGCGACCGGCGACCGCATCTGGCGGTTCGCGAGGTAGCGCCCGGCGCGCTTGCGACGGCCGGGTGCCAGGCCCCGGGACGTCGCACCGAAGCAGGCATCCGCAAAATGCCTGCAGATCGCGATGTTCTCGCTGCTCCATCATCAGCTTGCGACGGCCAGGTGTCAGGCACCAGGCCGTCGCATCGATTTCCACCGCCGGCGAACCGGCAACCGATCCTGGCCCACGGGCTCTAGCGCAGGTCGGCGTCCCGGCCGGCGAGGATGACGGCGACGAGACCGCGCACGGCGTCGAGGTCACCGCGATCGGCCGCGTCGCGGAGGTCCAGAAGCATCTGAGGCGGTGCCGCCATCAGGGCCTCCGCCCCAGCGGACGCCCAGCGGTGGAGCGCGTAGTGGACGACGTCCTCGACAGGGATGCCCAGATTGTCCGCGAGGCGCTGGAGGGTGGGGAGCGGGTCTGCCACCCGGCTGGCCTCCACGGCCGATCGGAAGGCGCCGCCGGGGTCGAAGGCCTCCGGATCGGACATGTCGTGACGGTAACAGGAGGCACCGCGGCGTACCCGGTCCGGTGCCGCCGTCCACCCGTTCGGGATCGCGCACCCGCGCGTATGCTCCCGCAGAACGCCGCACCGCCACCACATCACACAGGAGGGTGTCCATGAAGGGTCTGACGTTTCAGGGGGCAGCGAACGTCGAGGTCATCGACGTGCCCGACGCTCAGCTGATCCAGCCGACCGATGCGATCGTGAAGGTCACCCTCGCCGCCATCTGTGGTTCGGATCTCCACATCTTCAACGCGGGCGAGGCATTCGGCTTCCCGGCCGGATCGCGTCTGGGGCATGAGTTCATCGGCACGGTCGAGGAGGTCGGATCCGAGGTCAAGGGCCTGAAGCGCGGTGACCGCGTGATGTCCTCGTGCAGCGTGGCCGATGGCACCTGCGTGTACTGCCAGGAGGACCTGGCGTCGTCCTGCGTGGGCTGGTCCCTCTTCGGCTGGGCACCCCGCGTCTGGCAGCACGGCGGTGAGACCCAGGGTGGTCAGTCCGAGTACGTGCGCGTGCCGTTCGCGGCGACGACGCTCCGCGTCATCCCGGAGTCGCTGGCCGGGACGGATCGCGAGACCACGGTGCTTCCGCTCGTGGACGTGATGTCGACCGGAATGCACGGGCTCCACAGCGCCGGCACCCAGCCCGGCCAGAACGTCGTGGTGATCGGCGACGGCGCCGTCGGCCTCTCGGCCGTCCACTCCGCCGCGGCCATCGGCGCGGCCAACGTCATCTGCCTGGGCCACCACCCCGACCGGCTCGCGATCGCGACGACGCTCGGCGCCACCGAGATCATCACGACCCGCGACAACGACGAGATCAAGGAGCGCGTCTACGAGCTGACGGAGGGCCAGGGTGCCCACGTCGTCGTCGACTCCATCTCGAGCCCCGAGTCCATGGCCACGGCGCATGCGGCGGTCCGCGCGGGCGGCGCGATCTCCTGTCTCGGCATGGACCACTTCATGGGCCGCACGCCGGAGATCAACTGGTTCGACCAGTTCCTGCGCAACGTCACCATCACCGGCGGGCTCGTCCCGGGCCCGGCCTACTTCCACCAGCTGCTCGACCTCGTGGAGGCCGGCCGGCTGGATCCCGCGCCGCTCCTCACGCACCAGCTCGACCTCTCGGACGGGGCGGAGGGGTACGCGATGATGGCCGAGCGCCGCAACGGCGTCGTCAAGGTCGCCCTTCGGCCATGAGCCACGTGGGTCTCGCACGGATCGGCCAACGGGACCTGGCACGGATTCTGGAGCGAGCCGACGACGAGACCCGTCGTCGGCTCTCCGGGCAACTCGACGCACTCGATCTCGATCGCGTGGGACGGCTGATCGAGGACCTGGTCGCCACGTCATCGGATGCGGGGGACTTCAGTGGACTCGAGCCGGCGGAGGTCATCCGTCTGGGAGAGGACGACCGCACGGCGATCGCCGCCGGCCGTGCCCTGCTCGAGGCGAACCGCGTCGCGGCCGTGCTCGTGGCGGGCGGGCAGGGGACCCGGCTCGGCTTCGACGGGCCGAAGGGTGCCTTCCCCGTCGGGTCCGTCACCGGCCGGACCCTCTTCGCGCACCACGCAGCGCGGATCGCGGCCGTGCGCGCCCGATACGGATGCGACCTGCCGTGGTACGTGATGACGTCGCCCCAGAACGACGCGGCCACCCGTGAGATCTTCGCGGCGGAGGACTGGTACGGCCTGCCGCCGGACTCGGTCCGCGTGTTCGTCCAGGGCGAGCTCCCCGCGGTGGACCGGCGTACCGGGGCCATCCTCCGGGAGGCGCCCGACCGCCTTGCCCTCTCACCCGACGGGCACGGCGGGATCTTCCCCGCACTGGTCCGCGAGGGGATCCTGGACGACATGCGTGACCGCGGTGTCACGACCTTCGTGACGTTCAACGTCGACAACCCGCTTCTCCGTGTCGCCGACCCCCGGTTCCTCGGCCACCACACCCTCGCCGGATCGGAGATGTCGAGTGTCGTCGTCCGCAAGCAGGACCCGTCCGAACGCGTTGGTGTCGTCGCCGTCCACGAAGGACGCTCCGTCCTCGTGGAGTACAGCGACCTTCCCGACGACGTGGCCGCACTGCGCGACGACGACGGCGGGCTGCTGTTCTGGGCCGGCTCCATCGCGGCCCATGCCATCGAGCGCGAGTTCGCCGAACGCGTCGGTGCGGAGGGTGGCCTGCCCTATCACCGGGCCGTCAAGACCGTGCCCTACATCGACGAGGACGGTGTCCTGGTGACGCCGGAGGAGCCGAACGCTGTGAAGTTCGAAGCGTTCATGTTCGACGCGCTCCCGCTCGCCGAGCGCACCGTCAACGTGGAAGCCGACCGCGCCGCGGAGTTCTCACCGATCAAGAACGCGGAGGGCGCCGACAGCCCTGAGACGGCGCGACGCGACCTGAACCGCCTCTATGCCTCCTGGCTCCGCGAGGCCGGGTTCGACATCCCCTCCGATGAGGCGGGGGATCCGCCGATGGACATCGAGATCGACCCGCGCTTCGCACTCGACGCCGATGATCTCAGGGCGCGACTGCCGGAGGGGTTCTCCCCCGGACCGGACAGTCCG
>CAYOSM010000025.1:23371-27115 GCA_964406645.1 uncultured Bifidobacteriaceae bacterium | reverse complement strand
AGCGAGTGCCCCACCAGGACGTTCGGTCCGGGGATCTCGCGGAGGGAGTGCGCGAGCCACTCGGCGTTCCCTCCCACGCTGCGCAGCGGGGTGCCGGCGGGGTGGCCGGGCAGCGCGAGGACGTAGCACCCTTCGAATCGCGGTTCCTGACCGACCCAGGTGTACGTGCCTCCGCCCGAACCATGGAGGAAGACGGGCCGTGGAGCCATGGGCGGAGTCTAGTCCGAGAACGGGCTCTCGCCACACGTGCGGCGAGCTCCTGTGCTCGTGGAGTGTCTCCGTGCACGCCTGGTGTCAGTCACTTAACTTGCACGCACGCGAGCACCGCACCTCGGGAGGGTTCTGAAGCACGACTTCCGCCACGTCGCTAACGGCTGGCGTGACGGTGCCCGTTCTGGGTGATGAAGGGACGGCGGAGCATGTTGCCGCCGACGGGAGCCGGGTCCTCATGGAGGGTCGTGCAAGTTAAGTGACTGACACCAAGCTTGCACGCACGGCTTCTACGGAGAACGAGCCCGTCAGGTCTGAGGTCGACGGTCTGACCCGTGGAGGCTTACGGCCGCGCCACGTGGGGGTGGGCACATATGGGTCTCTGGTAGGCTGATCCTTCTGTGAAAGCCCTGCTCATCGCCTGCGATTTCGATGGAACGGTGACGCAGCGCGACACCCTTCACGTGATCGTGGAGGCGTTCGGAGACCCGCGGGTCTGGGATTCGCTCGAACCGGCGCTTCACGCCGGCGAGCTGACCGTCGAGGATGCCCTGAGCCAACAGTTCGCCACGGTTCACACCACCGCGGATGCGGTTCGCGACCTTGTCGCGGAGCGGGCGCCGGTGCGGCCCGGGTTCGTCGACTTCGTCGACTGGGCGCGCGACGTCGGACACGAGGTCCTCATCCTCTCCAACGGCTTCCGGTCGGTCATCGGACCCGTCCTCGCCGGGGTCGGGCTCTCCGACCTCGAGGTGGTCGCGAACGACTGCGCGTTCGGTCTCGACGGTGCCGCGATCCGGTGGGCGGACCGGGGACCGCGGTGCGTCATGTGCGACCGTCCGTGCAAGCGCGCGCCGCTCGCCGAGCGGACCGCCGGGCGGCCCACGGTGATGATCGGCGACGGCATCTCCGATCGGTGCGTGGCGGGTGCCGCCGACCACGTCTTCGCCCGCGACTTCCTGGCACGCGATCTCACGTCGCGCGGCCGTCCCTTCACCCCATTCGACGACTTCGACCAGGTGCGCGCCGGGCTCGCGCAGATGGAGGCCCTGACATGAGCTGGCGTGCCGTTCCCGACGTGACCGGTTCACCCGACGGGTGGACGCGCATGGAAGAGGCGGTGCTCGCCCGCTGGAAGGCCGACGACGTCTTCCACCGGAGCCTCGAGCTGCGGGCCGGCGCCGAGCCCTGGGTCTTCTACGAGGGACCGCCCACGGCCAACGGACGTCCGGGATCGCACCACGTCCTCTCGCGCGTCTTCAAGGACATCTTCCCGCGCTTCCACACCATGCGCGGACGCTTCGTGTCGCGCAAGGCGGGCTGGGACTGCCACGGGCTCCCCGTCGAGCTCGAGGTGGAGAAGCAGCTCGGCATCTCGGGCAAGCCCGAGATCGAGGCCTACGGCATCGCCGAGTTCAACGCGCGCTGCCGCGCGTCGGTCAGCGGGTATCTCGACGAATGGGAGCGGCTCACCGAGCGCATCGGCTTCTGGGTGGACGTCTCCGAGGCGTACCGCACGATGGACACGCCGTACATCGAGAGCATCTGGTGGAGCCTCAAGGAACTCTGGGACCGCGGTCTCATCTACGAGTCCGACAAGGTCGTCCCGTACTGCCCCCGGTGCGGCACCGCGCTCTCCAGCCACGAGGTCGCGCAGGGGTACCGCGACGTCGACGACCCGTCCGCGTACGTCCGCTTCCCGCTCACGGACGAGGAGGGCACGTCGCTCCTCGTGTGGACGACGACGCCGTGGACGCTCCCCGCCAACCAGGCGGCCGCCATCCATCCGGACGTCACGTACGTCGTGGCACGCTCCGGAGACGAGCGGCTGATCCTTGCCGAGCCCCTCGTCACCCGGGTTCTGGGCGCGGACGCCGTCGTCGAGCGAACGATCGCCGCCGCCGATCTCGTCGGCCGGACATATCTCCCGCCCTTCCCGTACGTGGAGGGCGCCCACGTCGTCGTCGCCGCGGACTTCGTCACGACCGAGGACGGGACCGGCATCGTCCACATCGCCCCGCCCTTCGGTGAGGACGACCTCGCCGTCGGCCGTGCGAACGACCTGCCGCTCACCAACCCCGTCGACCGCCAGGGCCGCTACACGGCCGAGCTCGCGGGCTACGCCGGCCGGTTCGTCAAGGAGGTCGACGCCGAGCTTCTCGCCGACCTCACCGAGCGCGGCCTCCTCTTCCGGTCGGAGGTCTACCGGCACGCCTATCCGCACTGCTGGCGGTGCGGCACCCCGCTCCTCTACTACGCCAAGCCGTCCTGGTACATCCGCACGACGGAGTTCCGTGACCGGCTCCTGGAGCTCAACTCGGGCATCGGCTGGCACCCCGAACACGTCCGCGACGGCCGGTTCGGCCGATGGCTGGAGGGCAACGTCGACTGGGCGATCTCGCGCGAGCGCTACTGGGGCACCCCGCTGCCGCTCTGGCGCTGCGACGATTGCGACGAGGTGACGGCTGTCGGCGGCTTCGACGAACTCCGCGAGCGCGCGGTGGTCCCGCCCGGCGAGGACTTCGATCCGCACCGTCCCTACGTCGACGACATCCGCCTCCGCTGCGCGTGCGGCGGCGAGGCCGAGCGCGTGCCCGAGGTCATCGACGTCTGGTACGACAGCGGTGCGATGCCCTTCGCGCAGCACCACTACCCGTTCGCCGGCGGGGACGTGCTGGACGGGCGGTTCCCGGCGGACTACATCTGCGAGGCGCAGGACCAGACCCGCGGCTGGTTCTACTCGCTGCACGCCGAGGCGACGATGCTCTTCGACAGCGTCGCCTACCGCAACGTGGTCTGCCTCGGGCTCATCCTCGACGGCGAGGGCCACAAGATGAGCAAGAGCCGCGGGAACGTCATCGAGCCGTGGACGGTCCTCGACCGTTCCGGAGCCGACCCGTTCCGCTGGTACCTGCTCACCGCGCAGCAGGCCGGCGAGTCGTTTCGCTTCAGCCACGAGGCGATCGACGAGGCCATGCGCCGCTTCCTGCTCACGTACTGGAACACCTACGCGTTCCTCGTCACCTACGCGGCGCTGCCGGACGGCTGGTCGCCGGGTGACGCGGCACCCCCCGTCGAGGACCGTCCCGCGATCGACCGCTGGGCGCTCGCCCGGCTGGCCGACACCGTGGACGATGTCACGCGTCATCTCGACGAATACGATGCGTTCTCGGCCGGCCGTGCGATCGCGTCGTTCGTGGACGACCTCTCCAACTGGTACGTCCGCACCGGACGGCGGCGCTTCTGGCGCTCCGACCTCCGGACCGATCAGGAGGCGGCGTTCGCCACCCTGCACGAGTGCCTCACGACGCTCGCCCACCTCATCGCGCCCTTCTGCCCGTTCGTGGCCGACGAGGTGTATTCGAACCTGGTCGCCGCCCACGATCCGGACGCACCGCCGAGCGTGCACCTCGCGGACTGGCCCACGGTGGACGAGGCACGCCGTGACCCGGAGCTCGTCCACGCGATGGCGGCCGTCCGCGACGCCGTGTCACTCGGACGGGCCGCGCGGAAGGAGGCCAAGATCCGCGTCCG
>CAYOSM010000025.1:16489-23271 GCA_964406645.1 uncultured Bifidobacteriaceae bacterium | reverse complement strand
AGGCCGCTCCGCGCACCCGTACGGCCGGCATCTTCCACGTCGCGCTGCTCTCTCCGTCCCGGGCCGAGCTGGCCCGTGCGATCGTGCGCCTGGGGCAGGCGGGTGCGGCGATCGACGGCTACTCCGACCACCGTACGCACGAGGCGGTCTACCTGCAGGATCCGGACGACATCGGGCTCGAGCTCGCCGTCGATCGGCCCATGTCGGAATGGCCGGAGGACTGGGGCTACGGAAGCGGCCCGGCGCCGCTCGACCTGCGCTCGCTCCTCGGGGAGATCGCCGGTGAGCCGGTCATCCCGCGGGTGGGGGAGGGCCTGCGCGTGGGACACGTCCACCTGACGGTCAACGACATCGACGCGGCACGTGACTTCTACGCCGACGGAATCGGCTTCGGGCTCACCGCGGACCTCGGCACCGCCGTCTTCTTCGCGGCGGGCGAGTACCACCACCATCTCGCGACGAACATCTGGCGCGGCTCGGGCATTCCGCCCCAGCCCGACCGGGTGGTCGGCCTCGCGGAGTGGACGCTCGAGCTCCCGACCGAGCCGCCCTGGCCGCCGTCGCCGCGCGCCTGGCATCGCACGTCACCCTGACGAATGACGGCGACGCGCTCCATGGGACGGATCCCGCGGGAATCCCCTTCCGCGCCGTGATCGCGGCTGGATCGACGCCGGATGGAGTGTCATCCGCGGAGTAGTGTCCGCCGCATGAAGATCACACGTCGCCGGGGCATCATCGGAGTCTGTGTCGCCGCTGCGGCCATCGTGCCGTCGGCGCAGGGCGTGATCACCGTGAACCGGGGCGCGGCCGGGATCCAGCTGGACATGACGAAGGCCAAGGTCAGGGCGGTTCTGGGAGCTCCCGCCGCCACGAAGACCGTGAAGAACCCGATCACCGGGACCGCGAACATCCATACGTATCGCGGACTCGTCGTCCACTACTTCGGCGGCCGCGTCGGGACGATCGTGGTCACGCGGACGACGGAGAAGACCCGCCGAGGTGTCGGCGTCGGATCCACGGAGGCGCAGCTCCGTGCCGCCGTGGGCGGACTCACCTGTTCCACGACCTCCGGTATCCGGATCTGCTCCGTCGGCACCTTCATGCCGGGCACGGCCGCGACGACCTTCGACATCCGCGGCGGGAAGGTCTGGCGCGTCCGCATCGGGCGCGTGATCGACTGACGTCGGACACCCGCCGGGCGTCGGGCATCCGCCGTGATCCGCTAGTTTCTCCGGTGATGCGATTCCGGACGGCCCTTCTCGGCGTGCTGCTCCTCGTGGTTCTCACCGCCGCCGGGTGTGGGAACGTGGCGGACGACCTGCCGACGGTGACGGGCGAGTTCGGCAAGAGCGCGACGATCACGCTTCCGAAGGCGGATCCCGACGGCTACTCGGTCACCACCCTCATCAACGGGGATGGCGAGGTCACCCGTCCGGGCGACGTCATCAGCATCAAGTACGCGGGGGTCACCTGGCCCGGCGGCGAGGATCTCGGGAACAGCTTCGAGCAGGACGCCACGGTCTCCGTCAACACGTCGACGGCCTCATCCAGCCCGGGGCTCCACGAGGCACTCGCCGGCAAGCACGTCGGCAGCCGGGTCATGGTGGCGCTGCCACAGACGAGCCAGGACGAGACCGGGGCCACGATCAGCCAGACGGTCGTCCTCGCCATCGACATCCTCGGCATCGAGTTCCGCGGGGTCTCCGGTCCCGTCACCCAGGCCGGCGCTGGCCTTCCGCTCGTCCTCGGACAGAAGGGCCAGAAGCCCGTCGTCACGATCCCGAAGAACGATCCTCCGACAGAGCTTGTCAGTCACACCCTGATCGAGGGGGACGGTGCTCCCATCAAGAAGGGTGACACGCTCGTCGTCCAGTACACGGGTGTCATCTGGCGGGACGGCACAGAGTTCGACGCCTCGTGGAACACCGGTGCTCCCGGCAGCTTCCCCATCGGGGAGAACGCGGTGATCTCCGGCTGGGACAAGGGACTCGTCGGGAAGTCCATCGGCAGCCGTGTCCTGCTCGTCGTCCCCCCGGACGACGGATACGGCGCAGGTGGCAACGAGCAGGCCGGCATCCAGGGGACCGACACGCTCGTCTTCGTCGTCGACCTCCTCGGGGTCGCACCCACCGCCTGACGGTTCCACCGTCGGATGACGCTCCGGCATCGGTCACCGGCTCACGACCGACGGATGTGATCGCGGGCCCGCCCGGCGGGTGATGCAGCCCGGGCGGATCGTCTCGTGACGTCCGCCCGGCGGGGTCAGGCCCCGCCGCCTCCCCAGGTGGCCTGGCGACGGGCGTTGAGGACGTCGTTGTCGGCGCGGAGGCGATTCCAGATCGAGTCGGCATCGAGTTCGAGCTTCTCGATGATGTCGTCCAGCCGCATGACCTCGCGCGGATCCTCGATACGCAGTCCGACGATCTGGCCGTCGGCCGTTACGGTGGCGACGCTGTCGAAGCCGTCGACGCTCTGCATGTCGATGTCGGCGAACGGCTGACAGGCACGGATGCTGAAGTAGATGGCCAACCCGGGCGCTCCTTCGTTTACTCGGACGAGATGACGCTGTCGATCAATCCTGACAGCTTCTTGGGTTTGGGGACCCCGCGGATGCGGCCGGCCTCCGCTCCGCCGGTGAAGAGGATCACCGTGGGGAGGGTCAGGATCTGGTACCGCCCGACGAGGTCCGTGGCCTCGTCGGCGTTCAGCCGGACGCACTCCAGACGGTCGCCGTAGCGCGCCGCCGCCTCGGCGATGATCGGCTCCACCCTCCGGCAGGGCACGCACCATGGGGCCCAGACGTCGACGAGGACCGGCCCCGAAGCGGCGAGCACCCGCTCGTCCCAGGTGTCCGGTCCGACCTCCGTCAGGCTCACGGGTTGAAGGTGACCGGCATTCCGACGGCGACCTCGTCGTAGAGCTCCTCGACGTCCGCGATGTTCATGCGGATGCAGCCGTGGCTCGCCGCCGTCCCGATCGAGCTGGCCGCGTAGGTGCCGTGGATGCCCACGGCGGGTGCCGAGGTGCCGATCCAGCGGGTGCCGAGCGGGTTGCCGGGGCCGGGCGGAATCGATCCGAGGCCCTTGGCCCAGGGGCTGTCCGGCGGGAACCACGTCGGGTCGACCTGCTTGTTGACGACGACGTAGGAGCCGGTGGGGGTGGCGAAGCCGGGGGCTCCGACGGCCACCTTGTAGGTCTTGACGACCTTGCCGTCGCGGAACAGCTGCAGGCGGAACTTGCTCAGGGTCACCACGATCTTCCCGAAGAACGCCTCGCGGGTGCGGGGTCCGAAGATGCCGTTCTGGGACAGCTTGTGGACGGCCTGGTAGCGGCGCACGCCCTGTTCGGTGCGGCGGTCGTAGACGCCCGTCACCTTGACCTTCTTGAACCGGCGGTCCACCAGTCCCTGCTGGAGCGCCTTCACATCCGCGCCGCGTGCTCCGGCCCGCATGTCCTTGGAACCGAACTCCTCGGTGCTGTCGACGAGGATGGAGGACGTCGTCGTGGCGCGGTTGCCGGCGGGGTCGGCCGCGAAGACGGTGACGGTGTTCTTGCCCTGGGGAAGTGCACCCACGGAGAGCGAGAAGGTGTCACCCGTGAAGGACACCGTCGGTCCGCTCGATCCCTCTACGCTGCCGGAGCGTGCGGGGGTGACCGTACGTCCGTTGACGACGGCGCCCACCGTGATCGCGTTCGTGTCCTCGCCACTGACCCGGCCGGTGAAGACCGGCGTGTCGGTCTCGGTCATCGTCGTGGGCACCTTGGCCATGGTGAGGGCCGGGGCCTTCGTGTCCACCATGAACTGACTCACCCGGCGGGTGGTGTTGCCGGCGCGGTCCGTCGCCGAGATCTTCAGCGTGGCGAGGCCCTCCTTGAGGGGGACCGTGGTGGAGAACGCACCCTTCTTGCCACGGGCCGTCACGGTGCGGCTCCCTCCGGCCCATCGGATCCTGACCGTCGAGCCCGGCTCGGTCCTGCCGCTCACGGGGACCGCCCGCCGGTTGACCGAGCTCTTCGGCTTGGGTGATGCGATCCTGAGGGGGGGCGGCGTGGTGTCGACGTCGAACTTCCACTCACGCGAGACGTTCCGGGCGAAGAGGTTCCGGCTCGCGATGTGGGCGGCGACCGTGTGGCTGCCGTCTTTCAGAGCGGCCGTCCTCAGGACGAGGCGGCCGTCGCCGTCATAGCCGACGAGGTCCGTGCGGTCGCGACCGTCGACCGTCACCTTGATGTCCGAGATCGTGTGGACGTTGGCGGTGTCGAGCGTGATGGTGGGCGTCGTCGTCCTGATGGCGGAACCCTCCGCGGGCACGACGGCATCGATGCTCGCGCGTGACGCGTACTGCGTTCCGGCAAACGCTGTGCCCGCCGCCAGTGCGGCCACCCCGACTCCGACAATCGGCCATGTCATGCGCCCCAACGCCCGCTCCTTGATCCCGAGACGACTCCGCGCGCTGCCTGATTCGCAGAAGTCTAGTCGTGAGGTTCGGCGACACGATGCCCGACGGACACCGCTTTACCGACGGTTTACCCTTCGGGCATGACACGGGATCACCTTCCCACCAACGCCGAGATCGCGCGGCGGTTCGCACTGCTGGCCGATCTGCTCGAGATCGACGGTGAGCGGTCTCGCCACCGTCTTCTGGCCTACCGGCGCGGCGCGGCCCGCGTGGCGCAGTCCGACGAGTCCGTCGCGCAGCTCGCACTCGGCGGTCGGGCCACAGACCTTCCGGACATCGGCTCGACGTTGCAGGACAAGATCGTGGAACTGGCCACCACGGGGGAGATCGGGGCGCTCACCCGTATCTCAGAGCGCGTGCCGCCCGGACTCGCGGAGATCGCCGGCCTCCCCGGCATCGGTCCGAAGCGCGCCCGCGCCGTCTGGGAGGCGATCGGCGTCACCGACCTGGACGGCCTGCGAGCGGCGATCGCCGACGGCGCACTCGGGACGGTCGAGGGCATCGGACCGAAGACGGTGCGGCAGCTCGCGGACGAGCTCGCGGCGCGTGAGCGCGGTGAGGGGGCGGGTGAGGAGTTCCCGCTCGGACGCGCGGCGCCGGTCGCCGAGCGCTATGCCGTGGATCTCGCGGGTCTCGACGTGGTCGGCCGGGCCGTCGTCGCGGGTGGCGTCCGGCGCGGCAAGGAGACGGTGCACGACGTCGACATCGTCGTCGAGACGGACGATCCGGCCGCCGTCACGGAGGCCCTGCGATCGCACCCCCTGACGACGGAGCTCCTGCGCTCCGGTGACGGCGGGGCTGCGGTCATGACCCAGGCCGGTGTGCGCGTAGAGACCCGATTCACACCGACGGAGTCGTTCGGCAACCTCCTGCAGCACCTCACCGGCAGTCGTGCCCACAACGTGCGCCTCCGCGAGATGGCGGTCCGGTCGGGGCGCTCCGTCTCGGAGCACGGCATCACCCGTCCGGACGGGACGGTGCTGCGCTGTGCCGACGAGGTGGACGTCTACGACGAGCTCGGTCTCGCATGGATCCCGCCCGAGCTTCGGGAGGACACCGGCGAGTTCGCCGTCGCCGAGACGGGCGCGTTCCCGGCGCTCGTGGAAGAGGGTGACCTGCGCGGCGAGCTCCACTGTCACACCGACTGGAGCGACGGTCGCAACACGCTCCGGGAGATGGTCCTCGCCGCCCGTGCTCTCGGCCTGGAGTACATCGGGATCAGTGACCACTCCGTCAGCCTCGCCATGGCCGGCGGGCTCGACGCCGACCGTGTCCGTCGTCAGTGGGACGAGATCGACGCGCTCAACGAGGAGTTCGGCGACATCGACATCCTGAAGGCGTGCGAGGTCGACGTACTGGCGGACGGGCGTATCGACCACCCGGACGATCTGCTCGCCGGCTTCGACTGGGTCACCGCCAGTCTGCACAGTGGATTCCGCCAGACCCGCGACCGGCTCACGAAGCGGGTCCTCGCCGCCGTCGACCACCCGCTCGTCGACGTGATCGGCCACCCGACGGGGCGGATGTTCGGGCGACGCGAGGGCTACGACCTGGACCTCGACCGGGTCATCGCTCGGGCCGCCGAGACGGGCACCGCGCTCGAGATCAACGCGCAGCCCAAGCGGCTCGATCTCAACGCCGTCAACGCGCGCCGGGCACTCGCCGGCGGCGTAGCCCTCACGATTGGCACGGACGCCCACTCGGTCGACGAACTGGCCGTGCGACGCTACGGCGTGCAGACGGCGCGACGCGCGGGCGCGACACCGGACCGCATCGTCAACGCACAGAGCCGGGAGGACCTACGACGTCGTCGTTCACGCTGAGTCCCGTCCGGTGCAAGCCTGGTGTCAGGCACTTAACTTGAACGCGCTGGGCGTCAGGCGCCGGACGTCAAGTTAAGTGCCTGACACCAGGCTTGAATGGGAGGCCTCTCACGGTAAACGGAACCGGGCAGGCCACCCGAAGGAAACGGCAGGTGGAACCGGACAGGCCACCTGAAGCCAACGGCAGGTGGAACCAAGGAGCGTGGTGTCTGACACCAGTGACAACGCGCGTCGCCGTCCTACACCCGCAGGGTGTCTGACACCCAAAGAAGACGGCAGGAGGAACCGAGCAGACCACCCGAAGGAAAACGGCAAGAGGAACCAGGCAGGCCACCCAAGGAAAACAGCAGGTGGCTCTCAGGCGCGCCCCAGGTCGGCGACGAGCGCGGCGAGGAAGCGCTCCGTTCCGGCGACGCCCTCGATGAGCGTGTCGGCCGATTCCGACACGATCGGCGGCGTCTCCGCCGAGAGCACCCCGACGGACAGTGATCCCGCGAGC
>CAYOSM010000025.1:0-16389 GCA_964406645.1 uncultured Bifidobacteriaceae bacterium | reverse complement strand
CACGATCGGCGGCGTCTCCGCCGAGAGCACCCCGACGGACAGTGATCCCGCGAGCCGCCCCTCCGCCCGGAGGGTGTCGAGCATGTGCCAGACGGTGACGTCCGTGCGGTCGTCGCCCACCGAGATCGCGGAGCGGATCGCCGATTCGCGATCGAGGATGGCGCGGACCGCCGTCCCCTTCGAGCTGTCTCCGGCGGGGTGCACCTCCAGCGACATCCGGCCCGGCTCGACGCGCAGGCCGGCGCGCCGGCCGTCGGGTGCGGCCGTCTCGTCGAGGTACGCCCGGGCCGCCTCGGGATCGGCGGCGTTGCGGTAGTGGAACGTGAGGGTGCGCCCCTTGTCCTCCAGCCAGATCCCCCGGTCTCCGAGGTCGGCCCGCCCCCAGTGGGAGGCGAAGGCGCGCAGGGGCTCCGGATCGCCGAGGCCCGCGTCGATCGGCATTCCGTCGCGGTCGACGATCTCCGTGCCGTGGTTGCCCGAGTAGACGACGCCGGTCATCCCCACGATCCGGCGTAGGTCGGAGAGCGACCGTCCGCTGATGAAGGCCACGAGGCCGATGCCGGCGACGAGTTGGGTGAGTGACGTGCGGATGCCCGGGGGGATGGCCACGCTGTCCGGGTCGGGGATGATCGGGGCGAGCGTCCCGTCGAGGTCGAGGAGAAGCGCGAGGGCCGCGGGGTCGGCGGTGAGCGCGGCGGTTTCGGGGGCTTTGGCCATCGGTTGCGACGCTATCAAGCACCTCGCATCGCCCTCGATGTCCCCGGCGAACGGATGGTCCGGACCGGGACATCCGGACCATCGGCGCCTACATGGCCGGATCGACGGATGGACCTCATGCGATCGGGTCACGGATCCTGCAACGGTTCGAGTCACGTGAGGGGGTTAGGATGCCTCTCGATGGGTGAGGAGACGGGTGAATCCATGAGGGACCGTGTGAGACGACGTCGACCTCTCCGCCACGGGATCGTCCGTGTCGGAATCCTCGGCGTGGCCGCGGCCGCCCTCGTGGCACCGGCGACCGCGGGCGTCACCTCCGTGGCCGTCCGTCCTCTCCCGCCCGATCGCCTCGGAACCGTCGTCGCCTGGCAGGCGAAGTCGAAGACGGCCGTGGTCGCGCTGTCGTCCGGGCGCCTGATGACGATCCATGCACTCCGCAGACGGAGCATCGGCACCCGTGTCCGCGTCACCGGCATCAAGTGGGGTACGCCCACGGCCGGCATCAAGTGGGCGCGTGCGACCAGCGGCATCAAGTGGGGCATCAAGTGGGCCCGCAACGGCACCTACCAGTCCCATCTCAACCCGATCAGCAGGGTCACCCGGGTCCGCATCCGCGGCGTGGTCGTGAAGCGTTACGCGGGGGCCGTCGCGATCGGCGCCCCGGGTGGCGTGGTCGTCGTCCGGCAGGCCTCCTGGCTCCCACGGGCCGGCAAGAAGACCACGGTGCCGCAGGCGAAGCGCCCCGTCGTCGGCCAGCTCGTCACGACGAACGCGCGCATCGTCGGGCCGCACGGACGCCTGTACGGTGACGGCGTTCGCATCATTCCGACGGCAGGACGGCTCCCCGTGCCCATCGGCGGATCGCTGAAGCGCTCGGCGACCCGGACGACGGTCCGGATCACCTCGGCCAACGATCCCGCATACACGGTCACGACGACCATGCAGATCCCGGCAGGTGTCGACGCGTCCGCCATGCGACCCGGCACCGAGGTGGCGGCCACGGCCACCGTCAGCGCCGACGGTTCGCTGCGTGTCGCGCAGCTCGCGCCCAACACCTCGTTCGCCGCGGCGAACAACCCGAACCTCCAGATCGTCGTCCCGACGCCGGCATCGGACACCACCCTCGCCCTGATCGACGAGGCCGTCACGCGCTGGAACCGGGCGCGCGCCGAGAACCGGATCACCGACGCCACCGTGGCGGCGGACGGACTCGCCTTCCTTCGTCAGGCGAAGCTCGCCGGAGCGGTCGGCGACTGGGTGTCGGCCGCCATGGCGCTGGATCTCTTCCTGGGTGTCGTCGAGTCGAACGACGGCACCATCGATGCTGAGGTCGCGGCCGGCCAGGTCTCGTTCGTGAGCGCCATCCTGCTCCGCCTGACGGGATAGTCCTCCGCTCTCGTCGACGTGTCGTCGGCGGTGAACGGACTGGCCGGAGGAGACGTGTCGTGGTCGTTCGAGCGGCCTGTGGATGGCGTCAACGGGACTCAGGTGCCAGGCACCGCGGTCCCGTTGTCGACGGGGTCGCAATCAGCGATAGGCATCGTTTGCAGGGACTTCTCGTCCCTGAACGTGTCGTGGGTGCCCTGGAACGGGACTCGGGTGCCTGGCACCTGAGTCCCGTTGAACGTCCGCGCACGACTGGTCCGACGGTCGTCAGGGCACCACCCCGACAGGCACGGAGCCGGTCAGGGCCTCCGAGGAACGATCGGTCCTACTGGAGGGGCAGGATGGTGAGCGCGGCGTCGCGGCAGAGGTCGAGCACCGGTGTGGCCACGACGGCGAGGACGATCACCGCAAGGGCGCCCGTGATGGCGACGGCCTGCACCGCGGCGGGTGAGCGACGTCCCTCGCTGCCGTCCACGACGGGGTCGGTGGACCACATGGTGCCGACGACCCGCAGGTAGTAGCCGAGACTGACGACGCTGGCGAGCGCACCCACGATCGCGAGCCACTTCAGGTCCGCGTCGATGGCGGCGGAGAAGAGCAGGAACTTGCCGACGAAACCGGCGAGCGGCGGGAAGCCGGCGAGCGAGAGCATGGAGATGGTCATCACGATGCCGGCGACCGGGCGCCGGCGACCGTATCCGGCGAAGCTCGCGATGTCGTCCCCGTTCGGGATCTCCCGCTCGCGCATGACGACGAGCGCGAAGGCCGCGGTGGTCATGGCGACGTACGCGATCAGGTAGTAGAGCATCGCCCGCACGCCGTCCGCCGTCCCCGTGGCGAGTCCGATCAGCAGATACCCCGCCTGGGCGATGCCGGAGTAGGCGAGCATCCGCTTCATGCCCGTCTGGAGCAGGGCGGCGACGTTGCCGACGACCATGGTGACCGCGGCGATGATGGCGACGGCCGTCTTCCAGTGGTCGAACTCGGCGATGAGGGCGCCGGAGAAGAGGACCACGAACGCGGCGAACGCGGCCGCCTTCGTCGCGGTCGCCATGAACGACGTGATCGGCGTCGGCGCGCCGTCGTAGACGTCGGGGGTCCACATGTGGAAGGGGACGGCCGAGGACTTGAAGCCCAGGCCCACGAGGATCAGCGCGATGGCGGCGAGAGTGAGGGGATCGCCCAGCATGTCGCCCTTCGTCAGGGCCTCCTGGACATCGGAGATCACCACGGTGCCGGTCGCCCCGTAGAGAAGGGCGAGTCCGTAGAGGAGGACCGCCGATCCGACGGCGCCCACGATGAGGTACTTGAGACCCGCCTCCAGCGAGCGCATGCGCCACGTCTCGATGGCGCACAGCACGTAGAGCGCGACGGAGAAGAGCTCGATGCCCAGGAAGACGACGATGGTCGTGCCGGCCCCGGCGACCAGGATCATCCCCGACGCCGCGAGCATGAGGAGTCCCGCGTACTCGCCGCGCTTGTCGGTGGCGGACGGTTCGCGCCACGCGAGCGCCAGCGTCGCGAGGGTCGCCGCGAGGAAGATGACCGTCAGGAGGATGCTGAAGCGGTTGCTGACGAAGTTGCCGGAGAGCCCGTTGTCATCGTCGCCCCAGAAGAACGCGGACACCACGCCGGCGGCGACGAGGCCGGCCACCGACAGGGCGGTGGGCATCCAGCGACGCTGCGGGGAGGGAAGGAGTCCCGCCAGGAGGGCGAGGATCCCCGCGCCCGACACGATGAGGAACGGTGTGAGGGGGGCGACGTTCACCGGCAGAGGCCCTTGGTGGCGATTTCGTGTTCACGCGTCCCCGGCTCCGCGTCCACGAGCTGGGCGGTGGACGGCTGGCAGGAGCTGTACGCGTTTTGGACCGGTGCGTCGGTCGTCCGTGCGATCCCCGCGGGCCAGAGGGCGATGACGAGCATCGCGACCACCAGCGGAGCGAGGTAGACGACGTCCGAGCCCCGGATCTCCGCGCGGCGGGACGCCTGGTCGTCGTCACCGGCCGGCCCGTTCATGGTCGACTGGTAGAGGCGCAGCATGTAGACGGATGCGTAGACGATTCCGACGCAGGCGATGATCGTCAGGAGCGGTCGCTCCTGGAACGTCCCGGCCAGCATGAAGAACTCGCCGACGAAGGCGTTCGATCCCGGCAGGGCGAGGGACGCCATCGTGATGATGAGGAAGATCCCGGCCGCCCAGGGGGCGTTCTTCGCGAGGCCGGAGAGGCCGTCGATGCGCTCGTCGCCCTCCCGGACGCGGGCGAGGATCCCGACCATGGCGAAGGCCGCCGCCGTCACGATGCCGTGGTTGACCATCTGGAGCACGGCACCCTGACCGGCCATCTGGTTGAACGACATGATCGCCAGGACGATGAAGCTGAGGTGGGCGAGGCTGGAGTACGCCACGAGCATGCGCATCGTGGTGGCCTGCCATGCGATCAGCGAGCCGTAGATGATCCCGATGACCGCGAGGATCGAGATGGGTACGGCGAGGTTGCCGGCGCCCTCGGGGAAGACGGGGATGGCGACGCGGAGCAGACCGTACGCGCCGGCCTTGCTCATCACCGCCGACAGGAGCGCGGTGATCACGAGGGGCGCGGATCCGTACACCTTCGGCATCCATCCGTGGAACGGGAAGAGCGGGAGCTTGATCAGGAAGGCCAGCGCGAACGCCGCGAAGAGCCATGTGGACTCGGCCTCGCTCCACTGCGTCCCCGCGAGCTCGCGGATGGAGAAGGTGGCCACCTCGTCGCCGGTCGCGGCGAGAAGACCCGTGGTGATGATGGCGACCAGCATCAGCAGGCTGCCGACCATGGTGTAGATCACGAAGGTCAGCGTCGCGGACCTCCGGTCGGCGTCACCCCACATCCACACGAGGAGGGCGAACGGGACGAGCATCGCCTCCCAGAAGACGTAGAACAGCACGAGGTCTCCGGCGGCGAAGACCCCCATGAGGCCCGCCTCCGCGAGGAGTATCAGGCCGAGGAACGCCCGTGGGCGCTCGGGAACGCGTGCCACCACGGCGAGGATGGCGAGCAGGAACAGGACGCCCGTCAGGAGCATCATCCAGATGGAGATGCCGTCGACCCCGACGTCCCACGCGAGTCCCAGTGATTTGATCCACGTCTGGTGGTCGACGAGCTGCAATGCGCCGCTGTCGCGGTCCAGATCGATGAAGGCCGCGATCACCAGGGCGAGGGTCGCCATGGAGAACCCGATGGATGCGCCCTCGGCAGCCGCGGAGTCCTTGCGGGGCGTCGCGAACAGCACGATTGAGCCGACGAGCGGCACGAGGACGATGAGCGTCACCCACGGCATCAGCGCACCACCAGGATGAGGATGGTGCCGACGCCGACGAGGCCCGCGAGGAGGGCGAAGACGTAGGTCCGGACGAGTCCGCTCTGCAGATGGCGGAGCAGGCGCCACCATTCCTCGGCCACCGCGGTGACGGCGCGGATCGGACCGGTGCCGATCACCGGCTCCGCCTGAGTGCGCAGCGCCACACCGGAGGCCTGCCCGGGCTCCACGACGAGGTCGTCGTACAGCCCGTCGAACCTCCAGGCGTCCTCGAGGAATCCCCGGAGCTCCGGATGCCGGGCCGCGAACTCATGGCGCCGGAACGGGCTCTTGCCGAACCAGGCCCAGGCGAGGCCGATGCCGAGGACGGCGGCGACCGACGACACGCTGAGGCTGATGAGCTCCTGCGCGTGCGAGGGCTCCACCGGCACGAGGAGGCTGTCCGCGAACACGGGATCGAGCCAGTCCGAGAGGAGGTGCCAGCCGAAGGGGACCTGGATCCATCCGCCGACGACGCTGAGTGCCGCCAGCACGTACAGCGGGATCATCATGGCCCGTCCGGGTGCGTGCGGCGTCTGCTCGTAGCCGCCCTCGGGCTCCTGACCGAAGAAGGCCCGGAACAGGAGACGGAACATGTAGAAGGCCGTCAGGAACGCGGCGATGCTCGCGACGACGTAGAGCACCACGCCGAGCGACCCATGGGCGAGGGCGTGCGCCAAGATCTCGTCCTTGCTGAAGAAGCCGGACAGTCCGGGGACGCCCGCGATGGCGAGGCAGCCGATGGCGAACACGAGGTAGACCGGCCGGAGGTGTTTCCGCAGCCCGCCCATCCGGTCGAGGCCCTGCTCGCCGCCGAGGGAGTGGATGATGGCTCCCGCCGCGAGGAAGAGGAGCGCCTTGAAGAACGCGTGGGTGAGGAAGTGGAACATGCCGGACTCGTATGAGCCGAGGCCGACGGCCATGATCATGTAGCCGATCTGGGAGCAGGTGCTCCATGCGAGGACCCGCTTGATGTCCTCCTGCGCGATGGCGATGGTGGCGGCCATGAAGAGGGTGATGCACCCCACGACGGCCACGATGTCCATGCCGATCGAGGACAGCTCGAAGATCACGTGCATACGGGCGATCAGGTAGACGCCCGCGGTCACCATGGTGGCGGCGTGGATGAGGGCGCTGACCGGCGTGGGGCCCTCCATGGCATCCGGCAGCCAGGTGTGCAGCGGGACCTGCGCACTCTTGGCGGCGGCCCCGATGAAGAAGCAGATGGCGATGGCGAGGGCGATCCCGCTGTCCTGCTCGATCACCCCGGGTGCCCGCGCGAAGAGCTGGGTCATGTCGAGCGTGCCGACCTCCCGGACGAGGAGGAAGGCGCCGATCACCATGCCGACGTCGCCGATCACGTTCATCACGAACGCCTTCTTGGCGGCGGCCACCGCGGAGGGCTTCTCGTAGTAGAAGCCGATCAGCAGGTAGCTGGCCAGGCCGACGAAGGCCCACCCGACGATGAGGAAGATGACGTTCGACGCCAGCACCAGCAGGAGCATCGAGAAGACGAAGAAGTTCATCTCCGAGAAGAAGCGACGGTAGCCCTCGTCGTGGTCCATGTACTCGGTGGAGTACAGGTGGATCAGGAGGCCGACCCCGGTGATGACGAGCATCATCAGCACCGACAGCGGATCGACGCGCACCGCGAGGTCGACGCTGACGCCGCCGATATCGATCCACTCCCAGAGACGCGACACGACCGTGCGCTCCGAGGCCCCGCTCGCGAGCATCTCGATGAAGATGGCGAGGGTGGCGACGAAGGCGAGGCCGATCGATCCGACGCCGATGGCGCGCGTGACCGGCTTTGACGGCTCCTTCGCGCCGTGGAGCATCAGGATCAGGCTGCCGGCGAGCGGCAGGAGCAGAACGACCCATCCCAGTACGGCGATCATCCGGACAGCTCCGTCATCTCGTCGACGTCAAGGGTGCGGCGCTGGCGGAACACGGACACGGTGAGTCCGAGTCCGACCACCACCTCGGCCGCCGCCACGACCATCACCACGAGGGCGAAGATCTGTCCGTCGGTGTTGTTCCAGTGGCGGCTGAAGCCGAGCAGCGAGACATTGGCGCCGTTCAGCATGAGCTCGACCGCGAGCAGGAGCATGATCGGGTTGCGCCGGGTGAGGACGCCGATGAGCCCGAGGGCGAAAAGGATGATGGAGACGCCCAGGTAGGACGAGGTCGGCATGTTCGCTGCGGCGGTGACGAGATCGGTCATCGGCCGCCCTCGGACTGCACGGCCCGCTTGGCCAGGAGCACGGCGCCGACGGCGGCGGCGAGGAGCAGCAGCGACGTCGCTTCGAACGGCAGTAGATGCTCCTTGAGGAAGGCCTCACCGATGTCCTCGGGCCCGCCGAGTTCCGGCGAGGGCGACTGGGGGTCGTTGAAGCGCGCGAGGTTCGTGGTGAGGAGGACGATCGCGCCCATCACGGTCAGTACGAGGACGACGATCCAGGCGAACACCTGGTAGCGCGCCAGGCGATCCGGGGTGGTCCGCACCCGATCGCCGAGATACGCGAGGACGAAGAGGAAGAGGGTCACGATGGCGCCGGCGTAGACGATCACCTGGATCACGGCCACGAACGGCGCGTGCGCCAGGAGGAACAGGACCGCCACCGAGACCAGCGTGGCGATGAGGGCCACGGCGGCCTGGAAGGCGCTCTTCATGGTGATCACGAGGACTCCGCTGCCGATGGCGCCCGCGGCGGCGATGCCGAATGCGATCTGCTCACCCATCGCGCGGCTCCCGGATCGGGGCTTCCTTCGGCGGGGGTGCCAGCAGCATCTCCTTGGTGTAGACAAGGTCGCGCGGCCGGTCGTACTCGGAGAGCTCGTACGAGTTCTCGAGGGTGATCGCGTCGAACGGACATGCCACCTCGCAGTATCCGCAGAAGATGCACCGCGACATGTTGATCTCGTAGATGCGCGCGAAGCGCTCGCCCGCCGAGACGCGCTCCTCGGGTGAGTTCTCCTCGGCGACGACGCGGATGCAGTCGGACGGGCAGGCGGCCGCGCACAGTGAGCAGCCGACGCACTTCTCGAGCCCGTTGTCGTACTTCCACAGACGGTGACGGCCGCGGAAGCGGGGGTGCACCGGTGTCTTCTTCTCGGGGTAGCCGATGGTGGTCGGCTTCTTCAGCATCGTCTTGAACGTGACGCTGAATCCCTTGATCGTGTCCTGGATACCCATCGCGCTACCTCACTTGTGTGCGAAGCCCAGTCCCACAACGACCGCGGTGACGAGCAGGTTGAGGGTGGCAAGAGGGAGGAAGAACTTCCAGCCGAGCTTCATCAGCCGGTCGTACCGGAGGCGTGGCATCGTCGCCCGGACCCAGATGAAGATGAGGATCATGATGAAGACCTTGATCGCGAACCACAGGGGCTCCGGAAGCCAGGGGCCGCTGTACCCGCCGAGGAACAGGGTCACCGTGAGCGCCGACACCACGATCATGTTGAGGTACTCGGCCATGGCGAAGCCGGCGTACTTGGTGCCGCCGTACTCCGTCGCGTAACCGGCGACGAGTTCGCTCTCGGCCTCGGGGAGGTCGAACGGCGTCCGGTTGGTCTCGGCGATGCCGGTGATGAAGAAGACGATGAAGCCGATCGGCTGGAAGACGATGAACCAGGCGGTGTCCTGCTGCGCCTTCACGATGTCGACGAGCGAGAGGCTCTCGGAGAGCATGATCACGCCGACGACGCTGAGCGCCATCGACACCTCGTACGACACGAGCTGCGCAGCGGTGCGCGCCCCTCCGATGAGGCCGTACTTGTTGCCGCTCGCGTAGCCGCCGAGCATGAGGCCGTAGTGACCCATGGCGGCCATCGCGAAGGCGAACAGGAGCCCCACGTTGAGGTCCGTGCCGTACAGCGTGATGTCGTGTCCGAAGACGGTGGCGGTGCCGCCGTAGGGGATGAGCACGAGCGTCGTGATCGGCGCCATGACGGCGATCACCGGCGCGATCTGGAAGACGACCCGGTTGGCCGCCGCCGGTGTGAAGTCCTCCTTGAAGAGCATCTTCACCACGTCGGCCGCGGGCTGCATCATCCCGAACGGGCCCGCCCGGTTGGGGCCGATGCGGCCCTGCATCCGGCCGAGGAGCTTCCTCTCCAGGAGCATCGTGTACGCGAACGCCGTGAGCACGATGAACACGAAGATCACGGCCTTGATGACGATCGTGAGGAAGGCCTCCTCCATCAGGCGCCGATCCTCACGTTGACGGGCCCGTGATCCGGTCCCACGAGTGCGTGGACCCCGGCGGAGGGCGGTCCGGTCATGACGAAGGCGGCGCCGTCGGGCAGGTCCTCATCGATGTCGACGGTGAGCGCGCAGGATCCGTGGGGCGACTCCACGACGACGACATCGCCCTCGAGCACGGCCTGCCGGCCCGCCTCACCCGGGGAGAGTCGCAGTCCGGCGGCCTGTCGGAGTGACGCGAGCGCGTCGGAGCGCCAGGCGGGACCGTCGCCGAAGATCTCGGTGGTCAGGACCAGTGGCAGACCGTCGCCGACGGGCTCAGGGGCCTGGGTCCGGGCGACCGGAACGACGTCGGCGTCGCCGATGGGCGCGCCCTCGGTGCCGATGAGCTGGTAGGTGAGACCGGCGAACGCCGGGTAGCGGTCGGCGACCGCCGCGAACGTCTGTGCGGGCGTGCGCCACGGGAAGGGCTTGCCGATACGGTGCGAGAGGCCGATGAGGATCTCCCACGTGGCCGCGGCGCCCTCCGGGCCGTCCGACCCCGGGCGCAGCCGCTGGGCGCGACCCGTGGTGGAGACCAGGATGCCCTCGACCTCCTGGCTCATCAGGCCGGGCAGGACGACGGTGGCGCGGTCCGTGATGTGCGAGTGATGCGTCGCGATGACGACAAGGTCGTTGAGCTCCTCGATCGCGCCGGCCCACCGGGTGGAGCCGGCCGACTCGATCGGGTCGGCGAGGACGGTGAGGAGCGTCGACACGCGCTTCTCGGCCACGTCATCGAGCAGGCTCTCCGTCGTGAGGCCGAGCGCGCGCAGGCCGGGACCGTTGACGTCGGCGACCAGTTCGATCACCCGGGCGTCGGCCGCCTCGGCGATCGCGGCGAGGCGCGCGGCCACGGCGTCGTCGTTGGCGAGATCGCGCTCGTCCCAGATAAGGATCGGACGTGACCCCGACTCCAGCACCCGCTCGACGTCGTCGAGGGCGTCGACGAGGCGGCCCGGTGCGGTGGTGATCGACTCCGTCGCGCGTGAGGCGATGATCTGGGGGCGCACGCCGGCGACGAGGAGCGTGCCGCGCCGGCGCATCAGCTTGCGCAGGCGGAGCTCGACGATGGGGTGCTGATTCCCCAGGTCGCCGCCGACGACGGCGACGACGTCGGCCTCGTCGATGTCGCCCAGCTCGGCGCGCGGCAGGTTCCTCAGCGGTCCGAGGTGGGGCCGGTCGGGCACGCCCAGCCGGCCGACGCGGCCTCCGGGCATCGCCTGCGCGAGCATGGCGGCCAGGTGGCCGTCCTCGACGGTGGTGCCGGTGCCGACGAGCACGCCGGTCGCGGCCGAGCGCTGCAGGATGTGCGCGGCCCGGTCGACGGCCTCCTCGAGCGGCGTCTCGTGCAGGAGCCCGTCCTCGCCGCGCACCAGGGCGTTCGTGATGCGGTTCGCCGCCCAGGCGCCGGGGTACGCCCAGCGGCCCTTGTCGCAGAGCCACCCGTCCTCGACCGCGGTGTTCGGCTCGGGGCGTCCGGTGACGCGCTTGATCTCGCCGTCGCGCTGGGTGATCTCGACGTTGCAGCCCGAGGGGCAGTTCCCGCAGACCGACGGGGTGTTCATGATGTCCCACGGACGCGACACGAACCGGTACGGGATGCTGGTGAGCGCGCCGACGGGGCAGAGGTCGATGATGTTGCCGGTGAAGCGGCCCTCGTACGGCTCGCCGGTGAAGGTGGCGACCTCGGTGCCCGCGCCGCGCTCCTGGAACGTCAGCTGGCCGTCCTCGGCCACGTCCTGGCTGAAGCGCACGCAGCGGAAACAGGTGATGCACCGCTCGCGGTCGAGGGCCACCAGGGTGCTCAGGTCGAGCGGCTTCGGGAAGTGGCGCTTCGGCTCGACGAACCGCGTGCGCGGGGGGCCGAACTTCATCGTGTGGTTCTGGAGCGGGCACTCGCCGCCCTTGTCGCACACGGGACAGTCGAGCGGGTGGTTGGCCAGGATCAGCTCGAGCACGCCGTCCTGCGCGTCCTTCGCCGCCGCGTTGTCGCTGTGGACCACCATGCCGGCCGCAACGGGCGTGGAACAGGCCGTCTGCAGCCCGCGCATGCCCTCCACCTCGACGAGGCACATGCGGCACGCCCCGATGGGGCCGCCGAGGCGGGGCTCGTAACAGAAGACCGGGATCTCGACCCCGACCTCCGCCGCCGCGTCGACGAGCATGGACCCCGGCTTCGCGTAGACCTCGCGCCCGTTGAGCGTGAACTTGATGAGATCGGTGGGCTGTGGCGTGGGTGCGTCAGACACCGACGGCCTCCATCATCGGTTCGGGGCGGGGTGACCCGTTCTCGATCACCCGGACGAAGTCGTCGCGGAACAGGTTGATCGCGCTCTTGATGGGCGCGATGGCGCCGTCGGCCAGCGGGCAGAGGGTGCGTCCGGAGATACGCCCGAAGAGCGACTCCAGCATCTCCAGGTCCTCGATGCGGGCCTCGCCGTCCACCATCCGCTGGAGGATCTTCTCCATCCAGTTGGTGCCCTCACGGCAGGGGCTGCACTTGCCGCAGCTCTCGTGGCGGTAGAAGTGCGCCAGGCGCAGCGACGCCCGCACGATGCAGCCGGAGTCGTCCATCACGATGCAGCCGCCGGACCCGAGCGCGCTGCCGGCCTCGGCGATCGCCTCGTAGTCGAGCGGTGTGTCGAGCTTGTCGGCGCCGAGGACGGGGGTGCTCGACCCGCCGATCCAGCACGCCTTGAACTCGTGTCCCTCGCGCAGCCCGCCGGCGAGGTCGTAGACCAACTCGCGCAGCGTGGTGTCGCCGAGGACGATCTCGTAGTTGCCGGGACGCATCACGTGACCCGAGATGGAGAACGCCTTCGTGCCCGGGCTCTTCTCGGTCCCCATGCCCAGGTACCAGTCGGCGCCCCGCTCGATGATCGGCGGGAGCGCAGCCAGCGTCTCGACGTTGTTGATGAGCGTCGGCGACCCGTAGAGACCCGCCACGGCGGGGAAGGGCGGCTTGAGGCGCGGCTGGCCGCGCTTGCCTTCGAGGCTCTCGAGGAGTGCCGTCTCCTCTCCGCAGATGTACGCGCCGGCGCCGCGGTAGACGGTCACGTTGCACGCGTAACCGGAGCCGCAGACGTCATCGCCGATGTACCCGGCGGCGCGGGCCTCCGCGAGCGCGGCGGAGAGGACGCGTGCCTGGTGCTCGTACTCACCGCGGACGTAGATGTAGGTCTGGTGGGAGTCGACGGCGTACGCCGCGAGCACGATTCCCTCCAGGAGCTGGAACGGGTTGAACTCGAGGATCTCCCGGTCCTTGAACGTGCCCGGCTCGGACTCGTCGCCGTTGCACACGACATACGACGGCATCGGGGAGTCCTTGGGGAGGAAGCTCGCCTTGCGCCCCATGGGGAACCCGGCGCCGCCGCGGCCGCGCAGGCCGGAGCGGTGGAACTGGTACATGACGTCGTCCGGGGGCATCTCGGTCAGCGCCTTGCGCAGGGCCGTGTATCCGCCGGCCTCCTCGTAGTCGGCGAGCGTGACGAGCGGCGAACCGGCGACGCGGTGGCGGTAGACGCTGTTCAGAACGGGCATCGGGTCCTCCTCATCGCCACCGCTCCGCGGGGATCGGTGCGTCGCGGAGCTCGTCGGCCAGCGCGACGGCCTCGGAGGGGGTGAGCGGCCCGACGGTGTTCTCGGCGTCCACCTGGATGCAGGCGCCCTTGTCGCAGGCGCCGAGGCACTGGGCCTCCTGGAGCGTGATGCGGCCGTCCGCGCTCGTCCCGCCGTGAGGGCCGACGCCGAGGTGCTCGGCCAGCGCGGCCATGACCTCGTCGCTGCCGCGGAGCATGCAGGAGAGCGTCACGCAGACGGAGATGACACGGTCGCCGGTGGGGGTGAGGTAGAGGCGGTCGTAGAACGACGCCACGCTCTCGACGTAGGCGCGCGAGTACCCGGTGGCCTCGGCCACGGCCGCGAGGTTCTCCTCGCTGAGGTAGCCGTCGCGCGTCTGCGCGAACTTGAGCGCGGGCAGCACCAGGGACCGGGGGTCGGCGAACTCATGCCGGATCGGGTCGATGTGCGCGAGGACCTCGGCCGCGGTCATCGGTCGACACCTCCCATCACGTTGTCCAGTGAGCCGATCAGGGCGATGAGATCGGCCAGGTAGTTGCCGCGCGCCAGGGGGCGGAGCGACTGCAGGTTGACGAAGGAGGGGTCGCGCATGTGGCAGCGGTACGGCTTGGGTCCGCCGTCGGCCACCACGTAGCACCCGAGCTCTCCGCGGGGGCTCTCGACGGCGCAGTAGGCCTCGCCCTCCGGGACGGTGAAGCCCTCGGTCACGAGCTTGAAGTGGTGGATGAGCGCCTCCATCGAGACCGCGAGCTCCTCCCGCGGCGGGAGCACGACCTTGCGGTCGTCGGCGATGTGCGACCCGGACGGCATCGTGTCGAGCGCCTGCTCGATGATCCGGCAGGACTCGCGCATCTCCAGCATGCGGACGATGAAGCGGTCGTAGGAGTCCCCGGCGCTGCCGAGGGGGACGTCGAACTCGAAGTGCTCGTATCCGGAGTACGGGTTCGCCTTGCGCAGGTCGAGGTCGACCCCGGCCCCGCGGAGCACCGGTCCGGTCGCGCCGAGCCCGAGGAGCTCCTCGGCGGACAGGACGCCGACGCCCTTGAGGCGGTCCACCCAGATCTGGTTCTTGGACACGAGGCGCTCGTACTCGTCGATGCGCTTGGGGAGGGTGGTGACGAAGTCGCGCAGCTCCCGCTCGAAGCCCTCGGGCATGTCCGCGGAGCATCCGCCGACCTGGAAGTAGCGCGTGTTCATGCGCTCGCCCGAGATCATCTCGCCGAGGTCGAGTGCCGCGTCGCGTTCCCGGAATGTGTAGAAGTAGATCGACATCGCGCCGAGCTCGAGGCCGCAGGTGCCGAGCCACAGGAGGTGCGACGCGATGCGGTTGACCTCGCACATGATCACCCGCAGCCACTGGGCGCGCTCCGGGACCTCGAGGTCGAGCAGCCGCTCCACGGCCAGGCAGTAGGCGAGCGTGTTGAAGTACGGCGCGAGGTAGTCCATCCGCGTGACCAGGGTCACGGACTGCCAGAAGGTCTTGTTCTCGCACTGCTTCTCGATGCCGGTGTGGAGGTAGCCGATCACCGGGTGGAGGTCGGTGACGACCTCTCCGTCGAGCTCCGTGATGATGCGGAGCACGCCGTGGGTGGAGGGGTGCTGCGGGCCGAGGTTCAGGATCAGCGGCTTGCGCCGTCCCTCCTCCTCCTCGTCGGCCTCGGCGGCGCGCTGACGGGCCTCCGCCTCCTGCGGTGTGAACGCCTCGATCGCGGCGATCGCGCGCTCGGTCTCCGTGAGGGCGCGGCCCTCCCGCCGGGCGGCCTCGAACACGCCGCGCGCCTCGGATGCGAGCGGGAGGCCCTCCGTCCCGCCGATGCCCGTGTCGATGGTCTCGTCAGACGGCATCGGTGAAGGTCACCTCCTCGCCCCCGATGGGGTAGTCCCGGCGGAGGGGATGGCCGACCCAGTCGTCCGGCATGAGGATGCGGGCGAGGTCGGGGTGCCCGGTGAACCGGACGCCGAACATGTCGTAGACCTCGCGCTCGTGCCAGTTGGCCGTCGGCCAGATCCCCGTGACCGAGGGCACTTCCGGGTTCTCCGCACCGGCCCACACGCGCAGCCGCAGGCGGTTGCCCGTCTCGAGCGAGTAGAGGTGGTAGGCCATCCGGAAACGGCCGCGCTCCTCCGGGAAGTCCGCGCAGGTGACGTCGGAGAGCAGCAGGAAGGACGCCGGGGGACCGGCCAGGAATCGCGCGACCTCGAGCAGCCGGCCGGCCGGGATCTCGATCGTGAGCTCGCCGTGCGCTTCGATCTCCTGCACGAGCGCGCCGGGGCAGGCCCCCTCGATGAGTGTCCCGACGTGGCTCAGGATTTCTCCTCGCTCTCTACTCGCGCCGCGTCGGCGGCGACGGTGGCCTCGGCGGCCTGCGCCTCGTTCCAGAGCTCGCGGGACGAGCGCTGGCCCTTGGAGGAGCCCATCTTCGTCTGGAGTAGCTGCAGCCCCTCGATGAGGCTCTCGGGCCGCGGCGGGCAGCCCGGCACGTAGACGTCGACGGGGACGATCTTGTCGACGCCCTGGACGAGCGCGTAGTTGTTGAACACGCCGCCGCTCGACGCGCAGGCGCCCATGGAGATGACCCACTTGGGCTCGAGGATCTGCTCGTAGATGTGCCGGAGCACCGGCGCCATCTTCTGCGAGACGCGGCCGGAGACGATCATCAGGTCGGACTGCCGCGGCGAGTTGCGGAACACCTCCGCGCCGAAGCGCGCGATGTCGATGCGCGAGGTGACCGTGTGCATCATCTCGATGGAGCAGCACGCCAGGCCGAAGGTCGCCGGGAACACGGACGACGCCTGCGCCCAGGACCGCAGCTTGTCGACGGTCGTGGTGAGGATGCCGCGGTTGATGAAGTCCTGGACCTCGGGGTCGCGGAGGTCCCAGTCGACGCGCTTGTCGGTGCGCGGCGACCGTTCGATCGGGGTTCCGGGAGGGGGGATCAGCGCCATTCGAGCGCCCGCTTTCTCCAGACGTAGGCCAGGCCGGCTCCGAGGACCGCCACGAAGACCACGAGCTCCACGACCGCGGCGACGCCGACTGACTTCAGCACGACGGCGAGCGGGTACAGGAAGGCGACCTCGATGTCGAACACGATGAAGAGCATCGCGACGAGGTAGAAGTCGATCGGGAA
>CAYOSM010000024.1:10077-27240 GCA_964406645.1 uncultured Bifidobacteriaceae bacterium | reverse complement strand
GACCCCCTCGCCGACGGGCCGACCATCCAGGCCGCGGGGCAGGTGGCGCTGGACGCCGGCTGCACGCCCTCGGACGTGCTCCGCATCGCCTCGATCGTGCGCGACGGTCCGCCCGTCGTCGTCATGACGTATCTGAACACCGTCATCGCCCCGGGCGAGGACGCCTTCTTCCAGGAGGCCGAGGCTGCCGGAGTCGCGGGGATCATCATCCCGGACCTCCCGGTGGAGGAGAGCGACGAGGTACGCCGGTCGGCCAACGCCCACGGCATCGCCCTGATCCAGTTCGCGGCCCCCACGTCGAGCGACGCGCGCATCCGGCACGCCGGCGAGACGGCGCAGGGGTTCCTCTACTGCGTGGCCGTCACGGGCGTCACGGGCGGGGGCATCTCCGTGGACGACGAGCTTGCGGGCTTCCTGTCCCGGTCGCGGGAGGCCTCGTCCGTGCCGATCGCCGTGGGCTTCGGAGTTCGGACCCCGGATGACGCCCGCCGCGTGGGCGCGCTCGCCGACGGGGTCATCATCGGCAGTGAGATCGTCCGGGTGATCGACCAGGCACCGTCTCCCGCCACCGCGGAGCGTGCCCTCGAGGAGTACGCCGCGGGGATCCAGGCGGCGCTGGCCGAGCACGCGGTGGCCTGACGGGATCGCCCGTGAACCAGCCCGTCTTCGATGCGCACCTGCACATCATCGACCCGGCCCACCCGCTGCAGGAGAACGACGGCTATCTGCCCGAGCCGTTCACCGTGGCCGACTACCGACGTCGGATCGCCGGTCTGGACATCGCCGGCGGCGCGGTGGTCTCCGGGTCGTTCCAGGGGGTCGATCAGGGCTACCTCGTGGAGGCGCTCCGCGTGCTGGGTCCGACATATGTGGGAGTCACCCAGATCCTCGCCGACACGACAGACGCGCGGATCGTGGAACTGGACGACGCCGGGGTGCGGGCGGTGCGGTTCAACGTCCGCCGCGGAGGATCGGCGTCACTGGACGATCTTGACCGGCTGGCGCGCCGCGTGCACGACGTGGCCGGGTGGCACACCGAGCTCTACATCGACGCGCGGAGCCTCGACGACGGGCTGGCCGACCGCATCGCGGCGCTGCCCGCGGTGAGCATCGACCATCTGGGCCTGCACGAGGACGGGCTTCCCCGCCTGCTCGGCCTGGTCGAGCGCGGGGTGAAGGTCAAGGCCACCGGATTCGGGAGGGTCGATCTCGACCCGGTCCGGGCCATCGCGCGGATCATGGAGGTGGACCCGACCGCGCTGATGGTCGGTACCGACCTGCCTTCGACCCGCGCCCGTCGTCCCTTCGAGGACGGGGATCTCCGGATGATCTGCGACGCGGTCTCCCCGGAGGACGTCGCGGCGGTGTTCTGGGGCAACGCGGAGGCGTTCTATCTCCGCCGGCCTCGCACCGTCACCGGATAGGGGAGATGTCCGAGCGGCACGGCCTGCCGCCGTTCCCGCCCCGGGCCAACGGTGAGCGGTCGGAGATGCCCCATGCCCACCGACCGGAGGCCCCCGGAGTACGCTGCACGGGTTCCGGTCGCGTCGGTGACAGCGGAGTCGGTCACCCTGTCGACGTGAGGCCTGTCGGGAGGGGGTGTCTCGGGTGGTGACGGTTCTTCGGTGGGCGGTCGTGGGTCTCCTCGTCGTCCACGCGCTGATCCACCTTCTGGGCGCGGTCAAGGGATTCGGCCTGGCCACGGTCGAGCGGCTGAAGGAGCCGGTGGGAGCGGTGGCCGGGGCCGGCTGGCTCCTGGCCGCGGCGCTGGTGCTGACCGCGGCCGTGATGATCGCGTTCGGCGCGCCGACGTGGTGGTGGGCGGTGGCCGGAGGCGCGGCCGTCGTCTCCCAGATCATGATCGTGACGAGTTGGAGTGATGCGCGGGCCGGCACCGTGCCGAACGTCATCCTGCTGATCGCGGCGGTGATCGGGTTCGGATCGTCCGGTCCCGCGAGCCTCCGCGCCGCCCACTCCGAACGGGTGCGCGAGCTGGTCGCGGCCGCACCGGCCCCGGAGGGGATCGTGAGCGAGGCGGATCTCGCCGGCCTGCCGGCACCCGTGGCGCGCTACGTCCGGCGGTCCGGTGCGATCGGGCGTCCGCGGGTCACGGGGTTCACGGCGACCTTCCACGGCCGGATCCGCAGTGACGCCGACTCGGCGTGGATGTCGTTCACCGGACGGCAGCTGAACGCCTTCGGATCGGAGCCCCAGCGTCTCTTCCTCATCTCCGCGACCCGGGCCGGCCTTCCGGTGACCGTGTTCCACGACTACCACGCCGGGACGGCGACCATGCGGGGACGGCTCATCGGCCTCGTCCCGATCATCGACGCCTCCGGCCCGGAGATGGATCGCAGCGAGACGGTCACGGTGCTGAACGACATCGTCGTGTTCGCGCCGGCGGCCATTGTGGACGCGCCGATCGACTGGACCGCGGTGGACGACACGCACGTCCGGGCCCGGTACCGCGCCGGGGGTCACACGGTTCAGGCGGAGCTCGTGTTCGACGGCGACGGGGATCTGGTGGACTTCGTCTCCGACGACCGGTCGCGTGCCTCCGGGGACGGGAGCTCGTTCACCCAGGCGCGGTGGAGTACGCCGCTTGGGGAGTACCGGGAGACTCACGGGCGCCGCTGGGCGACCGGGGGCGAGGGGCGGTGGAGCGGGGACGGCGACGAGTTCGCCTACATCACGTTCACCGTGGAGGACGTCGTCGTGAACCCCTGGGAGGACGACGGTCTCTGACCGGACAGGCGCGTGCTTGCGGTCGGGGCCAGACCAGCGACACCCAAAATGAAAAAGCCCCGCATGAGCAGGGCTTTCTGTGAGCTCCTCGGGTAGGACTCGAACCTACAACCCTCCGGTTAACAGCCGGATGCTCTACCATTGAGCTACCGAGGATCGCGCGGGTCTCCGCAGTGTATCGGACCGGGAGGGCGGGTTCTCAACCGTCCGTCGGCCACAGGTGATGCAGATGAATCCGTGATCCGGTCTCATCGCGGCGTCCACTGTACTCGACCGTTTCCGTCCGAAGCCGCCACCCGGTTTCGGTCATCGTCGTGAGGAACGCCTGGGCGTCCGGCCGACGCGGATCCGCGATGACCACATGGCCGTCGGGGGCGCAGACGCGTGGCACGAGAGCGGCCAGCGGTGCGGCGTTCCGCGCCTCGTAGAGGACGTCCGCCGCGATCACGAGATCGAATCCGGGGCCCTCGGTGATGTCCGCGGGCGGATCGCGCCAGTCGACGGACACGGTCGTGACCTCGACACCCGCGGCGCGGGCGTTCTCCCGGGTGAAGTGCAGGGCGGTGTCGTACCAGTCCGTCGCCGTCACCTGCGCGCCGCGGACCGCGGCCACGATGGCGGGGAGGGAGAGACCCGATCCGAGCTCGAGGACGCGCCGGCCGGCGAGCGGCTGGGAGGCGACCCACTCGGCCAGGATCCGGCCGCTCGGCCAGAGCTCCGCCCAGTAGGGCAGACGCTCGTCGACGTCGAATTCCTCCTGGCTGATCAGCGCCTCGGCCGACACCGGGAGCGTCAGTCGGAGCGTGATGTCGGCGACGGTGATCGCCTCGGTTGTCGTTTCGATTGCCGTGGTCATCGGATCAGATCGCCGCAGAGTACTCAAGACACCGGACTTACCGCTATTCTGTCCACTTCACCAGCGAGCCAGGAGACCCCATTGAGCGACGACGCCACCGCCGTCACCGACGACACCACCACCGAGGACGCCCCCGCAGCCGAAGCCGCTGCCGACGAGAGCCCCGTGGCCACGGCGTCGACGGATGAGGAGGTCACCGAGACCGCCGAGGAGACGCCTGTCGCCGAGGAGACCGCCGCGGCTGAGTCGGCCGAGGCCGAGGAGACCCCCGACGCCGAGCCGGCCGAGGCGGAGGCTGCGGCTCCCGTCGCCGACGCACTTCCCGGTGTCCGCGTGGCGCGCGTCTTCGTCTGCGAGCGCGGCCACCGCACCACCACCCTGTGGGCGCAGCCCGAGGTGTGCCAGGCCCGTCCGGTGCGCACCGCCCCGGTCTGTGGTCTCACCCTGTACCACATCACCGAACTGCCGGAGCAGGTCCAGAAGGCCCTCAACCCGCTGAAGGCGTCCAAGAAGGCGTCCAAGAAGAAGTAGACGCCTCTTCGGAGGCGTTCTCGATCCGGGCGGCGCGTCGGCCTCCTACGGCCCGCGCCACCGGATCGTCCCATCCGCCGGGGGAGTCCCACCCGGTGCGCGGCTATCCCGCCTGTGCCTCCTCGACCATGCGGGCGATCTCGGCGAACCCCTCGTCCCAGACGGCGGGGTCCTCGATGTCGAGGCCGAGCCGGCCGAGCAGCTCCGCCGGTGGTGCCGAACCGCCGGACTGCAGGAACTCCAGGTACCGCTCGACGAATGCGTCGCCGTCCCGGCGGTAGCGACCGACCAGCGCGAGCGAGACCAGGAGCGCGAACGCGTAGGAGTACGTGTAGAAGCGGGTGTGGATGAAGTGGGGGATGTAGGACCAGCCCAGGCGGTAGTCCTCGGGAAGCTCCATCGCGTCCCCGTAGTACGCCTCGTTGGCGGCGAACCAGGCGTCGCCCAGCCGGTCGGCGGTCAGCGTGGTACCCGCGTCGCGATGCGCGTAGGCCGCCTGCTCGTAACGGGCGAGGACCACCTGGCGGAAGATCGTCGCGAACGCCGCCTCGACCCGCTCACAGGCGAGCGCTCGTCGCGTCGCCGGATCGGTCTCGTTGGCGAGGAGGTGGTCGTAGGTGATCTGCTCGGCGAACGTGGAGGGCACCTCGGCCAGGGCGATGCCCGACGTCGCGGTGAGCGGCGTCTGATGCGCGAACGAGAACTGGAAGTGCATGCCATGCCCGAATTCGTGGGCGATCGTCAGCACGTCCGCCATGCGATCCGTGTGGTTGAGCAGGACGAACGGGCGGATGCGGTCGCTGATCGGGCTGCAGAAGGCCCCTCCGCGCTTGCCGTTGCGCGGCTCGGCGTCGACGCGGGACTCGTCGATGAACGACGTCGCGACGTCCGCCACCTCGTGTGAGAACGACGAGAACGCGCTCACGACCAGGGACATGGCCTCGTCGAAGTAGACGGTGCGTCCGTCGCCGATCGGTGCGTACTGGTCGGCGAGTGTCAGCCTCTCGAGACCGAGGATCTCCGCCTTGGCGCGGAACCAGCGCTGCGCGAGGGGATAGTGCCGATCCACGGCGTTCATCATCCCGTCGACCACGGCCGCCGAGAGTTCATTGCTGAGGTGCGCGCGCTCCATGGGACCGGAGTACGACCGGAGCCGGTCCATGGAGAGGCGATCGGCGACGAGCGTGTCGTAGCAGTGGGCGACCGTCGGCGCGTGGGGGCGCAGCATGTCGTAGAGCGTCGTGAGGGCACGCTGGCGGAGTTCGCGGTCCGGCTCGCGGACGTACGACAGGAGGGCGTCGATGCCGTGCGGCTTGGGGCCGTCCCCGGCGTCGAAGTCCGTCTCGAGCGTGGAGGTGATCTGCCCGAAGAGCGTGTGCCACGAGCTGACCGCGGCGGGCTCGCGCTCGGACAGCATGCGCTCCTCCGGCTCGGTGAGGATGTGGGGGGCGAACCGCCGCATCGACCGGAGGTAGTGGCTGTTGGGTGCGAGCTCGGGGGCGTCGATCAGCGCGGCCGCCGTGGCGTCGTCGACGGCGATCCACTCCAGATCGACGAAGCGCAGCAGGTTGCCGACCTCGACGAACGTGCGGTCCATGAGCGCCGTGAGATCGCGTGTCTCGGGATCGGTCGCGTCGACGGCCTCACGGAGATGTCCGTAGGAGCCGAGGCGCGAGAGCTCGCGATCGATGTCGGACAGCTCGTCGAGGAGCCCCGCCATCGTGGAGGCGTCGATTCCCGCGATGGTGCCGCGGTAGCGGGCCTCGAACCCGCGACACCGCTCCACGACCTCGGCGACCTCGCGGCGGGCGTCGTCGGCGGTGGGGGCGAGGCGGGAGAGGTCCCAGTGGACGCCCTCCGCGTTCGGGAGTGCACTGTTCGTCGTCATGGAAGAGACGTTAGCGTCCGGTGCCAGAAATTACCCGGCGGCCGGCGACCGCATACGGAACACCCGACGCGGGTCGCTAGCGCAGCTCGGCCCGGATCCTGTCCACCGATTCGGCCGGGATTCCGGGGTGGCCGGTGTCGCCGATCGCGAATGGACCGGTGGGCCGGTGGAAGTCGGAGCCCCCGCACGGAATCAGCCGGAGCCGGCGTGCGATCGCGCCGTAGTCGTCCCGCTGTTCGGGACGGTGCTCGGGCCGGTGGACCTCGATGCCGCCGAGCCCGTACGAGGTGAGCTGCTGGGCGAACGACGCGAGGTGGCGGGGAGGAAGGCGAAGCGACGCGGGATGGGCCAGCACGGGACAGCCACCCGCCTCGCGCACCAGGGCGATGGCCTCGCGGGCCTCGAGGCCCTTCTGCGGGACGTGGGCGGGCCGGCCGTCGGCGAGCCAGACGTCGAACGCCTCCTGCATGTCCGCGACATGCCCCTCGTCCACCAGCGCGGCGGCCACGTGGGGCCGCCCGAAGCGGCCGGTCACGCGCGAGGTCACGCTCTCCCATCGGAGCGGGACACCCAGGTCGTTGAGCCGCTCCACGATCCGGTGGATCCGGTCTTGGCGGAGTGCGCCGAGCTCGTCCAGACGGTCGGTGAGCGATTCCGGTGCGGCGTCCGGAAGGTAGGCGAGGAGGTGCATCGAGCCGTGGGGCACCCCGACCGTGATCTCGATGCCGGGAAGGAAGTCAACGCCGTGCGCGGCGCAGGCCGCGGCCGCCTCGTCAAGGCCGGAGACGGTGTCGTGATCGGTGACCGCGAGGATGCTCACGCCCTTATCGGCCGCGAACGCGACGAGCTCCGCCGGGTCGAGATCGCCATCGGAAGCTGTGGTGTGGCTGTGAATCTCGATCATGTGACGTGGAATCCCCGATGTGGGCGGTTGCGGCCGGGTGGCGGCGCTAACCTTACGTCCCGATGGCCCGAATCCGCCGACCCGACGATGCCGCGCGCGTGTACTCCACCGACGAGGGGCGCATCCGCGAGACCACAACGAGTGAGCGCGCTCAACGCGGTGCCGACCGCCAGAGACCGGCGCCACAGGTGCCCATGGACGGGGTCGTCCGCGTGTCGCGCACGAAGGCGGGACGGGGAGGGAAGACCGTGACCCTCATCACCGGCCTCCCGGCGGGCGACGTCGCCGCGGTCGGCGCGAAGCTGAAGAAGGTCTGTGGCTCCGGCGGAACCGTGCGCGACGGGATCGTGGAGATCCAGGGCGACCACCGGCAGCGGATCGCCGACCACCTGTCGCCGACGTACACCACGAAGATCGCGGGCGGGTGACGCGGATGCTGTCGATGGCGAACGCGGCTGAGCTGATCGTCGGGGCACGCCTCAACCGCTGCACCTGGATCGCCGACGACCCCGCACGCGTCCTTGCCCTCCTTCCCGAGGGCACCCGCGCGCATCACGAGCGTCGTGTGTTCACGATCCAGTACGCGATCGACGGCGGGGCGCAGACATCCGGTCTCGGCGCGCACTCGGCGACGGTCATCGGGATCGAGCTCGACACGCTCGGCCCCGACGGCGTCGTGCCCACCCGGCTCGTGACCCACGTGATCGCGTCCACCGCGGCCGCACGTGACTTCTACGCCGAGTCCGGGTGCCATGTCAGCGAGGGCGACACCTACGTGTCCGTGTTCCAGGACGTCGTCACCGCCGAGATACGGGTCGACGGCGGCTCCGTCTGCGTCATGCGGACGAGTGCTCGTGTCGGCGCTCCGACCGCGTACGAGTCCACACATCACGACTACGTGATCACGCCGGGTGGTCGTCCGGTCGTGTCCACGTTGCCGTGGGTCGCCACCGTCGCGAGCAGCTGGACACCGCTCTCCGTCGAGTTCCTCGACCCGTCCCACGAGATCGCACCGCTGCAGCCGGGGAGGGAACCGGTGGTGGTGGACGGCGGATACTCGCCGAATGCGTCGTGGTGCTGGCCCCCGCTGCCATCCGTCGGACTCCGACCGCCGTTCGACCTCGACGATCCGTCCGTGGCTCCTTACGCGCCCACGTACTGAGCGGGATCAGCCGTTCGCGGCGTCACGCGGCGCGCCCGGAAGCGGGATCGGGCCCGTCCGGACCGCGTTCAGGCTCATCGGGAGACCGAAGGCGCGCTCGAAGATGGCGGTCTCCGGAGAGGCCGACCACATCGCGACGGCGTGATCGGTGTCGCCGTGCAGGTGGAGCACGGCAGCCGAATCCTCGATCGTGATGCTGACCGACTCCACCGACTGAGTGCGGTCGCGTTCGAGCTGCTCGGCGATGCGCAGACAGGCGAACAGCCGCAGGATGCGTTCGTCGTCACCCTCCTGGAGGATCGGACGGAACTCGTCCCAGCCGGGGATGGACTTGCGGTGACAGCGCACGAGGAGCGCGACGATCACGAGCTCCCGCTGGTCGAAGCCCGGTAGACCGCTGTTCAGGATCAGGTACCACCCGTGCTTGTGGTGGTCGTGGTAGTTCACGATGACGCCGATGTCGTGCAGCATCGCCGCACTCCAGAGCCACTCGCGCTCCCCTGCGTCGCCGGGATGGAGGCCCGAGTGCGCGGTCGCGTCGAAGATCGCGATGGCGATACGGGCGACGTGATCGGCGTGGATCCGGTCGACGCTGTAGTTCTCGACGAGGTTGAGCACCGTGCTCCGCCGGACGTCGGGGACGAGCGGCGGGCTGGCGGGCTGGAGGCGGCGCTCCTGGAAGAGGCCCTCGCGGAGTCCCTGGCCGCACACGCGGATGAACGGCGCTCCGAGGATGTCCATGACCGTCGCGATGGTGACGGCTCCGCCGAGGATGATGTCCGCGCGCTCACGCTTGAGGCCGGGGATGCGGTCCCGGGACGCGACGGGAAGGGCGGCGAGCTGGTCGATGAGCTGCTCGAGCGCCTCACGGGTCAGCGCGTAGTCGTGGACGATCGAGAGCGGATAGCCCTCCGCGCGCTGCGCCATGGCGGCCAGGGTGCGGAGCGTACCGCCGGTTCCGGCGAGGCTCAGGCCGAGGTCCGCGATCCACGGGTATTCCGCCAGGACCGCCGTGACGTGCTTGCGCTGGCTCTTGATCTCCGCTTTCTTCGTGCGGGAGCCGCCGTAGAACGACTCCGTCATGCGCACGGCGCCCAGGGGCGCGCTCATGGAACTCTCGAGGATGCGCCGCGACACGCGTCCGATCTGTGCGCTTCCGCCCCCGACATCCAGGAAGAAACCGTCGGAGAAGTCCATGCTGTTGACGATCCCGAGGTAGCCGTAGTAGGCCTCGTCCTCGGTCGAGAGGACCCGGGCCGGCAGGCCGGCCTCCGCGAAGGTGGCGAGGATCTCCGCCTGGTTCGTGGCGTCGCGGATGGCGCTCGTCGCGCCCACCACGACCTCGTCGATGCCGGAACGCTCGCAGTAGGTGGCGTACATGCGTGCCGCCCGGGCACCGCGGTCGATCGCGGTGTCGGAGATGCAGCCGTCGACCGCTCCCGCGGACAGACGGACCGTCTCCCGGATCTCGTCGGCCATCGCGTACGGCCCGTTTGGGACGTACCGGAATACCACCAGACGGAAGGTGTTCGAGCCGAGGTCGACGACGGCGACACGCCGTGGTCGGCGGTCGTCTGGAAGGGGCGCTACCCTGTTATGTGATGACGCCGTCACCTCTTCAGCCTCCAACGATCGATGAGGCTGGTGACGCGCTCACCGGAGGCGCGCCGATCGCACTGGCGTGGCCGACCGTTTTCGACACGCCCACCGCGGTGGAGCGCGCGTGGGTCGACTTCGTCGCCGCGCATCCGCCCGACGAGCGGACGGACTTCCGCCGGGCACTGGCCTTCGCGCGCGCCCGTCACGGCGAGCAGACGCGGCGCGGCTCGGACACCCCGTACTGGGTGCATCTCGTGCGCGTGGCACTGGAGCTCGCCCAGTGGGGCGAGGCGGACCCCGTGCTTGTTCAAGCGGCTCTGCTGCACGACGTGGTCGAGGATACACCGACGACTCTGAACGAAGTCACCGAGGGTTTCGGCGTCCAGGTCGGCGTGCTCGTCGACTGGCTGACGGCTCCCCACAGCTCCGACCGCGAGGCCACCGCGCATTACTACCTGCGCCTCCTCGAGGACGGCCCGCGCGACAGTCATACCCTGAAGCTGGCCGACCGCACGGACAATCTCCGCAGCATCCAGGCGCTCGTCATGCGCACCGGCGACGAGTTCCGGCGCTGGGCAGGCCGCTATCTGCGGGACACCTCCCGGGACGTGGCCCCCCTCGCGGAGGACGCCTCGTCGATCGCGCGGGTGTCCCTCGTGACGGCGATGGCCGACCTCGCGACCATGGTCGAGGGGTCCATCACCAACCCGTAACACCTGCGCAACCAGTCGTAACACAGGCTCAACCCGCGCACCACGTTGACCTTGGAAGGATGCCTCCCGTAAGCGATACATCCCAACCAAGGAGTAGAGAGAAATGGTCACCGACCTCGAATCGCGTTTGGTCCAGGCTCTTCTCGACCGACTGGATCCCCGCCTCGACGAGCCCTGCAACGTTCCGGGCTGCACGCACTCCCACGCCATCCACGAAGTGATGAGCGTGGCCGCGTGACGATCCTCTGAGAGGGCGCACGTCACCGATCGATCGGCGTGCGCCCGGACCGTCTCAGACGTCCGCGTCGCGACGGATCTCAGTGAGATAGGGAGGATGGTCGGACGGCGCCAGTGCCAGTGACCCCTCGGCCAGTTCGAGAAGCGCGTCACCGGCGAGTCCGCGTCGCCATCCCGACGCCAGGGGACCGTTCACGGATCCCTCCAGCGCACCCAGCAGGAACGACTCGATCTCCGATCGCGTCGCGAGCAGGGGTGACGCAAGGCGGGCCGCACCGGCCCGTGTACTGACGAGGAGCTGCCCCATGGAGGCGAGCACCTCCACACGCGCGAGAAGCTCCAGCCGCGGCGGCGCCGAGCCGTTGAGTTCGGGGGCGTCCTCTCCCCGCCGGACCGCGGCCAGGAGCGCATCCGCCTGATCGGACCGCAGCCGGTCCGCGCGCGACGCGCTGAGCGCCTCCTTGTCCTTCGGGCGCCGGCGCGCGAGGTCGACGAGGACCCGGTCCTGGAGGAGCCAGCCCGGAGGACGGTCGCGCCGGGACGCCTCAGTCTCACGCCAGGCCGCGAGCTCACGCAGAATCGCGCGTTCGCGCGGATTGAGCCGGCCGAGCCCCTTGACCTTGCGCCATGCCTCGGCGGGATCCGTCGTGAAGTCCACGTGCGGTCCGTAGCGGCGCTCGTGCTCCTCGACGATCCAATCCGTCCGCTCCATCGACCCAGCGCGGCGACGGAGCTCGTCGGCGAGGGGCATGAGGTGCGCGACGTCCTCCTGCCCGTAGCGCAGCTGCGCCTGGGTCAGGGGGCGCCGCTGCCAGTCGGAGAGGCTCTCCGACTTCGCGACGCGGACCCGGATGGCGCGCTCCAGGAGCGTGCCGAGACTCTGGCCGGCGCCGAGTCCCACGAAGCCGGCGGCGAGCTGGACGTCGAAGAGGTTGGCCGGACGGGTGCCGAAGTGCATCGCGAGGAGGGTGAGATCCGCCGACGGGGCGTGCATGACCGTCTCCACGGACGGGTCGCCGACGAGGGCGGCGATGTCCTCGAGCGGGCCACCGGCGATGGGGTCGACGATCGCGATCTCGTCGTTCACGGCGATCTGGGCCAGACAGGCGACGGGGCGGTAGGTCCGCTCCCAGTGGAACTCGAAATCGAGGGAGAAACGACCCGCCTCGCGGATGCGGCCGACGAGGTCCAGGACGTCCGGGCGCGAGTCAATGACCGGAATCTGAGGCATTCGGCTACCCTACTCGGCCGTGCAGGCTGTCGGACTCACCAAACACTTCGGTGCGCGAACCCTCTTCGAAGGCGTGTCGTTCACCCTCTCGCCGGGCGACCGTATGGCCGTCGTCGGGCGCAACGGGGCGGGCAAGACCACGCTCCTGCGGTGCCTCGCCGGTCAGATCGCGGCCGACGGCGGTGACGTCAGCCTGCCGAAGGGCGCCGTCATCGCCCTGCACGATCAACGGCCGCCGCTTGACCGCGACGTCACCCTGGGTGCGTACATCGCGGAGGGCCTGGCCGGACTCGACCGGGTCGAGGCGGAACTCCGTGATCTCGAGGGGCGCATGGCCGAGGGCGACCACGGTCCCGAGGTCATGGGCGCCTATGACCGCGCCCAGCGGGAGTTCGAGCGACTCGGCGGCTACGAGTCCCAGGCCTGGCTGGACCGGGTCCGGCGCGGTCTCGGCATCGAGGACGACTGGATGGACCGGCCTCTCCGGTCGTTCTCCGGTGGAGAGCTGACACGCGCCTCCCTGGCGCGCGCCCTCGTGTCGCGCCCCGACGTCCTCCTTCTCGACGAGCCGACCAACCATCTGGACCTCGGATCCGTCGAATGGCTGGAGGGGGCGCTCGCCGAGACCGGTGCCACGATCGTCATCGTGTCCCACGACCGGTGGTTCCTCGAGTCGGTGACGACGACCGTGCTCGACATGGATCCCGAGAAGCCCCGCGTGTGGCCGATGGGCTACTCGCAGTTCCGGCGCGCGAAGGCGGAGGCGCTGGCGCGGCAGGCGCAGCTGGCGGAGGCACAGGCACGTGAGATCGCGCGCCTGGAGCGCTTCGTCGAGAAGTGGAGTGCGGGCACACGCGCCCGCCAGGCCCAGTCGCGGCAGAAGAGGCTCGACCGCATCACCCGGATCGCCCCTCCGTCCCGGGAGCGGGCGATCGCGTTCGGATTCCCCAAGTCGGAACAGCCCACGCGGATCGTCATCGAGGCCGACGGGCTCGCGATCGGCCCGGCGGGGCACCCCCTCCTCGCGGACGCGGACTTCCACGTCGAACGCGGCTGGCGCGTCGCGGTGGTCGGGCCGAACGGGGCGGGGAAGACCACCCTCATCGAGACCCTGCTCGGTCTTCGCAAGCCGCTGGCCGGACGCGTCAGCCAGGGACACCGCGTACAGGCGGGCTACTTCTCGCAGCACGCCGAGGAACTCGCTCCGGAGCGGACGCTCGTCGAGACGGTCCTCATGGGGACGACCCTCAACAACACACAGGCGCGCTCCCTGCTGGGACGCTTCCTCTTCGGTGCGGACGCCGTCGAGAAGCGGGTCGAGATGCTGTCCGGTGGCGAGCGCCGGAGGCTCTCGCTGGTACAGCTCATCGCGCAGGGCGGCAACGTGCTCGTGCTCGACGAGCCCACGAACCACCTGGACATCGAGAGTCGCGAGGCGCTCGAGGAGGCGATCGCGGCCTACGACGGGACGGTGCTCTTCGTCTCGCATGACCGGGCGCTCATCGACCTGATCGCGACACACACCCTGTCGGTCGAGGACGGATCACTCGCCCTGCGCGACGGCGGATACACGGACCTGCTCGCCCACCGGGAACGCGCGGAACAGGCGACGGAGGCGGCGCCGGCCCCATCACCCCGTGGTGGGTCCTCGTCACGCAAGCCTCCCGCCGCGGCTGAACCGAAGGCGGCGAAGAAGCGCCCGAATCATCACCAGGTGAAGAAACTCGAGGCGACCATCGCCACGCTGGAGGAGGAGCTCCGGGCCGTCGAGAGCGCCCTCGCGGACCCGTCGACCGTCTCGGACCACTCGGCCCTAGCCGAACTCGGCGAACGGCATCGCTCCCTTCAGGAGGAGATCGTCTGGAAGATGGAGGAGTGGGAGAAGGCCGCGGGCACGTAGGACGGTCCGGGGATGCCTGAGAGTCGGCCGACGCCGGATCCGGCGTCGATGGTCGTGTCCGGATCGACGTACGCACAGCGCCGCCGGATCGAACGGCAGGGGATTCAGGTCGCGACCGGTGAGGCGGGGATGGGGGACGACAACCGGGACTCACGCCTCGGCCGGAGCCACGACGCGGGATCCGGCATCGGTCGTCTCCATCCGACGACGGCGCGCCGCGGCACCGGCGAACGTGAGCGCCGCGATCGTGAGCGTGACACCGCTTGCGACCGCGCGGATCTGATTCCGGGTCTGCCACGGGCCGGAGTAGTCGTCCCAGACGAGTTGTGCCGCGGATCGATCGGTCGGCACCGGAGTGCCGGCGAGATCCTCGTTCATCGGGACGTTCAGGGCCATCGTGAGGATCAGTCCGCCGATCGTGTAGACGAGCGCGGCCGATGCGGCCATGAGTGCCAGCCGGCCCAGCCTCAATCCGAACAGTGCGAGTGCCCACGCGCCGAGAGCGACGGGCGTGAGGAAGAAGGCGGGCACGAACACCGCGTTGCGGACCGACGCGTTCATCGCCTGCATCGCCTCGATCGCCACCCGCGGATCCGCGTCGTCGAGTCCCCACATGGTCGAGCACACCCATGCGTAGAAGAAACCGAAGATCGCTCCGCTGAGAATCACTCCCGTCAGCCCGAGTGGCCGCTCCAGCCGGGATGCCCATCTGGTCATTCGAAACCTCCACGAGAATAGAACTACTGGGTTCCGTTAGAACTGTACCAGCTGGTACGCTTTGCTCGCGATGAGTGAGAACGACGCGCGGAGCGATACACCGCAACGACGGGGCCGACCACGGCAGGACGAGGTCGAGTCGCGCCGCGAGAGGGTCCTCGATGCGGCTGTCGAGGAACTGGTGGAGCGCGGCGATGCAGGGCTGACGATGTCGTCGGTCGCGATCCGTGCATCCGCCTCCAAGGCGACGCTCTATGCCTGGTGGGGATCGCGCGAGGGCCTTCTGTCGGCCGTCGTACGGCGCAACGCCGACCAGGCCGCGATCGCCGTGAGGGAGGCGCTCCATTCGGAGTCGTCGGTGCCGGAGACGCTCGTCCGCTTCGCCTCCGGTCTCCTTCGTCTCCTGACGGGCCCTGTCTCGGTGGCGCTGAACCGTGCGGCGATGACGACGCCCTCCCTCGCCGAGCTTCTGCTGGTGTCCGGGCGGTATCGGGTCGGTCCGCTGGTCGAGGGGTATCTGGCCGAGCAGCACCGCCGCGGCGCGATCAGGGCGCCGGATCCCGCCGGGGCATTCCGATTGCTCTACGGACTCATCGTCGAGGACCTTCAGATCCGTGTCCTGCTCGGCGAGGAGCCGCCCGACGACGCTGAGATCAGGGAGCAGGCGAGGCGATCGGTGGACCGGTTCCTCCACCTGTCGCGCCCGGACGACTGATCCCGAGGCCCGGGCCGAACGGTCGGGGTCGCAATGAGCGTGTTCTGGGGGACCGCGCTTCCATGGCGTCTTCGGACGCGCCGCCGATCTTTGGTTCGGGCTGCGGGTGTACCGTCGCCCCGCTCGTCACGGAATACGGCCGCGCGGAGTCTTTGCCGTGGGTTTACCGGGCTCCTTGGTACCGTCGGACGCCGAGCGGGAGATCACTGACGCGATGGGACTGCATGATCGAGGCGACCGAGTTGACGAAGCGGTTCGGGACGAAGGTGGCGGTGGATCGCCTCTCGTTCACCGTGCAGCCCGGTGCGGTCACCGGCTTCCTCGGACCGAACGGTGCGGGCAAGTCCACGACGATGCGGATGATCATCGGGCTCGACCGCCCGTCCGGCGGGCGGGTGACCGTCGACGGTCGCGACTACCGCACGCTCACGGCGCCCATCCGCGAGGTCGGGGCGGTCCTGGGCGCAGGCGAGGTGGACGGCAAGCGGAGTGCCCGATCCCATCTCTCGTGGATCGCACGCGCCGGTGGCATCTCCCCGAAGCGCGTGGACGAGGTGCTGGACGTCGTCGGGCTGACGGAGCGGGCCGGGCAGCGGATCGACGGCTTCTCCCTCGGCATGTCCCAGCGGCTCGGCATCGCGACCGCCCTGCTGGGGGATCCGCCGGTCCTCCTCTTCGACGAGCCCGTGAACGGCCTCGATCCCGAGGGGATCCGCTGGATCCGCACCCTGATGCGCAACCTGGCCGCGGAAGGGCGCACAGTCTTGGTCTCGAGCCATCTCATGAACGAGATGGAGGCGACGGCGGACCGGGTCATCGTGATCGGCCGCGGTCGCCTCATCGTCGAGACGACAATGACCGAGCTCACGCAGCTCGGCTCCGGGGCGCATGTCCGGGTGGTGAGCCCCCAGCCGGATCGGCTGCGCGAGCTCGTCACCGCGGCCGGGGGCACCGTCACGACCGACGGTGAGGCGTTCAACGTGGTGGGGCTCGACAACGCCGCCATCGGCGACATCGCCGCGAACGCCGGGCTCGCCGTCCACGAGCTGACACCGCAGCGGGCGAGCCTGGAGTCGGTGTTCATGGAGCTGACACACGATCACGTGGAGTACCGGACGGCGGACGAGGACGGTGACGGCGCGTCGGACGCGGTCCGCACCGGGACGGGAGGGGCACGATGAGCACGGGAACACGGGTCGCGGAGCCGACGGCCGGACACCATCACGCGGACGTCGGCTTCGGTGCCACGGTCGCGAGCGAGTGGATCAAGCTCAGGACGTCGCGGGGGGTCTGGCGGAACCTCCTGCTGGGAGGGCTCCTCGGAATCGGCCTCACCGTCCTCGTGGCCGTCGCCGTCGGAGCCTCGTTCGACGGGTGGAACGCCGCCGATGTCGCCACGTTCGAGCCGCTCCAGACGGGTCTCATCGGCACCCTTCTCACCACGATCTTCTTCAGCGCCGCGGGGGTCAACTACGTGGCGAGCGAGTACGGGTCGCGCATGATCCGTCTCACGTTCTCCGTGACCCCCCGCCGCAGCCGGGTCATCCTGGCGAAGGTGATCGCGATCTCCGTCGCGACGCTCATCGCGGGATTCATCGCCATATTCGCGATGCTGGCCCTCAGCCAGATGATCCTGGGTGCGTACGGGGCTCCCAACGTCGGCGTCGGCGACGGTCAGTTCTGGGAGACGTTCCTCCTCACCACGGCGGTTGCCCCGGTCTTCCCGGTGCTCGCGGTCCTCCTCACCTTCATGCTGCGCAGCACCGCGGCCGCGCTGTCGTCCGTGCTGGCCATCCTCTTCGTCCCGGCGATGTTCGGAGGCTTCCTTCCGGAGTGGTGGCAGAAGAACGTGCTGGCGGCGCTCCCGGGTGCGGCCACGGACAGTGTCTCCATCGGAGACCTCATGAACTCGGACGACGACCTCTCCAGGGGACTCGCCGCGATCGTCCTGGTCGGATGGATCGT
>CAYOSM010000024.1:8038-9977 GCA_964406645.1 uncultured Bifidobacteriaceae bacterium | reverse complement strand
CCGGTCGGCATCCGCTGCCGGGAATGCGCCGGCGTACCGACCGGCGCGCGCGCCATCGCGCATCGGATGACGCCACGGCGGGCGAACATCGTGACGATGACGCTGATCGTCGTCAACGTGGTGATGTTCGTCCTGCAGGAGGTGACCCGGGCGCCGGGATCCGGCCTTCGCGGCGGCGTCACCGAGTGGGGGTGGATCTTCGGTCCCGCCGTGGCCGACGGTGAGTGGTATCGCATCATCACCGGGGCGTTCCTCCACGGGAGCATCCTCCACATCGTCCTGAACATGTTCGTGCTGTGGCAACTGGGCACGATCCTCGAGACGTCGATCGGATCGGGCCGATTCGGGCTGATCTACCTCGTCTCCGTCGTCTGGGGATCCGCGGGGGCGCTGATCTCGGATCCGCTGGTGCCGACGGTCGGCGCATCCGGCGGCGTCTTCGGCCTCTTCTCGGCGCTGGTCATCCTGCAGTGGCGCATGCGGGGGTCGGTCTCACCGGACCTCGCGGTGTGGATGCTCCTGAACCTGGTCATCACGTTCGGCGTACCCGGGATCTCGGTGGGCGGGCATGTCGGCGGTCTTCTCGGTGGCGGCGTCGCCACGTTCGTGCTCCTGGCCCTGGGACGCGGAACGGTGGCGGGACGTGTCCGGGGAGCGGCTGTCGCGGCGACGCTCGGACTCGCGGTCCTGGGCGTCGTCATCGGGATCTCGGCGGCATCGAACGACGGCTTCGGGCTGGCGTCCGTGACGATGGGGCTGGCTCACATCCTCGGATGACCCACCGCCTCGTCCGCATCGTCGCGGTCGTCGTCGCCCTCGGTGCGATCCTCGGCGTCCTCGCGCCGGCGGCCGAGGGGCACGCGACCCTCGTCCGGTCGAGTCCGGCGAACGATCAGATCGTCGCGGAGTCGCCCCGCGAGATCGCCCTCGAGTTCGACGAGGCGGTGGAGCCCGGCCTCGCATCGATCACCGTGTTCGACGGGGAGGCCCGGCGGGTCGGGGTCGGGAAGCCGACCGCGCCGGCCCACGGGCGGCTCGTCGTGAGCGTGCCGGAGGTCCTGCCGCGTGGGACGTTCACGGTGGTCTGGCGATCCGTGTCGGTGGACGGCCACGCGATCAACGGGTACTTCGTCTTCCACGTCGGTGTGCAGGGCGCGAATCCGACCGGTGTGATCGGCGAGGTCGACGACGGCGTGCCGTCGGCCGCGGTGCGGGTGCAGGATGCCGTGGCCCGGTTCCTCGGACTGTCCCTCACCCTGATCGTGGTGGGCGGCGTCGCGTCCCTCCTCCTGATGCTCCGTGGACGGAACCCGGCGGTGGAACGCCGTCTCTGGCGATACGTGGCGTCGGCCGCGGTGGTTCTCGCCCTCGTCGCCGTCTGGAGCGTCGTCATCCAGGCGGCGAAGGTCGCCGGTAGCTCGACCGCGGCCGCCCTCGAATCGGACGCCCTCGGTCCGGTGCTCGGAAGCCAGAACGGGTCGGCGCGGATCCTCCAGGTCGTCGCGGCGCTGGTCGTGGCCGTCGCAGCCGCGGGCGTCGGCCGTCGGATGGCCGTCCGGGCAGCCGTGGCGGGCGCGATCGCGGGTGCGGCGCTCCTGACCGTTGTGAACGGCGTCGCGGGGCATGCCGGCGCCCGCGGGCCGCTGGCCGTGATCGTCGACGCCGTCCACGTGGCGGCGGCGTCGGTGTGGGTGGGAGGTCTTGCGACGGTGGTCTTCGCGATCGTCCTCGTGCGGCGGGACCGCACATCCTTCGCTCAGGACGCCCTCGGGGCGTTCTCCCGCGTCGCCGTCGCGGCGGTGGCCGCTCTGATCCTGACCGGTGCGATCAGCGCTCTGGTCGAACTCGGCGGGCTCTCACACCTCTGGTCCACCGGCTACGGGCGTCTCATCCTCGTCAAGGTGGCCCTGGCCGCGGGGCTGGTGGCGCTCGGAACGGT
>CAYOSM010000024.1:3598-7938 GCA_964406645.1 uncultured Bifidobacteriaceae bacterium | reverse complement strand
CCGATCCGTGCTCCGGCCGTGCGATCGCAGCCGGGCACCTACGTCGCCGCGTCGATGCCCCTGCTCGCGAAGGGCGAATGGCGCGTGGTCGTGTCGGCGCGCTCGGGTGAGTTCGATCAGTACGACGAGGCGTTCAGCGTGACACTCCGCTGACGACCCGCCGGCCGGACTCAGCCGGCCAGTTCGTGCCCGCGTTCGATGAGCCCGGCCACCAGCCGGATGGCCGCATCGATGTCGTCAGGGTGACATGACTCGACGCTGGTGTGGATGTAGCGCGTGGGGATGGACACGCATCCCGCCAGCGAACCGGTGCCGGAGAGCTGCAGCGACTGCGTGTCGGTGCCCCCGGTGTTCGCGGCGTGGAACTGGTGGGGGATGCCGCGGTCCTCGCAGATGTCCACCATGAGGTCGACGACCCGCCGCGAGGCGATCGCGCTGGCGTCCATCAGGCGGATGGCCACACCGGACCCGAGCCGGGTCGAGGGACCCGAGAGCGGTGTCCCAGGACCGTCGTTCGCCGGGCAGGTGTCGATCGCGATGCCGATGTCCGGATCGACGCGCGCGGTGGCCACACGCGCCCCGCGCAGGCCGACCTCCTCCTGCGCCGTGGCCGCGGCCGCCAGCGCGCACGTCCCCGTCGGCGCGGCGACGAGCGCCTCGAGCATCACGAAGACGCCGATCCGGTTGTCGAGGCTCTTGCCCGTGAGGAGGTCGCCGAGGGGGACGAGCCGGCGGTTGCGGGTGATGCGGTCGCCCATTCGCACGAGATCCCGCACCTCGCCCGCGGACCGGCCGGTGTCGATGGCCAGCTCGTCGATCTTGGGAGCGCGCCCACGGGCGGCCTCGTCCAGCAGGTGGACGGGAGTGGATCCGACGACGCCGAGGACGTCCTCACGACCGTGGACGGTGACGCGCTGGCCGACGAGGGTGCGCGCGTCCCATCCTCCGGTGGGGACGAACCGGATGTAGCCGCGCTCGTCGATGTGGGTGACCATCAGGCCGATCTCGTCCATGTGCGCCGCGAACATGAGGGTCGGCCCCGACCCGTCGCGCCGGCCGATCAGGCCGCCGAGCGGATCGGTCTCGACCCGCTCGCACGTGGCCTCGAGTTCGGGCAGGACGACGGCGCGGATGCGGTCCTCCCATCCGGACGTCCCGGGCGTCTCGCAGAGTGTCGCCAGCAGATCGCGCCTCACGGGACGAGGACGAGCTTGCCGAAGTGACCGCCGGTCTCCTCACGCTCATGAGCGTCGACGGCCTCCGCGAGCGGACGCACGCTGTCGATGACCGGCACCCATGTCGACGCGTCGACGGCGGCGAGAAGGCCGGCGAAGTCCCGCGGGCTGCCCATCGTCGTACCGAGGATGCTGATCTGCGGCGCGGTCACGGGCCGCACCATGAGCTCGACCTTCGCTCCGCCGGTCCCGCCGAAGACGGCCATGCGTCCGCCGGGTGCGAGGCAGTTGATCGTGTCCGCCCACGTCGATCCGACCGAGTCGATCGCGACGTCGACCCCGCCCGTGAGCTCCTTGACCCGGTCGACCCAGTCGTCGGACCGGTAGTTGACGCCGAAGTCCGCTCCGAGCTCCGCCGCGCGGGCGAGCTTCTCGTCGCTGGACGACGTCACGATGACCCGTGCGCCGTGGGCCTTCGCCAGATGGAGGGCGAAGGTCGCCACCCCGCCGCCGATGCCGAGGATGAGCACCGTCTCACCCGGCTGGAGGCCACATCGGCTCATGAGGGCCCGCCAGGCCGTCAGGCCGGCGAGCGGGAGTGCCGCGGCCTCCTCCCAGGAGAGCCGGGCGGGCTTCGGGTAGACGTTCTCCGCCGGGATGGAGATGAGCTCGGCGTAGGTGCCGTCGTCCGGGCCGCCGAGGATGCGGAAGCCGGGGGCGGGCGCGGCCTCGCCGTCGCCCCAGCCGAGCGACGGAAGGATGATGACCTCGTCGCCCTCCGACACGCCGGAGACGCCCGGGCCGACGGTGCGCACCACGCCGGCCCCGTCCGAACCGGGGATGACCGGGAGCGGGGAGGGGGCGACACCCTTGCGCAGGAAGATGTCGCGGCGGTTCAGCGCAGACGCACGGAGTTCGATGACGACCTCGCCGGGACCGGCGACGGGGTCGGGGACGTCGCGGATCGCCAATACATCGGGACCGCCCGTCTCGGTGAGCTGGATCGCCTGCATCTGTTCCCCTTCGCCGGTGTTTGGCGAGAGGGTAGCGACCCGGCCGATCAGAGGTTGGGGCCGGCGGACACACAAACCCGAGCCCAAGGTCGAAACCTGCTCGTGCCCCTCCCGTCATCCAAGGGAGGCGGATCCCGCACCCGCGTGCGTCCGCTCAACAGCCCGCGTGGTCAGAAATGACCACGAACAAAGCTAGGACCCTATGTGCTCGGCGACAACTAGCCGAAAGTCCGGTAAGTACCTCTCCGAAAGGTGAGGATCTCAGACCCTGACCTGATGCCGGTGTCCTCTAGCCGAGGGTCGCGGCGAGGAGCGGAGCGGCATTGATCCGCTCGCCCGAGCGCTCCCAGGCGAAGCGCAGGATCCGCGTCGAGGTGCCGAGGGGGCGGCCGGCGTCGACGCTGGCGCCGTCCATGATCCCCGCGTCGTAGGTGACGAGGGAGCTGTATCCGAAACGATCGCCGGACCGTGTCGTGATCCAGAATCCGATGCCCGCGCGCTGTTCGTCGGCGGTGGCCAGCGCCAGACGTCCGGATGCGACGGCGACGACGGTGTGGCCCCGCTTGGTGACGACGGTGGTCGAGCACCGGATGCGGCGCGTGGTGCACAGGACCGGGCTCGCCGCACGGAAGTCGTTCCGCACGGTGGGGGTCGGACCGCCGGCGGCCAGCGGGAACACGAAGTCATCGACGGTGGCCGCCCGGCCGGTGAGGGGATCGGCGCCGTCGGCCGTGTCCTCCGAAGCGACGCGTGGTTCCGTGCCGTCCCAGGTGATCACGCTCGGCCCGTCCGGGGCCTGGGAGGTGGTCGCGTCCCCGGCGTCCGTCGTACGGGATGAGTCACTTGCGGTGTCCGTGGGCACGACCGGCGTGGATCCGTCACAGGAGGTCGGCTGCGCGTTGAGCGTGACCGGTGCGTCGGGGTTGCCCCCGAGGCGCGCGTAGAGCGTTCCCACGCCGCTGACCCAGTTGGCGTTGAGATTGGACGGGTCGTTGGAGGCACCGACCGGCGCGTACTTCGCGCTGATCGCGGCGAGCGTCGTACGGCCCTGACCGACGTAACCCTCGGCGAGCAGTGTCGCGGCCGCCTGGATCGCCTCCGCCGAGGTGGCGTAGACGTGACCGGGGCCGATGCCGAACGGGTTGTTGATCACCTTGGCCGGGCCGTAGGTCATGAACACGGTCTCGTGACCCGAGATCGCGACGACGAGCCGGGGGTCGATGCCCACCGATGCCGCCGCCGTGACGAACGTGGATCCCTGGCCCGCGAGCGGACTTCCCGCCTCGGTGAGCACGCGGTCGATGCCCGCCGCGTCGAGCGGTGCGACGCAACTCAGGGAACCCTTGGGGTCGTCCGAGCTCGCGAGGGCGAAGCCACCCGCGGTGAGTGAGGCGCCGAGGGCGAGGACCCCGGCGACGATGCGAGAACGCGGTGACACGACGTCGTACTCTAGATGGTCCATCCCACGGAATCGTGGATGCGGGGTGCGTTCACGGCGAATCGTCGTCCCGCCGCGACACCCGTGGCCGTGGCGGGACGACGGGACCGCGGACCCGGAGTCTCAGCCCTCCGGGTCCAGCGACACCACCCGGTCGACGAGGTCGAGTTCGTCCCGGTGGTGGGTGACAAGGAGCAGTCCCCGGTCTGCCCGGCCGGCGACCGCTCCCTCGATGGCGGCGTGCACCTCGTCGCGCGGGAGGTGACTCGCCGGTTCGTCCAGCACGGCGAACGTCGCCGGGGACAGTGCCACGCGGGCGAGGCCGATGCGCTGGCGCTCACCGCCGGAGCATCGGGCGCCGAACTCCCCCACGCGGGTGTGGATGCCGTCGGGCAGCCGGTCGATCCACGGACCCGCGCCGACCCGCCGGAGCGCGGTCTCCACGGCGTCGTCGCCGGCACCGGGATCGGCGATCCGGACGTTCTCGGCGATCGAGATCGGGAAGAGATACGGGTCCTGAGGCGCCCAGCAGACCAGGCCTGCACGCTCCACCTCGTCCATGTCCAGTGCGGAGCGCCCGTCGATCGTCGCCGTGCCGTCGTCCGGTGCCTGCAGCCCGAGTGCGACGCGGGTGAGCACGGACTTGCCGACCCCGGACGCCCCGACGAGCGCCACACGCTCACCGCGGCGGACCTCCAGATCCACGTCGCGCAG
>CAYOSM010000024.1:0-3498 GCA_964406645.1 uncultured Bifidobacteriaceae bacterium | reverse complement strand
GCGTTGGCGACGAGGAGGACCGCCAGCGCCGCACCCCCGGCGATGACGAGTGAGACGGCGCCCGAGGCGGAGGCGCGTGCCGCATCGCGGCGCACCCGGCGGTCGGCACGGTCACCGATCTCCTGGGCACGGTGTGCACGGGCCTCGCCGACACCCCAGGCGGTGAGCTCCGCGGCCCCGTCGAGCACGGCCACGAGTTCACCGGTGACCGACTCGCGCAGTTCGGCACGTTCGCGTGCGCGACGGCGACCCGAGGGAACCTCGATGAGCCAGATGACGACCACGTGAAGCGCCGTCGCGGCCGCGAGGACGAGGCCGGCGGTCGGCTCGACGAGCCATGTGACGACCACCGCGGTCAGACCGGTGAGGACGATCGCGACGGCGGGGACGCGCACCCGGACGATGCGGTCCTGAAGGCGTTCGGTGTCGGCCACGAGCCGATCGAGGAGTGACGTCGACTGGTCGGTGCGCGGGCGGGCGACGAGACGCTCGTAGACGCTGACGCGCGTCCCGGTCAGCAGGCGGAGGGCGAGGTCGTGCGAGACGATCCGCTCGCCGTACCGGCCGGCCGCGCGCACCAGCGCGAAGAGGCGGACGCCGACGATGGCGGTGGTGAGCGTCAGGATCGGCGGCGCCTGGGACGCGCGTGCGAGGAGGTAGCCCGACAGCGACAGGAGGGCAGGGGTGGCCATGGTCGCGACCGTCGCGAGTGCGCACGCAAGCGCGAACTCACGCCGGGTGCGCGTGTCGCCACGGACTTCGGCGCTCAGGGATTCGACTCCGGCCATCGTGCTCACAGGGCCTCCATTGCGACGTCCGCACCTCGGACGATCTCTCCGTCGTGGAGCTCGATCGTCTCGTCGACGAGCTCCAGGACGTCGGGCTCGTGCGTCACGAGGACGGCGGAGCGATTGCGGATCAGGTCGCGCAGGCCGGCGCGCACCAGCTCGGCCGTCTGGGAGTCCAGATTGGCGGTGGGTTCGTCGGCCAGGACCAGGTCGGCGTCACGCAGGACCGCGCGGGCCAGACCGAGCCGGCGGCGCTCACCGGCCGAGATCATCACACCGCCGTCGCCGAGGCGGGCGTCGAGCCCGCCGCGGAGTCCCTGCGCCCAGCGCTCGAGGCGCGCGGTGCGGAGTGCGGCCCAGACCTCGGCGTCGCTCGCGTCGGCACGGGCGATGCGCACGTTGGCGGCGAGCGTGTCCGGAAGGACCGTGGGGGACTGCGGGATCCACGCGATCCTCTCGCGCCATGCCGAGAGGTCCATCTCCGCGATGTCGGCCCCGTCGCAGCGGACGGCCCCCGAGGTCGGAGACTGGAGACCGAGGATGAGGCGAAGCACGGTGGTCTTGCCCGCACCGCTCTCGCCGACGAGGGCGATGGTACGACGCGGGGGAAGGCTGAGGGTCACGTCACGCAGGATCGAACGGTCGTCCTGTGAGGTGACCGCCACGTGGTCGAGTGTCAGCGGCCCGGACAGCGGTGCGGAGGCGGCCACCCCCGGACGGCCGGTGGGGATCGCGTCCGGGACCTCGCACGCCTCGCGCGCGGCCTGGAGGGTCGCCTTGGCCTCCGCGGCGGCGTGATACTCGGATCCCATGCTGCGGAGCGGGAGGTAGAGCTCGGGCGCGAGGAGGAGGACCGCCATCGCGGCCTCGAACTGCATTGAGCCGTTCACCAGCCGGATGCCGGCGACGACGGCGACGAGTGCCGTTCCCAGCATCGCCATGAACTCGAGCACGAACGCGCTCGTGAACGCCGAGCGCAGCGTCGCGACGGTCTCGCGCCGGTAGGCGTCCCCGACGCGCCGCAACTCGTCGCGTTGGCGGCCGGCACGACCGAAGCTGCGAAGAACGGGCAGGCCGCGGAGCACGTCGAGCATGTGGCCGCCGAGGAGGCGCAGCGCGGCGAGGCGGGAGTCCGATGCGCGTCTGGCGTCGGCTCCGGCCAGGATGAGGAAGATGATGAGGAGGGGGAGGGTCGGGATCAGCAGGGCGGCGGAGATCCAGTCCAGCCAGAGGATGGTGGCCAGAGCCGCGATGGGCGTGGTGACGGCGAGTGCCTGCTGGAGCACCACCCGGCCGGCCCAGCGTTCGACGGCGTCACCGCCGTGGACGGTGAGGGTCGCGATCTCACCTCCGGTGCCGTCGCCCCGGCTCCCCGGGACCGTCCTGAGCGCGGAGGTGAGGATGCGCCCGCGGAGATCCGCCATCGCCTCGGACCCCGCACGGCGTCCGGTCGCCTCGGCGAACCAGGTGAGGGTGGCCCGGACGAGCACCGCCACTCCGGCGACGGTCACCGCCGCCATCGCGAGACGCCACTCGTCCTTCGCCACTCCATTCGCCAGGGCAGACGCCAATGCGAGCGCCTGCACGACGACGGCGAGTGAGATCGCCACCGCGATCACGGACGTCCTCGTCCGGTGACGGCGGAGAACGGGCGAGACCTCGCCCAGGTCCGTGTCGCGGCGGCGTGACCTCACTTCGCGTCCTCCGGGGTGCGTGACAGCCACTTGACCGCCAGCTTCGGCTCCTCGTCGGGGGCCGCGGTGACGCGGGCGCGGAAGACCCAGTACGTCCACGCCTGGTACGCCAGCACGATCGGGGTCATGACAAGCGCGACGATGGTCATGACGACGAGCGTGGTGTGCGTGGACGCGGCGTCCACCAGGGTGAGGTTGGTCTCCGGGCCGTTCGACGACACCATCGCGTTCGGGAAGAGCGTCCCGAACAGCATCGTCACGGCACCGATGATCGTCAGTGACGTCAGACCGAAGGCCCATCCCTCACGGCCCTGTCGCTGCATCGGGAGCACGGCGATGAGGGCGAGGGCGGCGACGACCGCACCGATCACCGCGACGGCGCGGACGGTCTGGGCGTCCGCCAGCGTCCAGACGGCGAAGCCGGCCACGACGACGACCGTGGGGAGCCACAGGAGCGAGGCGGCCCGGTTGGCCCGCTCGCGGACCGGTCCGGTCGACCGCAGCGCCAGGTAGTGCGCCCCGTGGAGGGCGAACAGGAGCAGGGTGACGAGACCGCCCAGGATCGCGTACGGGTGGATCAGATCCCAGAAGCCGCCGACGTAGACGCCCTCCTCGTTGAGGGGGCTGCCGCCCACGATGTTGGCGAACGCGACGCCCCACAGGAAGGCGGGAAGGATGCTGGTCACGGCGATGCCGAGGTCCCAGCGGCGTCTCCACCGCTCTCCGTCGTGCTTGTTGCGGTACTCGAGGGCCATCACGCGCACGATCAGGCACATCAGGATGGCGAACAGCGCCAGGTAGTAGCCGGAGAAGAGGGTCGCGTACCACTCCGGGAACGCCGCGAAGATGGCGCCACCGGCGGTGAGCAGCCACACCTCGTTGCCGTCCCAGACGGGACCGATCGTCTTCAGCACCTGGCGGCGCTCCTCAAGGTTCCGGCCGACGGGGTGGAGGAGCATGCCCACCCCGAAGTCGAAGCCCTCGAGGACGAGGTACCCGGTGAACAGGACCCCGAT
>CAYOSM010000023.1:24162-27624 GCA_964406645.1 uncultured Bifidobacteriaceae bacterium | reverse complement strand
CCACCGGTCGGAGATCCTCCTCGCCGCAGTACGGGCAGAAGAACGGCTGTGCACGCGCTCCGGGAACGGACTCGCTCATCAGGCCAGCACGGGATCGGACAGGCGCAGCCAGTCGGGGTCGGCGCGCGCGCTCCAGGTGTGGAACGGCTCGTCCGGCTCGCGCGTCTCGAGGAAGCGCCGCAGCACGCCCTCGATGTAGTCCTCGAGCCGGTCGGAGGGGACGCGGACGCCCTTGGGGCGCCGTCCGAACTCCGCGTCGGGTCCGAGGTGACCGCCCACCAGCACCTGGTAGCCGGGCACGCGCTCACCGTCCGGTCCCGGGACGAGCGAGCCGAGCAGCCCGATGTCGGCCAGCTGGACCCGTGCACACGAGTTGGGGCAGCCGTTCATGTGGATGCGGATGGGCTGGTCGAACTCCGGGATCCGCTGCTCGATCTCGCGGATGAGGCGATCGGTGCGGTCCTTCGTCTCGGTCACCGCGATCTTGCAGAACTCGATGCCGGTGCAGGCCATCGCCCCGCGACGCAGCTCGGTGGGCCGCACCTGGAGGTCGAGCGCCTCCAGTTCGTCGGCCAGCGCGTCGGCGCGAGCCGGATCGACGTCGATGATGACGATCTTCTGCTGCGTGGTGAACCGGACCTGACCCGAGCCGTACTCGTCGGCCAGGCCGGCGACCCTCGCGAGCTCCGGCCCGGATGAGCGTCCGGCGCGGGGAGCCGCACCGACGTAGACCCGTCCGTCCGCCTGCTCCACGATGCCGACGTGGTCGCGCTGCGCGGTGGGGGACGCCTCCGCCTCCGGTCCGTCCTCGAGCGGCGTCGTCAGGTACTCGGTCTCGAGGATCTCGCGGATGCGCTCCGGTCCGACCTCGCCCACCAGGAACTTGAAGCGGTTGTAGTTGCGGGTTCCGCGGAAGCCGTGGTCACGGAAGACGCTGGTGACGCCCTCCCAGACCTCGACGACGCGCTCCGGGGGCACGAAGACGCCGAGCCGCTGGGCGAGGCGGGGTGCCGGGCCCAGGCCGCCGCCGACCCACAGGTCGAAGCCGACGCGCCCGTCGTGGCGGACGCCGATGAACGAGATGTCGTTGATCTCGTGCTCCGCGCAGTGGTCGGCGCATCCGGACACGGACGTCTTGTACTTGCGCGGCAGGTTCGAGAAGCGGGGGTCACCGATGAAGCGCCGCTCGATCTCCTCGATGAACGGGGTCGCGTCGATCAGCTCGCGTGCGTCGACCCCGGCGAGCGGGCAGCCGATGGTGGTGCGCGGGACGTCCCCGCACGCCTCGGTGCTGCTGAGGCCGACCGACTCGAGCTCCTCCCAGATCGCCGGCACGTCCTCGATGCGGATCCAGTGGAACTGCACGTTCGCGCGGTCGGTGACGTCGGCGAAGTCGCGTCCGTAGCGCTCGGAGATCCCCGCGATGACGCGGAGCTGGTCCGAGGTGACGCGACCACCGGGAATACGCACGCGCATCATGAAGTGCGAGTCCTCGACCTCCTCCACATCGCCCGTCGCGCCCGCCTTGCGCTGGGTGTAGAGACCCCACCAGCGGAAGCGACCGCGCAGGTCGTCGGGGTGGATGGCGTCGAACCCCTCCTTCGAATACCGCTCGACGATGCGCTCGCGGACGTTGAGCCCGTCGTCTTCGCGCTTCAGCCGCTCGGTGTCGTTGAGCGGTTCACGATCTCCGTTCGCCCACTGACCTTCGCCGCGTCGCCCCATGCATTCCCCCCGGATCGCGAATTACCGTAATTCCAACTGGTATTTGTGGTTATACACGTTCGCGATGTCCGCGGGTCCATTCGGCCGACCCGTCCGACCACATCCGATGGATGCCACGGGAGGCCGTCGTGCCGGCCTGGTGCACCGGGGTCCGCGGGCGTAGGTTCAGTCGGTGCACCGACTCCGACGCGCGATCCGTGATCTCGATCCGGGGTGCTTCGCGGTGGTGATGGCCACCGGGATCGTGTCGGTGGCCGTCGTCGATCTCCATCTCCGTACGGTCTCGCTCGGACTTCTGGGGATCGCGGGTGCCATCTACGTCGCGCTCGTCGCCGCCTCCGTGTGGAGGGTGGTGGCGTTCCCCGAAGCAGTGCGCTCCGACCTCGCGGATGCGGCGCGGTCGTTCGGTGTCCTGACGTTCGTCGCGGCCACCGACGTGCTGGGAGACGGTCTCGAGCAGCACGGATGGCGAACCCCCGCATGGATCCTCCTCGGCGTGGGATCGGTGAGCTGTCTCGTCCTGGGCGTGCTCGTGCCGTGCGAGGCGCTCCGCGCCGGCCGTCACCGCCTGGCATCCGCGCACGTGAACGGCACCTGGTTCCTGTGGATCGTCTCCTGCCAGTCGGTCGCCCTCCTCATGGCGTTCCTGCAGCCGACCGCCGGACATGGAGGGCAGACGCTGGCCCACCTCGCCGTCGTCCTCTGGTGCGCCGGCATCGTCGGCTACGCGGTCGTGGCGTCCCTGGTCGTGGTCGGCCTCGTGCGAGATGGGCTCCGTCCGCACGCGCTCACTCCTCCGTACTGGGTGGCGATGGGGGCGATCGCGATCACGATCGTCGCCGGATCCCGGATCGTGGGGATGGAGGCGGCGCTGTCCGCGCGTGCGAACGCCCGGATCGAGGAGCTGTGCCTCGTGCTGTGGCTGATCTGCACGGCATTGGTCCCGCTGCTCATCGCGGTCGGTGTCTGGCGTCATGTGGTCCATCGCATCCCGCTTCGCTATGAACCGGCGTTCTGGAGCCTCGTCTTCCCGGTCGGCATGTACAGCGTGGCGGGCCAGTACCTCGGTGCCGTCGACGGCAGGGGTGCCCTCGCGTCGGTGGGGACGGACGGTGCATGGGTGGCGCTCGTCGTCTGGGCGGTGGTCTTCGGTGCGATGCTCCAGAATCGCTTCCCGCGCCGGGAGGGGGCGGAACCATCGGGACGGTGACGAGATGTCCCCCGCGGGTGGACGGAGGCGTCGTCATCAGAGAGGATCCGGTCCATCCCCGCCGCGGTCCGCACCAGACGCGCCCGGGAGGACAATCAACACCCGGTATGGAGGTGGGGGTACATGGCTGATCTCAACGAACTGATCGGCGGGCTGCCGCTCGATCGCATCGCCCAGGCACTCGGAGTGGACGAGGCCACCGCACGCAGTGCGGTCGAGGCGGCGATCCCCGCGCTCGCCGGCGGGATGGAGGCGAACGCGCAGGACGACGGCGGGGCCGCGGCGCTCCGAAACGCCCTGCAGCAGCACGAGGACGGGATCCCCGACGGCGACATCGACATCGACGGCATCGACACCGACGACGGCGACAAGATCGTCAATCACGTCTTCGGTGACAACCGCGAGCAGGTCACCCAGCAGCTCGGCGGGATCGGGGGCCTCGACAGCGGCACGATCACGAAGCTCCTCCCGCTGCTCGCACCGATCGTCATGGGGTTCATCGCCAAGCAGATGCGCGCGAAGTCGGG
>CAYOSM010000023.1:0-24062 GCA_964406645.1 uncultured Bifidobacteriaceae bacterium | reverse complement strand
TGCTCGCACCGATCGTCATGGGGTTCATCGCCAAGCAGATGCGCGCGAAGTCGGGTGGCGACTCGGGTGGCGGTGGCGATCTCACGGACGTCCTCGGTGGTCTCGTCGGCGGCTCCGGTGGTGGCGGCGGCGGTCTTCTGGACATGCTCGGCGGCCTCTTCGGCAAGAAGTAGCCGTGTCGCCGGGGGACGACACCGGGTCGGTGTCGTCCCCCCGCGGTGATCGTCGTACCCGGAGGACGGGGTGTGACCCGCACGGGTGGTCCGGACGGCGCCTCACCCAGGGTCCGGGACGAGGTCGGGTCCGGTGTGACCGAACTCCCGAGGGAGCCCGGGATCGGACCTCGAGTACGGTCGGTGGTGTTCCCACAGCCGATCGGAGGTCTGCGCGCCATGGAGGTCGAACGGATCGTCCCCATCCTCACCGTCGCCGAAATGGCGGCGGGCATCGAACTCTACGAACGCGTCTTCGGGATGCGCGTGGTCATGAACCACGGGTGGATCGTCACGCTCGCCGACGAGGCGGGCCGGCAGCTCAGCCTCATGGTCGAAGACGCCACCGCACCGGTGAACCCGGACGTCTCGATCTTCGTCGACGACGTCGACCACGCCCACAGGGTCGCGATCGCCGCCGGGGTCGACATCGTCCATCCGCTGAACGACGAGGAGTGGGGCGTGCGGCGGTTCTTCTTCCGGGACGCCTCCGGGAACGTCGTCAACGTGGGAATGCACATCCCCGGATGACGCTCCGGGGACGGGTACGTGACGTCCGCGGGTCTCAGAACTCCTCGTACGTTGCGGGGTCCTGGTGCCAGATCCGGCCGTCGGGCCGGGCAAGCGTGGCGATGTCGGCGAGGTCCCGCGACGACAGCTCGAAGTCGAAGACCGCCAGGTTCTCTCGCTGACGAGACGGATTCGCGGACTTCGGAAGCGGGACGGCGCCCAGCTGGGTTTGCCACCGCAGGATGACCTGGGCGGCGGTTCGCCCCACTCGCTCGGCGACCGCCGTGATCACCGGCTCCTCCAGCAGTTCCGGGCCGCGCCCCATCGGGCTCCAGGCCTCCGTCACGATCCCGCGCCCGGCATCGTGGATCCGCTGTTCGTCCTGGGGGAAGTAGGGGTGCATCTCGATCTGGTTGACGGCCGGCGTCACGCCCGTCTCCCGGACGAGGCGGTCGATGTGCTCCGGGAGGAAGTTGGAGACGCCAATCGACCGGACCAGTCCGCGCCTTCTCGCCTCGACCAGCCCGGCCCATGCCTCGACGTAGCGGTCTCGTCCGGGATTGGGCCAGTGGATGAGGTAGAGGTCGATGTACTCGAGTCCGAACCGGTAGACGGACTCCTCGACGGTGGCGATGGCCTCGTCGAACCCGTGGTGACGCCCCCGCAGCTTCGACGTGATGAGGAGTTCGGCGCGTGGGATCCGGCTCCGGCGGACGGCCTCGCCGACGGCCCCCTCGTTCTCGTAGCTGAACGCCGAATCGATGAGCCGGTACCCGTTCGCGATCGCGTCCTGGACGGCCCGGACGCCGGACGACCCGTTGAGCTGGTACGTCCCGAAGCCGATCCGCGGCAGAGCGGTGCCGTCGTTCAGCGCGATCGTAGGTGCCGGCGTCCTGGTCATGGCTCTCCTCATCCGGATGCTCAGGGGAACCGGACGCGCGGTGCGCCCGGACGAGACGATCATGCCCGCGGGCCACGGAGATCCCAAGCACCGGAGCGGCACCTTCTCCGGGTTGGTGCCCCGCCTCCGCCGGCGACCGTCACCGGGAACGCGGATCGTCGATCACCCCGTCACCGGTGCGATCGCCCGGGCCGGGGTCAGTCGTTCGTGACGGTGATCTGCGTCCCCGCGCGGACGTACCTGGCCACATACGCGAGCGCGTCCGGCGCGAGGATCACGCAGCCGTTGCTCGAGCGTCGGCCGACCCGTCCGATGCTGCCGCCTCCGTGGATGCCGATCCGCGCGTCGCCCCCCATGAAGTTCCGCAGAACGCGTGAGTGGGCGGTGAGCGCGATCACGTGGCTGCCGTAGACACCGCGCAGGTGAGGCGGCGTCCTCCACACGTCCCAGACGGCGAACGTGCCCGTGGGCGTGGGGGTGGCGACCCGGCCGATTCCGGCGCGGAAAGTCCGCATGGGCGTGTCGCCCCGCAGGATCACGAGTCGGCGCGACTTGAGGTGCACCTCGACGCGAAGCGGCGCCCGGTTGACCATCACGTCGTCGGCCGCCACCCACCCCTGACTCTCGTTGGGTCGCGAGATGAGCTGGACGCGCACCCACTCCCGGCCGTCCTCGTCGCGGTAGGCCCCCGTTGCCATGACGGTGTGCGCGGGGCTGTTCGCGCCGCGTTCGCTCAGGCGGGAGATCACGCGGCTCCGGACGGACGGACGGCTGCGGGCGACCGTGGTGCGCAACACCGTCGCCGTCCACGTCATCGCCGTCCTCGTCGAGCGGGTCCTCTCCTTGGCGGAGGCACCGTCCATCTGGGTCAGGGGGACGGGCGCGGCCGTCGCCGCGGTCGACGCGCCCAGGCACGCCACCACGACCAGCATGAATCGGATCCATGTGCGCATCCGTGCGCCACGCATGTCGGCCCCTCCGTGGGTCGATCACCACTGTCTGGAGGGACCTATCGGCAGGTGACGGGCACTGCCCAACGGTTCCGGCGGCCGGACCGTGTGCGGTCGTCGGCCGGTACCGATCCGCGGTCGGTCAGGCCGGGGCGGAGAGGTGGCGGTTGCGCTCTCGCACGAGCGTCACGACGAGGCCCGCGAGGACGACGGCGCCACCGATGATCGCGGTCAGGACACCCCATGTGTGGATGTCGCCGGCGAAGGCGTTCCAGACGGCGGTCGCGACGTCCGTGTGCTCGGAATCCGTGAGCGATTCGGTGGTGGTGCGGCCGATGACGGCGAGGAGGATCACCGCCGCGCCGGCGGCGGCCACCGCGACGCCCACCCCGATGAGCGCGCCGCTCCGGCGACGGGCGACCAGCAGCCCGAGTGCGAAGCAGAGGATCGCCACGATGGGGAGTACGGCGCCGAGGACGTTGGCCGTCCGCATGATCCGGGAGACGGTCGCGACGTCCCCGTCGGTCGTGACCGGGATCGACTCCTCGCGCAGGAACGCATCCGCCTCCTGGGCCAGTGCGGGGCTCACCTGGGTCAGGCCGGGGGTGATCGCGCCGGCCATCTCGTCGAGGGGCAGGGCGATCTCAGAGATGTCGCCGTCCACCAGCCGGTCGCGCGTCTGCTGGACCGTGGCCCCGAACGCCACGCGGAACGCCGGCTGCGCGACGGCGGTGTCCACGGCGCTTGCGACGTCCTCCTCGCTGATGACTGCGCTCTCGGCCTCCGGGACACGGGTCGCCAGGAGGTCCGTGACGACCGTGGTGAGGCCTCCGCGGACCGCCGGCTCGTCGAGTGCGGCGAGCGAGCGGTCGCGGAGGTGGGTGTCCGAGAGGATCTGCGTCCTGACGAACGCCATCGCGATGCCGGCCGTCAGGATGAGGGCGCCGACGACGATGGCGACCACGGCGATCACCGGGTGCCCGCGGCGGGCGGCCTCAGCGGATGGGACGTCCCCTGGGAAAGGGGGTGTCACCCCCTATGAACGGACCAGGGCGGGGTGGAGCCGCTCCGCGGATCCGGCGCGGTAGAGCCGGGCCGGCCGGCCTCCGTGATGGATGCGGGTTCCGGTGTCGACGACGAGGTCATCCGTGGAGAGGATCTTGCGGTGGAAGTTCCGCGGGTCGAGTTCGGTGTCCCAGATCGTCTCGTACGCCTGGCGCAGCTGACTGATCGTGAATTCCTTGGGGCAGAGCTTCGTGATGATCGTCGAGTGCTCCACCCGGGCCGCCAGGTCCTCGAGGGCATCGGCGATGATCCGGGGGTGGTCGAATCCGAGCTTCCTCGGCGACCGGAGAAGGTCGGCGGTGGGGATCCACTCGACGGCGGAGGCGTCCGAGCCCGCTGCCGTGGCCGGGTGGCCATTCGTGAGTCCGACGTAAACGACGGAGATGGTGCGGCCGCGCGGATCACGCTTCGGCTTGCCGTACGCGCCGAGCTCGTAGAAGGTGATGCCACGCGGGGAGATGCCGGTCTCCTCGGTCAGTTCACGTTTGGCGGCCGCCGCGAGGTCTTCCGTCTCCTCGACGAAACCGCCGGGAAGGGCCAGGCGCCCCTTGAAGGGCTCGGCCTTGCGGCGGATGACGAGTGTTTCGAGCGGTCCGTCGGCGATCGTGAAGAGGACCGTGTCGACGGTGACTGAGTACTTCGGTGTGCGTGCCATGGGCTCCATCATATTGTCATGGTGACGGTGGTCGCCTCTCGGCACGCGTCACCTGGTGTTCATCCGCGCATGCGGTGTGTATCACGGCGCGGGGGCCGCCGCTTGAGTGCGGGGTACGTCCCGTCCATCGGTGGTTTTCATCACAGTGTGTCGATACCTCCCGGCCGCTGCGCCCCGATGCGGCTCGGGGCGCAGACGGATGGAGCGTTCGCACAGAACTTCCACAGGAAAACCTCAGACTCCGGGACTAGGGTCATCACACCGTCAACGGGGAGTGGAGACGATGGAGACGAAGGTCGCTGAGGGGCGCGTGCTGGTGGTCGACGACGAGGAGAGCATCATCCAGCTCCTCTGCACGGCGCTGCGCTACGAGGGCTTCGAGGTGGACTCGAGCGACACCGGTCGCGGTGCGCTTCAGAAGGTCGAGACGTTCCGGCCGGACCTGCTCCTGCTCGACGTGATGCTCCCGGACCTCGACGGATTCGAGGTGCAGCGGCGCCTGCCGGATGGACCGGGCCGCCTTCCGGTCGTGTTCCTCACCGCGCGCCGGGACACGGAGGACCGCGTCCGCGGGCTGACGATCGGCGCCGACGACTACGTAACGAAGCCGTTCAGCCTGGAGGAGGTCATCGCCCGGGTCCGGGCGGTGCTCCGCCGGACCAAGGGCGCATCCGACCAGAGGCGGCTCCAGTACGCCGACCTGGAACTGGACGAGGACCTGCACGAGGTCCGTCGCGGCGGCGCGACGATCGAGCTGACGCCGACCGAGTTCAACCTTCTCCGCTATCTGCTGGCAAACGCCGGTCGCGTCCTGTCGAAGCCGCAGATCCTCGATCACGTGTGGCACTACGACTTCGGGGGTGACGCGAATGTCGTGGAGACGTACATCAGCTATCTGAGGAAGAAGATCGACGTGAGGGGCGAGCCGCTCATCCAGACGGTCCGCGGAGTGGGCTACAGCCTGCGATCCCGTGCGTAGACCCCAGTCACTCCGATCGCGCCTGGTCCTCGTCACCGTCGTGCTGACGTTCCTGGGGCTGACGGTCGCGGGCATCGCCACCTACGGCGCACTTCGCAACTTCCTCCTCGACCGGATCGACACCCAGCTGCGGGCCGCGAGCTCGGGCCCGGGGTCCGGCGGCGCGTGCAGGCCGGGCTACGACGGAGGGCGGAGCGAGATCCAGCGCGCGGGATGCGCCCTCTACGACGGGGACGGCGATCTCGTGGACGGCAACCAGGGGATGCCCGCGTCGCTGACCCGCAGGAGCGGCTTCGAGACGATCGGCATCGGAGGTGAGCCGTACCGGCTCTACGTCAGCCGTGTTGTGTTCTCTCCGCGCTCCGCGTCCGTCGGACCCACGGACGGGTTCCTGGCCGTCGCCCTTCCCCTCGGCGATGTGAACGCGACCCTCAACCGCCTGCTCATGATCGAGATCCTCGTCGGCGTCGTCGCCCTCGGCGTGGCCGCCACCGCCGGATGGGCGCTCGTCAGGGTGGGACTCCAGCCCCTCACGGACATCGAGCGCACCGCTGAGCGCATCGCGGAGGGGGACCTCTCACATCGTGTCCCCGACGGGGACCCGGCGACAGAGGTCGGCCGGCTGGGGCACTCCCTGAACGTCATGCTGGGGCAGATCGAGGAGTCGTTCGCCGAACGCGAGGCGTCGGAGCGGCGCCTGCGTCAGTTCGTGGCGGACGCGTCCCACGAGCTCCAGACGCCGCTCACCTCGGTGCGCGGATACGCGGAGCTCTTCCGCCGCGGTGCCGCCGACCGGCCCAAGGACCTCCGGACGGCCATGCGGCGCATCGAGGCCGAGGCGGAGCGCATGGGCGTCCTCGTCGACGATCTCCTCCTCCTCGCACGGCTGGACCAGGGGCGTGAGCTCGAGCACCGGTCCGTCGATCTCGTGCAGGTCGTGCGGGATCAGGCCGGTGATCTCCGCGTCGTCGCCCCGGATCACCCGGTGACGGTGATCGCGCCGGTACCCGTCGAGGTGATGGGCGACGAGGTTCGTCTGCGTCAGGTCGTCACGAACCTCCTGAGCAACGCGAGGATGCACACCCCGGACGGGACGCGGATCGAGGTGACCGTCACCCGCGACGATGGCGAGGCGGTGATCACCGTGGCCGACGACGGTCCGGGCATCCCGGAGGAGAACCGGGAGCGGCTCTTCGAGCGCTTCTTCCGTGCCGATCCGTCGCGGGCGCGGAAGAGCGGCGGCAGCGGCCTGGGGCTCTCGATCGTTGCCGCCATCGCCGAGTCGCACGGTGGATCGGTCTCCGTGTCGAGCCCGGGGGGCGGCGGAACCGTGTTCACGGTGCGGCTGCCGGTCGCGGGTCGCGCTCCGGCCGGGGACTCCCCGGGGAGTGACCCGACGACGGAGCGTCAGGGAGCCGGCCCCCGGTGAATCCCGTGGCGTCGCCGGCGATCGGGACCGGGCCGGCGCGGGGCGTCGGACGGGTGTTCGCGACCGTGACGGAGGTACCCGGCCCGTCGACGATGGCGCCGGATGAGCGGGTCGGCGGGCGGCCGAGGGGCGCGAGTTCACCCGGACGGGTTAGTCGCACGACATCTCACGGGTGATTTTCGCCGGATACGCGGATCGACTGTCATCGCGAGGAATCCCCTGGAAAACATGGACTACGGCCGGTGACGCGGCCCGCCTCGAGGGTGCCCGTTCGACCGAACGACCCTATGACGTCGGGCGGCCTTGGTATCAACCAGGCATAGGATGCGCCTCCGTCGACGTCGTCGACGCGGTGTTTCCCGCGAAGCGGCGGGGTTTCTCGTTTCGGTGGGTTCCGGTGAGCAGGTGGAGAAGTGCCGTCGGGACGGGCCGCTACGCTCTTCGCTATTCCAGTTTGTCGATGAGGAGGATCTGGGTTGAACAAGTCTGAGTTCGTGGCCGCAATCGCGAGCCGTACTGGAGGCACGCAGGCGGACGCCGCACGCTTCCTGGACGCTGCTCTCGACGAGATTCAGTCGACCCTCGCCAAGGGCGGCGAGGTGTCCATCACGGGGTTCGGGAAGTTCTCGACCAGTGAGCGCGCAGCGCGTCAGGGTCGGAACCCGCAGACGGGTGAGCCCATGAACATCCCGGCATCCACACTGCCGAAGTTCACGGCCGGCGCGGTTCTGAAGTCCTCCGTCTCCAAGAAGAAGGGCAAGAAGAAGTAATCGCGTGAGTGGGCGGGGAGGCGTCTGCCCTCCCCGCCCACTCGGCGATGTCCGCCGGGGGAGCTACTTCAGCTGACCCTCGGCTTTGAGGTGCCTCACGATCGCCTGAGAGATGGCGGTCGCGACGAGGTCCGTGCGTCGAAGCAGCGCCGCATCGGTGCCCGCCGCGCCGGTCTCGATGAGGACGCGGGCGGTCGCGTTGGTCCGGCGGAAGCCGTAGTAGCGCATCATGCGGGGGTTGCCCTTCGGCGTCTCCATGCGCACCGGGCCGCTGCGTGCCCCGTTCGCACGTGTGAACACCCGCGCGTACTGCGTGTGCATCCGCACCGCGAGGCGTCGCGACCGGGCCTGGACATCCGCGGAGATCGTGGTTCCCGGCCTGTGGGGCGCACTGTCCGGATACGGGGTCGATCGCGGCACACCCCACCCCTGGCCGTGGTAGTAGTTCTCGCCCGAGCCCGCCAGGGCGTATGCGAGGGCGGCACGGCCCTGCGCGGTGTCGTGGTGGATCGACACGAAGACCGCAGCGGGTGCCGCGAGCGGCGTGACCCGTCCCGGTGAGTGCCGGGCGTCGACGCCCGCCGTCCGAAGTTTGCGCTCGACGGCCGTGGAGATCCGCCGGGTGAACGCGATCTCGCCCGGGGCACCGGTCTGCGCGAGGTATCCGGGCTCCCGGGGCGCCTCGTGTCCCGCCTGCACGTAGACGATCGGTCTGGCGTCGGCCGCGTGGTGTGCGGCGCCGGGGATCAGCGCCGCGGCGGCGAGGAGCCCGATCACGTCCAGACCTCCTCGCGCGTGAAGAAGGCCAGAAGGGCATCGGTCGTCGCGGCCGGTTGCTCCTCGGGAAGGAAATGGCCGCAGGGGAGGGAGACGGAGACGACATCGTCGGCCCGGTCGGCCCACGTGGCGGCCACGTCGTAGAGGCGGTGCATCGCCCCGGACTCCCCCCACATCACGAGGAGCGGACACCCGATCCGCCGGTCGCGGTCCTCGGCGTCGTGCTCCAGGTCGATGCCGGCGGCCGCGCGGTAGTCGTCGCAGCTGGCCCGGATGGTGTCCTCGTCGAAGGCCTCTGCATAGTGCTCGAAGGTCTCCGCGTCGTATGCGTACCGTGGACCGCTCCAGCGGTCGAGCGTGAGGGCGAGGAAGTCACGCGGCGCGCCGCCGATCAGCCGCTCGGGAAGCGGCGGGGCCTGGCTCAGGAAGAACCAGTGGTAGTAGGCGCGCGCGAATGCCTGGTCGGTCTCCTCGAAGAGCTGGAGTGTGGGCACGATGTCGAGCACCGCGGCGGCGGCGACGGCGTCGGGCGCGTCGAGACACATCCGGTGCGCGACCCGGCCGCCGCGGTCGTGCCCTGCCACGGCAAACCGCGGGAAGCCGAGATGGCGCATCACGGCCAGCTGGTCGGCCGCCATGTTCCGCTTTGAGTACGCCGAGCCGTCGGGGGGGCCGACGGGCGCGTCGCTCTCGCCGTATCCTCTGAGGTCCGTGAGCACGACGGTGAAGCGCTCCGCAAGGGCGGGTGCCACATCGCGCCACAGGCGTCGGGTCTGCGGATATCCGTGAAGCAGCAGGAGCGGAGGTCCCTGGCCGCCGATCTCCGCGGCGATCGTGAGCCCGCCGACGTCGATGCGGGCTGTGTCGAAGGTGCTCGTCATAGCGGCATCAAACCACGGGTGGTCCCTCCGGACCCGCGGGTGCGGTGCGGACGGGTGCGGGTTTCCGATTCGTCCGGGGCGGGTATCACGGTCATATCGGGCCCCAGGGCCGACAAACCACCCAAGGAGAATCGCATGTCTGTCGCCAAGGTCGAGGAGATCAGCGCCACGTCGAAGAAGAGCTTCGAGGATGCCGTCAAGCAGGGGATCGCACGTGCGACCAAGACCCTGCGCGGAGTCAAGGGCGCATGGATCAAGGAGCAGTACATCAAGGTGGACGACAAGGGGGCCATCGCCGAGTACCAGGTCAACATGAAAGTCACGTTCATCCTGGAGGACTAGTGCAGGACACGTGATGGACCGTCGACGCGGGGGCGGCTTGCCCGTACCCGCGTCAGACGTCCGTCACATGTGGTCGCACGGTCCGACCACCCGGTCGCGACCCGCCTTCAGCGAGCGGAGGACTCGGCCTCTTCGATGCGCCGGTGCTCGGCGAGCGCCTCGCCGGTCTGCACGCGCCACAGGGCGGCGTAGAGACCGCCACGTGCGACGAGTTCCTCATGCGTGCCCGCCTCGATGATGCGTCCGGCCTCAAGCACGTGGATGCGGTGGGCGCCGCGCACGGTGCTGAGCCGGTGGGCGATCACCAGTGTGGTGCGCCCCTCGGAGACCTGCTCCATCGAGTGCTGGATGGCGGCCTCGGTCTCGTTGTCCACGGCGGACGTGGCCTCGTCCAGGATGAGGATGGCCGGATCCCGCAGGATCGCCCGGGCGATGGAGAGCCGCTGTCTCTGGCCGCCGGAGAGCTTCTGCCCGCGTTCGCCGACGAGGGTGTCCATGCCGTTGGGCAGGGCCGCGATGAACTCCGACGCCTCCGCCAGGCGCGCGGCCTCCGCGATCTCATCGGGCGTGGCGTCCGGGCGGCCGTAGGCGATGTTCTCGGCCACGGTTCCGTCGAACATGAAGACGTCCTGGCTGACCAGTCCCATCACGCCGCGCAGATCCGTGAACGCCACGTCGCGGACGTCGTGCCCGTCCACCCGCACGCATCCTGCCGTGGTGTCGTAGAACCGCAGGAGGAGCTTCACGATCGTGCTCTTGCCAGATCCCGTGGATCCCACGACGGCGTGCGTCTCGCCGGCGGGGATGTGGATCGAGATGCCCTTCAGGACCTCGGGGCCGGAGGCGTAGTGGAAGTGCACGTCGTCGAAGCGGACCTCGCCGCGGACGGGGGTGGGGAGGACCTCGGGGCCCGCCACGATGGTGGGCTCGATGGCCATGAGGTCGAGGATGCGGCGCGTGGACGCCATCGCCCGCTGGTAGAGGTCGAAGGTCTCTCCCAGCCGGGTGAGCGGCCAGAGGAGGCGCTGTGTCATGAACACGAGCACCGAGAAGAGCCCCACCTCGAGGTTGCCGTTCAGGGCCGCGTGACCGCCGATCAGGAGGGTGCACGTGAAACCCGTCAGGATCGCCATCCGGATGAGCGGCACGAAGGCCGACGAGAAACGGATGGCGTCACGGTTGGCCTCGCGGTAGGCGTCCGATTCCGCGCCGATACGGGCGACCTCCCGGTCCTCCGTGGTGAAGGCCTTGATCGTCGCGATGCCGCCCAGGTTGTTGGCGAGCGACGACGAGAGCTGCCCCACGTGGCGCCGGACCTCCGCGTAGCGTGGCTCCAGCCGGCGCTGGTACATGAACGATCCCCAGAGGATCACCGGGATCGGGGCGAACGCGACGAGCGCCAGGAGCGGGCTGATGACGGTGAACACCGTGCCCACCACGATCACGTTCACCAGCGTCTGGATGATGTCGCGGGCGCCCGTGTCGAGAAACCGCTCCAGCTGGTTCACGTCGTCGTTCAGGATGGCCATGAGGCCGCCGGTGCTCGCATCCTCGAAGTAGCCGAGTTCCAGTCGCTGGACATGGGCGTATGCGTCCATGCGCGCCTCGTGCTCCACAGTCTGCGCGAGATTGCGCCAGAGGATCGAGTCGGCGTATTGCGTGAGCGACTCGCAGACCCAGACGACGAAGTTGAGCGCCCCGAGGAAGAGGAGCTGGTGCCAGCGGTCGTCGATGCCCGTCCAGCGAGCCACGAACGACTGATCGGACTGCACCACCACGTCGATGGCGAAGCCGATGAGGATCTCCGGGAAGACGTCGAAGATCTTGTTGAGCACCGACATCGTCGTCGCGAGCCAGAGCCTCCGGCGATGACGGCCGGCGTATCGGAGCAGGCGGCGAAGCGGTGGCGCTGCGGTATCTGCGGCGGGTGCGATGGACGGACCCTACATCCGGGGCGGTCCGTCCCACCCGCGTCGCGGACGGCCCGTCGTTACGAGGTTTCTCACATTATTTCGTCAGGGCCCTACAGATCTCCGAACCGGCTGCCGATACTTGGTGTGACGCCCGCCATGGACGGCGGGGTCATCGTTTCGAAAGAGTCAGGGAGGATTCGTCAACGAAGTTCATTCGCTGACAGCGACGCACGCGGTGTCACCCCACGGGGCGGCACGGTTCGTCGTCCACCCGGCTCCGCGGGCGTTATGCCCGCGGTTACCTGCGTACGAGGTCCACGCGACCGGATCAGTCCGGTCACGCGGCGGGCCGATGGGGGTGTGTTCTGGGAGGCGCACACCCCCGACGCAGGCTTTTCCCTGCCCGTCTTGTGCCGCGGGGCGATGAGGCGGAGAATGGTCCCGTGACGCGATTCCTCTACCACGCGGACGGCCGCCTCCGTCGCGGCCGGATGGTGCTGCTCCTGTGCATCACCCTTCCGATGGCGGTCTTCGGGCCCGCGCTCCTCGTGGCGATCCCGTCCATCACGGACGACGACCTCGGACGCGGTGCGCTGGCGTTCCTCGCGGTGGCCCTCTTCAAGGTGCCGCTGATGCTGCTCTTCTTCGTGTTCATCTCGCGCAACCGTGAGCTCCCCGGGCGACGCGTGAAGTGGGGCGACGACGAGATCTCGGAGATCCTGGAGTCGCTGCGCGTCCAGGCTGACAACGCCGAGCGGTTCGCGGACGCGGAGAGCCGCCTGCAGCGCCTCTCCGCGGACGCCTGGCACGTCGCCGACCAGCTCGCCGGACCGCGTCAGGTGGACGCGCTCACCGTCGCGCTCCAGATCGACGAGCGGCTCATCGCCCGTCGTCGGGTCTCGTCCCCGAAGGACACCGAGTGACGGGCGTCCCGCTCGACATCCGGTTCACCCGCAGCGGCGGGCGCCGCGTGTCGATCGACGAGACGTTCCGGGACGTGGAACTCACCCCGGAGGACATCGCGGTCTGGATGGGCGTGGATCCCCCGCACATCCCGTACGCGCGGCACCCGTCGCCGGACGTGTCCGCCTACCGTCTGGAGTTCCGCCGTGGAGCGGAGCGGCGTGTGGTGGAGTTCACGCGCGACGCACTCGACACGCGCCTCGAACCGCTCGTCACCCGCCTGGAGACGAGCGTCGAGGGACGCTGATCACCGCGGTCGGTATCAGGCGTCGTCCATAAGGCGTCGCGCGAGCGCGACCAGGCGCTCGCCCGGTTCCGTCTGGCGCTGGCGCAGGTACCAGAGGCCGGCGTCGAGGGCCGTGGCCGGACGCCACGCTCCCACGCGCCGCGCGACGTCGTCCGCGTCGTACCCGGTGAGCACGGCGGCGAGGGCTTCGTCGGAGAGCCCGTTGACGACCGCGAGGTAGGCGAGGTCCTCGGCCGGGTCGCCCGTCCTCCAGAACTCCCAGTCGACGAGGATCGGCTCGGGCGTCCAGAGGATGTTGTCGGCGATCAGATCCCCGTGGAGGAACCGCAGGGGCGCCGGCGCGTCGTCCATCACCGCCAGAAGCCCTTCGGCGACGCGGTCGGCGAGCGTGCGGAGCGTGTCGGGCACGGGGTCGAGATCCGCCAGCCGTCCGGAGGCATACCCCCGCAGACCCCGCCGCGGGCGGCCCCAGACGTGTCGCCCGCCGACGTCCTCGTGAGCCGTGTCGTGCACCCGGCGGAGGTACGCGCCGAGCGCGGCGAGGTCGGCGTCGTCCACCGCGGCCGGCGACCGGGCCGATCCCGGCACGTACGTCGAGGTGACGCTGCCGTCGGTCTCGGCGACGAGCTCCGCGGCGAGGCCGGTCCCGCGCAGATGCGTCAGGGCGAGCGCCTCGCGGTGGACGGAGCCGGGGTCACCGCTCTTGGTGACGGTGGGCGGTTCACCCGTCACCGTGACGTGGAATCGCCCTCCTCCGCGGAGTGACCGGTCGGATGACATGGGTCGATCCTGCCAGGCACATTGATACCCTGCGCCGCGTGCACGTACTACTTCCGGACGGGACATCACTCGAGGTGGCGGACGGCGCCACGGGGCATGACATCGCCGCGGCCATCGGGCCCGGTCTTGCCAAGGCCGCCGTGGCCGTCTTCGTCGACGGCGAGATACAGGACATGGCGCTGCCGGTGCCGGACGGCGCGTCCGTCTCGGTCGTGACGCCGAAGCAGGAGGACGAGTACCTCTACCCGATGCGCCACTCCGCGGCGCACGTCATGGCGGAGGCGGTCCTCAGCATCATCCCGGAGGCCAAGTTCGGCTTCGGCCCACCCATCGAGGACGGCTTCTACTACGACTTCGAGCTGCCGCGACCCCTCACGGAGGACGACTTCCCGGCCATCGAGGCCGAGATCAACCGCATCGTCAAGGCGAAGGCGCCGTTCCAGCGCAGTGTGATGTCGATCGACGAGGCACGCGCGTTCTTCACGGACCTGGACCAGCCGTACAAGGTGGACCAGGTGGACGAGCTCGGCCGGCAGGGCGAGACCGAGGTGTCCATCTACCGTCAGCGCGAGTTCGTGGACCTCTGCCGCGGACCGCACGTGCAGGACACCGGCCGCATCGGCCCGGTCAAGCTCCTCTCGGTGGCGGGCGCCTACTGGCGCGGCAGCGAGAAGAACCCCATGCTCACCCGGGTGTACGCGACGTCGTTCCGCAACCGGACGGAGCTCGACGCGCACCTGGAGCGGCTGGAGGAGGCCAAGAAGCGCGACCACCGTCGCATCGGCCGCGAGCTCGAGCTCTTCTACTTCGACGAGGCCGGTCCGGGCTTCCCGTTCTTCCTGCCCAAGGGCATGGTCGTGGTGAACGGCATCCAGAAGGCGATCCGCGCCGAGCTGGACGCCATGGACTACGACGAGATCAAGACCCCCACCATCCTGTCCGAGACCCTGTGGCACAAGAGCGGCCACTGGGACCACTACAAGGACAACATGTACTTCACGGAGGTGGACGAGCAGGGCTTCGCCGTGAAGCCGATGAACTGCCCGGGCGCCTGCCTCGTGTTCCGCAGCCGTCGCCGGAGTTACCGCGAGCTGCCGCTGCGCCTCGCCGAGTTCGGGCACGTCCACCGGCATGAGCTCTCCGGTGTGCTCCACGGCCTCTTCCGCGTCCGCGCCTTCACCCAGGACGACGCGCACGTCTTCTGCCGCGTCGACCAGATCCAGGAGGAGGTCCAGAAGATCATCGATCTGACGGACCGCTTCTACGCGAAGTTCGGGTTCGAGAACGTGAGCCTCCACCTCGCCACCCGGCCCGAGAAGGCCGCGGGCACCGCCGAGATGTGGGAGGCGGGCGAGAGCGCGCTGCGCAACGCCCTGGAGGGACGCGAGTACTCCATCAAGGAGGGCGACGGCGCCTTCTACGGTCCGAAGATCGACTTCCAGGTCACCGACGTCATGGGCCGCGCCTGGCAGCTCGGCACGTGCCAGCTCGACTTCTTCATGCCGGAGCAGTTCAACCTGCACTACACCTCGGCGGACGACGTTGAGGAGCGCCCGGTGATCCTCCACCGCGCCATCAGCGGGTCCATCGAGCGGTTCCTCGGCATCCTGATCGAGCACACCGGCGGTGACTTCCCGGTCTGGCTCGCCCCGGTCCAGGTGCGGGTACTGCCGATCGCCGACCGCCACGCCGATGCAGCCGCTGCGGCGGTCGAGGTGCTGAAGGCCGCGGGCGTCCGCGCCGAGCTCGACGCCCGGTCCGAGTCGGTCGGCCGGCGCATCCGCGACGGAGAGCTCCAGAAGGTGCCGTACCTCGCGATCATCGGTGACCGTGAGGCGGAATCCGGCGAGGTCTCCGTCCGGGCGCGACACCGGGGTGACCTCGGCGCTCAGCCGGTGGCCGACCTGGCGGCGGCGATCGCCGCGGAGGGATAGCCCCTTCTCGGGTACGGGTGGGGGAGGCGCTCCCCAGAGCGCCGCTCATCTCATCGCCGGTCGATCGGAATGTGCTCGTGGAGGCCGGCGGCGCATGGTTGTCGTCGATGTGACACAGAGATGACACAGTGATCACGTAATCGCCCACGGGCGCGGGCCTAGTGTCGCTCGTGTGATGAGGACCGGGCAGAACGGGCAGGCGGCGGTCGAGACCATCGGTGTGGCGATGGGTCTCGCACTGCTCGTCCTCATCGGGTGGCAGGCCATCGTCGCCGCGCACACGTGGCAGACGGTGCAGAGTGCCGCCCGGACCGCGGCGCGGGCGGGGTCGGTCGGGGCGCCGGTCGAGCGGGCGGCACTGGCCGTGCTGCCCGACCGCCTCGCCAGGCGCGCCGCCGTCACCCGGAGCACCGCGACGGACGGGTCCGACCGGGTACGCGTGCGCGTCCCCATCCCGTCGGTCCTTCCGTGGATCAGGTCGCTGGGCTCCGTCGACGCCGAGGAGGACGTGCGTCCATGATGCGTCGTCGGCAGGAGGGGCAGGCGGGTGTCGAAGCCCTTGCCATGGCCCCGGCGCTCGCCCTGGTCATCGTGATCGCGTGGCAGCTCGCGGTCGTCGTCCGCGGAGCGCTCATGGCGGACGAGGCCGTGCGGACGAAGGCACTCCGTCACACGGGCGGGGCCGGTGTCGTGACGGTGGAACAGCGCATCCCGTCGCTGCTCCCGGGGCGTACGCGACTGGTGGTCACGGCGCGCGCGCGGGTCGACGTGCCATGAGGACCAGGGCTTCCCAATCCGGCCAGGCGGCGCCCGTCATGATCGGCCTCGCACTCGTGCTCATGTGCCTGGTCGGCGTGATCGCGATGTTCGGACGGGCGCATGCGGCGAAGGCGGTGGCCCAGACCGGAGCCGACCTCACGGCCGTCCAGGCGGCGCGCGTCATCCGCGGCGATCTGGTGGCGATCGCCGACCACTCACCCCACGAGCGGGAGGCGTGGCGTCGTTCCCTGCGGCAGCGGGCCGAGGTTCTGGCCCGGGTCAACGGAGCCCGGCTTGTCGCGATGACCTTCCCCGAGGGTGCGGTCTGGCCGCCCACGGTGGTGCAGGTCTCCGTCGATGCAGCGGGCCCCATGTCCTCACGGCTCCGGGCCTCGGCACGCGCCGCCATCCGGCCCGGTGCCGGTGGCCTTCCGGAGAGCGCCTCGTCTCCGCGCGCCGGTGAGTACAGAGGGCCACTCGTGTACCGCGACGGCAAGCCGACGTGTCCGGCCGTGGCCGCGGCGTTCGACCGCATGGACGCCGCCGCGGCGCGATCCGGGGTGTCGCTCGTGGTGAACAGCGGATACCGCTCCGATCGCGAGCAGGCCGTCCTTTTCGCACGTCATCCCGACCCAAAGTGGGTCGCGCCACCCGGGCGGAGCCGCCACCGCGAGGCCACCGAGCTTGACATCGCCGGGACCCCCGGCGCGTGGGACTGGCTCTCTCGATACGCCCGGCTGTTCGGCTTCGTCCAGCGCTACTCGTGGGAGCCGTGGCACTTCGGCTACCTGCCGGGCTGCGGTGCCGCCACGGAGGGGGGCGCGGCCGAGAGCCGGAAGGAGGCTGACGACGGTCCGGGCGACGACGCCCTGCCGGATTGGGTACCCGAGCGCTATCGCGCCCTCATCCTAACCGGCGCGCGTCGGGGAGGGGTTCCGCCGATCGTGCTCGCGGCCCTCCTCCGCGCCGAGTCGGGATTCTCGCCCACGGCGGTCAGCCCGGTGGGAGCACAGGGAATCGCCCAGTTCATGCCCGCCACGGCACGGCAGATGGGCCTGTCCGATCCGTTCGACCCCGATCAGGCCATACCGGCGGCCGGCCGTCATCTGGGCCGGCTGCTCCGGCGGTTCGGATCCATCCCGCTCGCCCTCGCGGCCTACAACGCCGGTGAGGGCAACGTCCAACGGTACGGGGGCATCCCGCCCTTCCGGGAGACGCAGGGCTATGTCTCCCGGATCATGGCCCTCATCGGCGATCCGACACTGGCCCTTCCCGGTACGGGCGGTTCCGAGATCGAACTGGTGAGGATCGATGAGAAGCTCGTGTGAACGGGTGGATCCGTCTCGCCGGACTGAGACAGCGCTGACGTCAAGTCGACGACCATCTCCGTCAACAGCAGGACCCAGTCAGCTTCGAGGATCCGCTGCCGTTGATGATTACGAGGGGCCGCCGTGGAGGCGGCCCGGCGGTTGGCCGGGGCGGGTGGGTGGATTGCCCTTCCGCCGGGCCGAGGCAGCGCTGATCACCCCGCCTTGGCGTCGCACGGGACGATGGACCTATACTCGGCCGTATGGCCGCAAACCCTCAGATCCGCTCTCAGCTTGCGGCTCTTCCGGATCGGCCCGGTGTCTACGTGTACCGGGACGAGGCGGATGCGGTGCTCTACGTGGGGAAGGCCAAGTCACTCCGCAAGCGCGTGCTCTCGTACTTCCGCGCACCTCTGACGGCGAGCGATCCGCAGTCCCTCCGTCCGCGCCACGACGCCCATGCGCGCACGGGGGAGATGGTCGATCACATCGACCGGGTCGAGGTGATGGTCACCTCGAGCGAGAGCGAGGCGCTGATCCTCGAGGCCAACCTGATCAAGCGTCACCGGCCGCAGTTCAACATCCGGCTGCGCGACGACAAGAGCTACCCGTACATCGCGATCAGCACGGACGAGGCCTACCCGCGCGTCTATTTCACACGCGAACGCCATCGGCGGGACCGCGTCTACTTCGGGCCGTTCTCGAACGCGGCGAAGACACGGGAGACGCTCAACGCCCTCGCGAGGATCTTCCCGTCGCGTCCTTGCGAGGGGCCGGAGCCCGGACGATCCAGCGGCGTTCCCTGCCTCGACTTCCACATCAAGCGTTGCCTCGCGCCCTGCATCGGGGAGATCAGCCGAGAGGACTACGCGCACCTGATCGATCAGATCGTGGCGTTCCTCTCCGGCCGGTACCGGGGGCTCGAGCGCGAGCTCGAGGAGGAGATGCAGACCGCGGCCGCCGAGCAGCGGTTCGAGCAGGCGGCCATCCACCGCAACCGCCTGAACGCGGTGCAACACCTGATGGAGCGTCAGCTCGCCAAGGGCGAGTCGCTGGGGACGATGGACGTCGTCGGCCTGGCGACCGAGGGCGACGCGGCGAACGTGCAGGTGCTCCAGATCCGCGACGGGGTCATGCAGGACCGCCAGTCGTTCCATCTCGAACTCTCGGGGGACGACGATCCGGCCTCCATCATCGAGGCGTTCGCGATCGAGTACTACACCCTCGCCCTCGTCATCCCGCCGCTCCTCATCGTGCCGGAGGGGGCCGACACCCCGGCCCTCACCGAGCTCCTGTCGACACGGCGGGGGAGGAAGGTCGAGGTGCGCCACGCCGAACGCGGCGACAAGCGGCGCCTGCTCGAGCTCGCGGAGCGCAACGCGCGCTTCGCGGTGGACCAGGATCGCCGTCGGCACGAGGCGGCGGTGGCGCGCCGGCGCGACGCGCTGGCGGAACTGCAGCAGGCGCTCGACCTCCCGGCTCCGCCTGTCCGGATCGAGTGTTACGACATCAGCAACCTGGGTGCCACCCACACCGTGGCGTCGATGGTGGTCTTCGAGCACGGCGCGCCGCTGAAGGCGCACTACCGCACGTTCTCCACCCGGATCGACGGTGGCCCCGATGACTTCGCCCGCATCGAGGAGGCCATCACGCGGCGATTCCGCCGGTACGCGTCCGACGACACCGATCCGTCGTTCTCTCGCCGGCCCGGGCTCGTCCTGATCGACGGCGGCAAGGGGCAGCTGGCCGCGGCCATCCGCGGTCTCCATGAGGCGGGTGTGGACGACATGCCCATCGCCTCGCTGGCCAAGCGCTTCGAGGAGGTGTACCTCCCGGGCCGGAGCGACCCCGTGCCCATGGACGAGAACTCCGCCGGGATGCGCGTTCTCAAGGCCATCCGCGACGAGGCGCATCGTTTCGCTCTCAAGAGCCACCGGGGCAAGCGCGCCCTCGGGGCGACGGGCAGCGTGCTGGATTCGCTCCCCGGGATCGGCCCGGCTCGCCGAGCCGCCATCCTCAAGCACTTCGGAAGTCCCGAGCGCTTCCTCGGCGCCTCACCGGACGAGATCGCGGCGGTCCCCGGCATGCCGCGGAAACTCGCGCACGAGGTCTATGACAGGTTGCACAAGACGACGTCGCCCGACGGCGTCGGGATCCTTACCGAGGAGGAAGTGACATCGAGCTGACGGTCATCACCGGCATGAGCGGAGCCGGCAAGAGCCAGGCCATGAGCGCCTTCGAGGACGACGGCTGGTTCTGCATCGACAACATCCCGCCCCGGATGATCCCGTCGCTCGTCGACATCGCGGGACTCGAGGGATCCAACCTCGAGCGCGTCGCCGTCGTCTGCGACGTCCGCGGGCGGCATCTGTTCACCGAGCTCGTCCGCATCATCGACGAACTCCGGTCGCACGCGGACGTCACACTGCGCGTCATCTTCCTCGAGGCCTCCGTCGAGACGCTGCTGAACCGCTTCCGGGAGACCCGTCGTCGTCACCCGGTCTCCGGCGGGGGTGGCGTGCTCGACGGGATCAGCAACGAACGGGAACTCCTCGAACCGCTGCGCGATCGGGCGGATGTCGTGGTCGACACCACCGGCCTCACCATCTGGGACCTCCGCCGCACCCTCGGCGAGGCCACGGGTGTGACCCCGGGATCGCGGCTCTCCATCACCTTCCTCTCCTTCGGCTTCAAGCACGGCCTGCCGCCGGACGTGGACCTCGTCTTCGACGTCCGCTTCCTCGCGAACCCCTACTACGAGCCCGGACTCAGCGAACTCACCGGACAGGACGCGCCCGTCATCGCGTTCCTCGAGAAGGTGGACGGCTGGACCGAGTTCATCACGCGGCTCTACGACCTCCTCGACTTCCTGCTTCCCGCATATGCGGAGGAGGGGAAGCGTCATCTCGTGGTCGGTTTCGGCTGTACCGGCGGGCGCCACCGCAGCGTCCGCCTCGCGGAGATGACCTGTGAGCGGTATCGCGCGATGGGGTACGACGCCACGGTCGACCACCGCCACCTCCACCGCGCCGCCCGCCCCCAGCTCGATGCACCGGAGGGCGCGCGTTGAGCGGGCGGCGACCGCGGATCGCGGCGCTCGGCGGCGGAACCGGCCTCTCCAACCTCCTCCGGGCCTTGAAGGGGGAGGACTGTGACATCACGGCCATCGTGACGGTGGCTGACGACGGGGGGTCCTCCGGGCGGCTCCGTCGCGAACTCGGCGTGCTCCCGCCCGGCGACATCCGCAACTGCCTCGTCGCGCTGGCCGATGACGAGTCGCTCATGGGCACCCTCTTCCAGCACCGTTTCGCGGACGGCGACCTGGCGGGCCATCCGTTCGGGAACCTGTTCCTCGTCGCCCTGGCGGAGGTCACGGGAAGCTTCGATCGGGCCATCGAGGAATGCTCACGGGTTCTCAAGATCAACGGCCGGGTGCTTCCGACGACCCTCGACCACGTGCGCCTCTGGGCGGAGCGCGACAGCGGCGAGGTCGTCTGCGGCGAGACCCAGATCGCCTCGGGGGCCGGAGCATGCCGGCGCGTCTGGCTCGATCCGGTGCCGGTGGCCTATCCGCCCGCCATCGAGGCGCTCGTCGAGGCGGACATGGTGCTCCTCGGACCCGGGAGCCTCTTCACGAGCGTGCTTCCCCATCTCGCCATCCCGGAGGTCGTGGACGCGCTTCGCGAGTCGGCCGCGCAGAAGGTCTACATCGGCAACGTCATGACGCAACCAGGTGAGACCGGTGGTCTCGACGCGGCCGCACACGTGCGGGCCGTGTGGGAGGCGATGGAGGGCTCACTCGACGTCGCGGTGCTCCACGAAGGGCCGATCGACCCTGGTCCTCTGGCGCGGTACGCTGCCCAGTCCCAGGAGCCGGTCATCGTGGACCTCACCGCCTTCCAGGACATGGACGTTCGTATCACGACGCACGACTTGGCGGAGGAGGGGGAGGTGGTCCGGCATTCCCCGCGGGCGCTGGCATCCGCAATATGCGGGCTGCTGGGCGTCTCACGGACAATGTAAGAAAGCTTGAGACGCTTGCAACCAACTCCCGGATGTGCGTAGAGTTGTGAGCGCATCACGCGTTTGGGGGGTGGCATCGCCACCGTGACAGAGGTTTCACGCCGTTCCGGAAAGGGGGAAACTGTCCGGACGATGTCGAATGTCACGTTGCCCTGTTCGCTGGGTGCCAGCCGGTCAGACCTTCTGTTGACACGTTTTCTTCGACCGCGCTGCCTTTGCTCTATCTCTCCAAGGAGTCGACTCAATGGGTCCTCGCGCCAAAGCAATTTTTCCGCTCGCGCTGGTCATTGGTGTCCTTTCGTTCCTCTGGACGGAGTTCTCGCTGAACTTCACGTTCCACTGGGTAACGAACGGAGCTCTTGATCCGACCGGCCAGCTCACTACGCTTGAACTTCCTAAGCACTTTCACTTGATCCTTCCCACGGCGTTCATCGCCTGGGGCATGTTCTTCGCCGCCGGTGGTGACAACGCCGCCTTCGGCAAGATCGTTACTGCCTGCATTTTCGGTACCGTTGCCGCTTTCCTCACTATGGGTCTCGCCTTCAAGACGGCCACTCAGCCGGACTTCTGGGGCATCGCCCTATGGGTGGGCGTCTTCGCCTTCATCCTCGTGATGGTCCTGGTCCTCGGTGACTGGTACTACGTCGCCGGTACTTTCCCGGCATTCGCCTCTGTGTTCCTCTGGTGGATCGCGACCGGCCTCGACGGCTGGTGGCCCAACGGCGGCGGCGTCAACAACGACCTCACAAGCGTTGGAGCCTCATTCAGTAAGGGCATCCTGAGCGGGGATCCGGAGGCCGCGCGGGCCGGAACCGGGGCCTTCGGTGGCGTGCTCTCCACCCCGTGGGGAATGGTGTTCGTCAACTCGCTGGTCACCCTGATCTGCGGCGCCATCCTGGGAATCCTCTCGGGCAAGCTGGCCGCCGCCCTCACCCCGAAGCCTGCGGCTGCGGAGTAGGACGGTCCACACAGACGACGCTTTCGCGTCGCCTGCAGATCGTTTCTTGGGGGGCCTTCGGGCCCCCCAAGTGCATTTCGGGGTCGGTTGACGGCTCAGTCGCCGGACCAAGCGGGGTGGTGACGGCGTCGGCTACGAATGGCACGACAGCACCCGGCTGAGCATCTCCGTCGTGGTCCAGAACGGTGTCGCCGGCGGTGGTCCCGCCAGGAGCTGCCGGTGGTCGGGTTCCGTGCAACGGGGACTCGGGTGCCTGATGTGATGGAGGGCTTCCTCGTTGTCTCGCGGGTTGCGAGGGGGTAAGCCTCAGGGTGCCTATTTCGTCGGCTTTTGGGGAGGCCCTCCATGTCGCATTTTGTCGGGTTTGATCTGCATCGCAACCGCTCGCACGTGTGTGTCATCGATGAGGACGGGGAGGTGGTCGCGTCTGAGGGGATCGCAAACGACCCGCGGCGGGTGTTGGATGTTCTTGCTGGGTGGGATGACCCCCACGTGGCGGTGGAAGCCACCTACGGGTGGGAGTGGCTGATCGAACTGTTGGAAGACCACGGTGTTTCCCATACGTTGAGTCACCCGGCGCGTACCCGTGCGATCGCGACATCCCGGGTGAAGACCGATGCGATCGATGCGGAAACCTTGGCGCAGCTTCACCGCACCGGGTTTTTGCCCGAGTCGTATATCGCCAGCCGGGATATCCGGGATCTGCGGGGCCTGATCCGCCACCGGGTGGCGTTGACCCACGCGCGTACGGCGATGAAGAACCGGGTGCGGGCCTTGGTCGCCGCGTTGGGCTGCCACCCCGCCCACACCGAGTTGTTCGGCCCCGCCGGCCGGGCGGAACTCGAGGCGATGGGGTTTCGCCCTGATCAACGCGAACGCATCAACGCCCTACTACGGGTAATCGGTGTGTTCGACAGCGAGATCCGGGTGGCCACCGACCTGATCACCGGCCACACAGGCGACCACCAGCGTGAGGTGGAGGTACTCACCCTGATTCCGGGGGTCGGGGTGTTCACCGCGCTGGTGATCATCGCTGAGGTCGCCGACATCACCCGATTCCCCACGCCGAAGCACCTGGTGAGCTGGGCGGGGCTCGCCCCCACCGTCAGAAACAGCAGCACAACCACCCGCATCGGCCACATCAGCCGCCACGGCTCACCCGTCCTGCGGTGGGTCCTCGTCCAGGCCGCCCACGTCGCCGTGCGCACACCCGGACCACTGCGCGACACCCATGAGCGGATCGCCGCCCGCCGCGGAAGCAACATCGCGACCTGCGCCGTCGCCGGCCGCATCCTTCGCCTCGCCTACCACGCCCTACGCGACGGCGAGATCCGCTGCCTCAACCAACCCGAGACCACCACATGAACCCTGCTTCCCAACCTTTGGGCGAGCTCGCGAGATGCCATGGCCCCACCGGCGGCCGCGTGCCTGACTGAGCCCCCACCGTCCCGAACGACACACTGACCAACAACGGTCGAATAGATGGCTGGCACACACCGACACCCCTTGACACACCCCCACCCCCCATAGATGGCACCTCAGTCCCGTTGAACGACCCGGATCCTCAGGCTCATGGACCGCCCGTCACCTGCCGATGCAGCGGGGGCTTGTCCCGCGCACGTGGACCGCCGTCGACGCATCAACCGCGCGTGCGGACGCTCCGCTCAAACACGTCACATCACATGCCACGGAGGGACGCCTGTGACG
>CAYOSM010000022.1:0-27878 GCA_964406645.1 uncultured Bifidobacteriaceae bacterium | reverse complement strand
CTCCGGTCTCCCGAGGGCGTCCCACGTGGCCACCATGCTCGATACGACATCTCAGACGCAGCGGCGGGCACGCAATCTTCGGCGGGTGCAACTGGCCGCGATCGTGGTGCCGACGATCCTGATCCTGATCGCCTGCATCGTCATCGCCCGCGATGTCCGGTCGGCCGGGAGGGATCACCGGGAGCTGCGCGGCATCGAGCAGGAGCTCATCGCGCTCCGTCACCGTCTGCAGGAGCAGAACGCCCAGTACTGGCGGTTGCGTCATGCCGGGGGTCCGGTGAGACCCAGTGCGGAGTATCGGACGGCGGTCATCGACGGGCGTGCCCGCTACAACCGTCTCGCGGCGCTCCGCGCGGACGAGCCGACGGAGCAGTCGGTGATCAGGGAGGGGCGGGACGCGCTTTCGTCCCTCTCGCTGGTCGTCCTCGATTCGGGTGCGCCGGAGAACGCCACCGCCGCGGTCCGGGCCCTCGAACGACGGGCGCAGGCCGCGATCGACCGGGTCGACACCGCGCTTTCGCGGTGGGTGACGACGATGCACGCGGGGATCGACGGCGAGAGCGCCGACTCGGACGCGACGATCACCCGGCTCGTGATCGCGCTGGGGGGCCTGGTGGTCATCCTCGTCGGGGTCGCCGCGATGCTGTGGGCCCGGATCGACCGGCAGAGGCGACGCGTGCTCGACGAGATGGCCGCGGAGCGGGACTCGACCCGGCTCGTCATCGGATCGGTCCAGGACGGGCTCATGGAGCTCGACGAGCGGGGCCGCGTGAAGTGGGTCAACAGGCGGATGGAGGAGATCACCGGTCGCACGGAGGCGGAGCTCATCGACGAGCCTCCTCCCTGGAAGGACGACCTCCCCGTCGGCTTCACCGGTGACGCGGACCTCATCATCCGCCGGGAGGGCGCTCAGGATCGCGACCTGCTCCTCACCGTGTCGCGCCTGACCGGCGGTCGCGGCTTCCTGCACGTCGGCAAGGACGTCACCCTCCGCCGGCAGGCGGAGGCGGAACTGCGGGCGCTGTCGGTGGAGCGGGAGGTGCTGCGGGAGGTGGCGACGTTCGTCGCCGCCGGGCACGAGCCCGACGAGGTGTTCACGCTGGTGGCACGGGAGTCCGCGCGGCTGCTCGGCGCCGACGCGGCCGTCGTCCGCAAGCTGGTCGACGCCAATGAGCGCGCGGTCGACATGGGGATCTGGATCCGTCCCGGCGGGGGTCGCACGGATCCTCCCGCGCGGGTCCGCCTGGGGAGCGACGCCTCATTCGCCCAGCTCCTGCGGACGGGGGCGCCGGCGCGCGTGGACGACACGGACACCCTCGACCCGAAGACCGCGGAGCAGTTCTCCGCCGCCGGCTACCGGTCGAGCATCGCGGTGCCGATCCGGGTCGGCGACGAGCACTGGGGCGTCCTCGAGGTCCTGTCCGGGGTCGCGTCCGGGCTCCGCCCGGGTGCGGAGACCCAGCTCACGCGCTTCGCCGAGCTCATCGGCATGACGGTCTCGAACGCCGACGCCGCCCAGCGCCTGGCCGAGCAGGCCGAGACCGATCCGCTGACGGGGCTGGCGAATCACCGGAGGTTCCACGAGCGGCTCAACACACAGGTGGACGAGGCACGGCGTGAGAACGGAGACCTCGCGGTCGCCATCATCGACCTGGATCGCTTCAACGACGTCAACGCCACGTTCGGTCACCAGGTCGGGGACGAGGTCCTGGCCGAGGCGGCCCGCCGGCTGGCCCGGGAGGCGCGCCTCGGTGAGACGGTGGCGCGCATCGGTGGTGAGGAGTTCGCCTGGATCCTCCCCAACACGGACGGCCTGAACGCGTGGCGCGCGGCGGAGCGCGCCCGCCTGGCGATCGGGGCGACGCCCTTCGCGGACGGCGTGGGAACCCTGACGGCCTCGGTCGGTGTCGCGGACCTCTCGCAGGCGGACACCGCGACCGAACTCTTCCGGCTGGCGGACGGTGCCCTCTACTGGGCGAAGGCCACCGGCCGCAATCTCACGCTCCGCTACTCGCCGGAGGTGGTCCGCGAGCTCTCCGTCGCCGAACGTGCCGAACGCCTGGCGCGCAGCCATGCGGTCACGGCCCTCCGCGCCCTCGCGCGCGCCGTCGACGCGAAGGACCCCTCAACGGCCCGTCACGCCGAGCGCGTCGCCACCCTCTCGGTCGCGATCGCGCGGGCGATGGGGTGGGAGGACGACCGCCTCGAGGTACTCGAGGAGGCCGCTCTCCTGCACGACGTGGGGAAGATCGGGATCCCCGACGCGATCCTCTTCAAGCCGGCGCGCCTCACGCCCGGCGAGCGCCGAACCGTCATGGCGCACGCGGCTCTCGGAGCGGAGATCACCTCCGACGTCCTGAGCGCGGAACAGGTGGGATGGATCCGCGCGCACCACGAGCGCTGGGACGGGGGCGGCTACCCCGACGGTGCTTCAGAAGACGCCATCCCGGACGGCGCCCGCATCATCTCGGTGGCCGATGCGTGGGACGCGATGACCAGCGTGCGCACCTACGGCGTGTCCCGCACACCGCGGCAGGCGCATGACGAGATCGTCGCCGGCTCCGGCGCCCAGTTCGCGCCGGAGGTCGTCGACGCGTTCCTCCGGGTGTGGGCGCTGGATGAGGTCATCCCCATCTCGCAGGCCGGTGACCGGCAGGCCGTTCCCGACACGCGGGACGCCACGGAGCGGCACCGACCCGGATGACCCGGAGCGACCGGTACGCCGGGCCTCGCTCTCAGGCGTTGTGGTCGCCGGATACCGAGGCGGCCCGGCGGAGGACCCTCTCCACGTGTCCGGCCTGGACGCTCACCGAGTTGCGCGCGGCCTCGCGGACACAGCTCTCCTCGGCCGGCGGTGTGCCGAGGACGTGGGCCAGGCCGCGTGCGATGCCCTCCACGTCCGTCGGATCGACGAGCACACCCGCGCTGCCGATGACCTCGCCGGTTCCGCCGACGCGGGTGGCGACGACGGGCCGGCCGGACGCCAGTGCCTCCAGTGCGACGACGCCGAGGGGCTCGACCGTGCTCGGCAGGGCGAGGACGTCGCAGGCGGCCATCCAGCTCGCGACCGCCGCGTTGTCGACGGCGCCCGTCAGGATGACGCGATCACTCAGGCCACGCTGGTCGATCGCGCGTTGCAGGGAATCGCGGAGCGGGCCCTGGCCCACGAACGCGAGGCGCAGGCCGGGGTGGTCGTGCATGAGGGACTCGGCCGCCGCGAGCAGGCGGAGGGGGTTCTTGCGCTCCGTGAGACCGCCCACGGCCAGGATGAGGTGGATGTCCTCCGGGAGCCCGAGCGCGCGCCGGGCGGCGCCTCGGTCCGTCGGGCGGAAGCGCTCGGTGTCGACACCCATGTTGATGACGTCGATCTCACGTGTCAGGCCGAGGGCGGCGACGAGGTCACCCGCGAGGAAGTGGCTGACGGCGATGACCCCTCGCGCACGGGCGACACCGGGGCGCGACAGGCGGAGGATCGGTCCGGAGTCGAGATTGCGGACGTCGCGACCGTGCGCCGTGACCACCCAGGGACGGCGGAAGACGGTACCCGTGATGCAGGCGATCATCCCCGTGGGGAAGAGGTAGTGGGCGTAGACGACGTCGGCACGCCGGGCGTGACGGAGCGCACGCACGAGGAGGGAGAGGTACTTGACCGGGGTCCGCAATCGCCCGCCCGCCCGGCGGTCGATCACGACGCGGTCCACGCGATTGCCCCGGGCCTCCAGGGCGTCGCACATGGTCGCGATGAAGGCCCCGTAGTCCGGATCGTCCGGGCCCGGATACATGTTGCTGAGGCACATGATCCGAAGGGGGGTGCTCATGGCGTGGTGTCGGTCGTCTCTGGCGTCGTGGGCCGGATGGCGAGGAGCGCCGATCCGAGGCCGAGGAGGGCCCAGGCGTAGGGGTCCTCGAACAGCGCCGAGTAGAGGAGGCTGTGGAGGAATATGCCGAACAGGATCGCCAGTGCCGTCCAGGCGGCCAGCCCGTTCTCGTCATTCGGACGGGATGCCCGCCACAGCGCGGCGACGGCCCCGACGCACATCAGGACGAAGAAGCCGAAGCCGATGATGCCGAGCTCGGTGAGTACCGTGACGGGCGCGGTGTGCGAGATGAACACGCGGGTACGGTTGCGGTCCCGCTCGGGGAACGTCTCCTCGTAGCGCTCGGCGAACGCCCCGAGGCCGACGCCGTGGACGGGTGATGTCCGCCAGAGGTCCACTCCGCCCTCCGCAAGGCGGAAGCGTCCCTCGCTCGATCCGACGAGGGCATCGACGGACGTGAACTTCTCGCGGACGCTCTCCTTGAAGATCATGGCCGGTCCGCCGATGAGGACGACGCCGGCGGCCGTGACGAGCAGCGTGCGCTTCACCCCGAAGGCACGCAGCGCGAGGACGAAGAGTGCCGCCGTCAGCATGATCGCGCTCGAGCGGGAGAAGGTCACCGCGAGCCCGCCTGCCATGACGACGCAGGACGCGGCGAGGAGCCAGGCGCGCGTGGCGCCCCGGGTGACGAGAAGTACCGCCACGCCGGCGACCATCGCGAGTGCCAGGTAGCGGCCCAGGATGTTCGGATCGAAGAAGATCCCGTTCGCCCGGAAGAAGCGGTTGTAGTTGTTCGCCGTCTCGAGGGTCTCGTTCCACCAGATGGTCTTCGTGGCGAACTGGTAGAGCGCCAGGAGCGCCACGGCGCTCGCCATGGCGATGGTCACCGTGAGGACCGCGCGCAGCGGGCGGTCGGTCTCGGGCCAGAGGGACGCGACGAGCCGCAGGAGCAGGACGAACGGGATGTAGAAGCAGACGATCTTGATCGTCGCCTCCTGCATGTCGTCGCTCCAGAGGGTGGAGACGAGGGTCCAGGCCGTGAAGAGCGCGGTCGTTCCGTCGATCAGGAGGTTGCGCGTCGAGGGGGCGGCGAAGCGCCCGCTGCGGCGTCCGACGACCCAGGCGATGACGCCGAGTCCCACCACGGCGTAGAGCGGAGCGAGGAGGTTCGCGCTCTGACTCCCCAGCGTCACCGGGATCCGGATGGGCAGGGTGATCGCGAGGAGGACGAACCAGATGACCGGACGGGCGAGGATGAGCCGGACGAGCACCACGCAGACGGCGGCGGCGACGGCGAGCCCGAGGAGGAGCAGGCCGATGCGGGGGATCGAACCGATGCGATCCCATCCGTCCCCCGCGTCGTCCCGGGAGATGAGGCTCCCGCCGAGGAGCAGCCAGGATGCGACCAGGACGGCCAGCGATCCGGCGTGCCGGGCCTCGGTCCGCCCGGGGTCGCGTCCCGGCAGCAGGAACCCGATGGTCGCGAGTCCGGCGATGACCGCCGCGACGATCTGGAACTTCTCGGTCGTGCTCATGGGCGCAGCGGGATCAACGCCCGGCCGTTCTCGGTGGTGGCGACGATCCAGAGCCGTGAGGGCGGGATCGCGCGCGGAAGGGTGATGCGGGTGGTTCGCAGCGGTCCGCGCGCGGTGGAGCCCACCGTGGGACCGATGACCGACGTCCTCGTCCCGCCGGGGTCGTTCGTCCGCCGGGCGATGCTCAGGGTGACCCGCGTCGTGGGAGGCAGCGCCTCGCCGGCGACGGTCGTGAGACGGACGCGGGGACGTGTGCCCATGCGCGGGTCGGCCGGGATCGCGGAGCCGATGACGTGGCCCACCCAGCAGGTGGTCGTCGCCGACCGGGAGTTGCGCGCCCGGTCGCTGAGCGTGCCCGTGATGACGTAGACGCCCGGTGTGACGGGCGCTCCTCCGGTGCCGTTGCCGTCCCAGTTCCAGACGACGGACTGCCCGTCGGTGACCCCCGTGCGCACGAACCGTGCGACCGGGTCGCCTCCCGAGGCACGGGTGGCACTGATGGACATCGTCCCGCGCTCGAGCGCGGTGGCGACGACGCGGCACTCACCCTCACCGGGACCCGCAAGCGCGGCGGATTCGGCCGAGACCGGCCCCAGGCGGGGCGGCGTGCGGTCGAGCACCGTCACCTTGCTGAGGCGGTAGTTCCGCTTCCCGACCGAGGCGTGGAGGCTCACCGAGTAGCTGCCGTCGGGCATCATCACGCCCTTGTCGTTGCGCCCGTCCCACTCGAGGCGGACGATGCCCGCGGGCTGGGGACCGTCGGTGAGCGTGCGGATCACCTCCTGGGTGTCCCGCTCCTTGATCGTCACCTCCGCGTTACCGGCCTCGTTCATGCGGAACGCGATGGTCGCGACATCGCGGGCGCCGTCGCCGTTCGGGCTGAACATGCCCGTGGCCTGGAACCCGCGCACGATCGGCGGCGGCGAGGGGAAGGCGTACGGCGTGAGGAAGACGATGAGCCCGACGAACGCGAGTCCGATGGACAGGATCGCCGCGAGTCGCCGGCCGATGGGCTCAGACTCGTCGGATGCGGAGGGCGGTGTGCTCAGCGGGGGCGGAAGGCGAGGCAGATGTAGAACCCGAATCGCCCGATCGGGGTGTGCGAGAGGCGCAGCTCGGTCCTGCGCGCGGACTCGAGGCGGTAGACGCGTCCGATCTGGGAGCCGACGCGACCGCCCGGACGGAAGAAGATCCCGCGACGGCTCACGGTGACGAGGCCCGCGGCGCGCCCGTGGGCGTCGAGGTCGTTCCAGGTCTGCCAGTTGTCGATCGGGGCCAGGCTCAGCTTGATGCCGGGGACCCCGTGCTCGGAGAGCCAGCGGCGGGCGCCGTGCAGGCTGCGCCGGTTCGGGGTCGACACCACGATGACGCCGCCCGGTGCCAGCCGCTCACGTGCGGCGGTGAGGCACGCACGGGGATCCTCGAGGTGCTCCAGCACGTCGGTGATCGTGACGAGGTCGTACGGACCGTCCGGCGGCTCGTACGCGCTACCGACCTCCGCCCTCAGGCGGTCGGAGGCACCCAGGTCGGCGAGCCGCTTCTGGGAGATCTCGACGGACTCGGGGGACAGGTCGACGCCCACGCCCGAGAAGCCGCGCTTCGCGAACTGCTCCAGGAGGAAGCCGGTTCCGCATCCGATGTCCAGGATCCGCGCGTTCTTCGGCGCGAAGCGGTCGATGGTCTCGAGGACCACGGACATGCGGCTCTGGAGGTGCCAGTTGCGCTCCTCGACCTCGTACAGACGCGGTGCGAGGTTGTCGTAGTACTCCTGGACATTGGAGAGGCGGTCACTCACGGGATGGGGGCCCATTTCTGTGGAAGCGGATTCTGGCGTGCCCACCTGCGGAAGGTGGTGAGCGCGGGTTTTGCGGTCCAGTCCGACCGGTAGAGCCCGGCCGGCCAGTTGCGGTGATCTTGAAGGTTGAAGTACACGACGGCCACCACGTTCGGATTCTTCTTCGCGAGCTGGAAGCTGCGCTGCATCCAGGCGGCTTGCTGTGCCTCCGTTACAAAGTACCGATGGTACGGGCTGTAACTGGTGGCATAGCTCGTTTCGCTGATGATGACGGGCATCCTCCTGCCCGGACGCAGCGCGTCGAGCTCGCGCGTCAGTGTATTCAGCGTCGTCCAGGAGGGGAAGAACGCGGCGCGCCCGGGCGGTCCGACGGAGTGCATGTGCTGCGCCCATGCGTCGAACGGCGTCTTTCCGGGTCCGAGCGCCCTGATGAGCTGCCGGTAGAACGAATGCGTCCCGATGGTGGTGCTCGCGCTCTTGCAGCCCCCGTTGTCGGCGGCGGCGGTCTCGCCCGCGACGACGACGATCCTGGGCGCGACGGCCTTGACCTTGGGGTACGTCGCCTTCAGGAGCCGGGCGTAGTTCACCGGTGACACCGGGACCCAGCGCGATCCGACCCTGCGGCACTGAGGCGTGGTCATCAGGTCGATGTTGGGCTCGTTGCGCGGGCTCAGGCTGCGGATGGCGGGGAGGACGCCGGCCCCGTTCGGGTTGGGATACGTGCCGTTGTAGCGGCGCGCCACGGCCATGGCGAAGTCCGAACCGGAGTCCGCGGGCGGTGCCGCGTTCCAGCGTCCGGACGGGGTCGCCCAGGCCGGGGTGCCGAGCAGCGTGACCATGGTGTTGGTGCCGCGACGGTGAAGGCCGAGGATGATCCGGTCGTACATGCGCCAGTCGTACGCCGGGTCCGCGGGATTGCGCGGGCTCTTCGGCTTCGACGTCGCGACCTTGCTCCAGTCGATGTCGAGGCGCGTCCACCGGGCGTTCGTCTGCGACAGGCGGGTGAGCCGCTGCTCGATGACCGTGGGATCCGGGTCGTTCGAGAGCTGGTCGTCCTGGACGGCGATCACCGGTGCGCCGAGGGCGGGCGACGTCACGGCGAGGACGGCGGCGAGTGTCAGGAGTCGTCTCACGAGGCGCCCTCCACCGGGATGGCCGCGGGTGGGTTCAGGACATTCACGATGCGGATGGCCGTCTGCTTGAGGGCCGGGCGCTTCTTTCCGCGGAGCGGCTTCTGGCGGATCGTGAGCCGTTCGATCACGCCGATCCTCCGCCCGTCGCTGGCGAGGCCGAAGGCGCTGCTACGGAGCACCGCCCGGCGGACGAGACCGCCGTCGGGTGTGTGCTGGAAGACGGAGCGCACGGGGGCGATGGCGAGGGTCCGGTCGCCGACGGCGATCGGTGGCGCGACCGCGCCCCGCCAGACGACGAGCGGCTGCCAGGTCGGGGCGTCCAGGCGGACCACCTGGAAGCGTCCGGGTGACACGTCGCGGACGACGACCGCGATGGTGGAGCCGGAGGCCGCCAGGCGGACGACGGGTCCGGGTCCGGGGCTCGCGATCTGCGTCTCCGGGCCCAGGGTGCCGTCCGCGCCGATGGTGGCGCGGCGGAGACTCTGGTCGGCGGCGTCGACCCACACGACGGTGTTGCCCGACACGGCGACGAGGGACGTGGACGCGGGACGCACGGCCACCGCGGTATCGGTGCGCCCTCCGAGGGGGTGCGTCGCGTCGCGCGACACGTCCTGGCGCACGAGGCGCATCTCGCCCGCCGCGTTGCGCATGAGGACGTTGACCGCGTATCCGTCCAGGCCCACCGCCAGGGTCACCGGTGCGTTCTTCCGGCCGTCCGCCTGCACCGGGGTGTCATGGTCGTTGTCCGTGCAGCACCAGGTGACCATCGGGCGGAAGTTGCGCCCGGTCGCCGAGAGGACGTGGTGTCCGTCGGCTCCCGCCGCGAGCAGTCCGCCGGTCGTCGGCCCGGCGCTCGTGCGCAGGATGACGCCCGGGTCGGGCCGGGTGACCAGCCGGTTGCCGGACAGGCGGATCGTGAACGTGTCCGTGCGGAAGACGGTGTACGGGAGGCCGATGCGGACGGTGTTCGAGCTGGAACGCGCGTACACGAGGTGGTCGCCGCCGAGGGCGATCGCCATGGGCTGCCAGCCGTTGATGCGTCGTTCGTTCGCCGGCGTGGCGGCCGTCGCCGCGCCATGGGCGGTGAGGACGGCGGCGAGGGCGACGAGGATCGTGGCACCGCGTCGGGTGCTCCGCGGGCGGGATGTGCGGGGTCGGGTCATCGTCGCGGGAGGGTAACGAAGGGTCGGTGTCGTCGCCATCACATGCGGTGCGTCCCACCGTCGCAATGGGACGGGTTTGGACGGCCGGACGGGCACCCTCCGGCCGGTACAGCCGATGGGAATCCCGAGCGATGCGATGTCCGGACGTCGGCGGACGCTGGATCGCGGTCCGCGTCCGGCAGCGCTCCGTCGGGCTGCGGCTCCCGTCCCGAAATGACGTCGGGGCCGGTGTGAACACCGGCCCCGACGAGTGCATCCGGGACGTGTCGCCCCGTGTCATCCTCGAATCAGCCGCCCAGGCTCTGGAGGAGGATGCCGGTGAGGTCGGTCTGGAGCTGCTGGGAGGACAGGGCTCCGGACGGCGCCGAGATGTCCGGGCTGTCCGTGGGCGTGCCCTGCACCGTGATGTCGATGGTCGCCCCGTCGAGTCCGCTCTCCGACTTCATCTCGGAGTCGGTGACGAAGTCGCCCTTGAGCTGCAGGCGACGGACCTCGTTGGTCTCCTGGTCGACCCAGACGTCCACCTTGGCGTTCTTGACGTACTGGTCGATCTTGGTCTGGGCCTCCTGGATCTCCGATTCGGAGACCGACTCGTTCTGCGACTTCGCGATGTCCGCGATCGTCGTCACGAGACCCTGGGTGTCGACGTCACCGGAGACGTGGTTCGTGGACCGTCCCTCGATGTCCTCGGTGCCCTTGTACTCGGGGTTCTTGATGAGGTTCGCCGGCTTGACCGACTTGAGGGCCTCGGTGACCTTGTCGATGTCCGCGGGGGACGTCGACGACGAGGAGTTGAGGCTGTCGGCCGGAAGGGCGTACCACTTGTCCTTGAGCTGGATGTAGCCGGTCTTGCCGTCGAGGACGCGGAGGTTGCCCGCGAAGTCGAGCTTGCCCGCCTTCAGCGTGAACGCGAGGTCCGCCGCCTTCTTGGCGGGGTCCGTGGGGCCGCTGAGCTCGACGCTGATGGGGCCGTCGCCGAGGAAGGCCGCCGCCTGGGCGTTGGAGATCGTCCCCTTCAGGTCGGCGTTGACCTTGAAGACCACCTTGGTGGGCTCGGTCGCCGTGGTGGGGACCTGGATGGCGTTGAGGATCGCGACGGGATCGGTGCTGCCGCCCGTCGAGTTGTCGGTGGTGTTGCCGCTGTTTCCGGTGGTGGAGTCGCCGCCACCGCAGCCCGCTCCGATCAGGGCGATTGCGGCGAGGGGAGCGACGAAGAGCGCGGTGCGTCGGCGCAAGACGATTCTCCTTCGGGAGTGGACACTTCGTGAAGTGGGGACCAGTGTAGAGCGAACCCCCGTGACGATCGTTAGGTTCGGGCAAAGAGTGCCCACCCCTGCCGGTCCCGGCCGACGGAGCCCGGATCAGTCCTCGTCCGGGTCGTCCGCCGCCGTCGGACCGCTCAGCCGGATCTTGGCGTCGATGTCCTGGCGCTGCGCCTCGAGCCATTTCGCGACGTCGTTCTCGTTCACGACCCTCCGGATGTGCTCCGCGCGGCTGCGGCGCTCGTCTCCGTCCATGGTGAGCGCCTCGAAGAGGGCGTTCGCCTGCGCCTCGATGTCGAACGGGTTCACGGTGAGGCAGAACGACCCGATCTCCTCATGCGCGCCCGTGTTCTCGGAGAGGATCACCACGCCGTCCCGCTCGTTGACGCTGGGGGCCTCCTTGGCCACCAGGTTCATCCCGTCGAACACGGCGTTCACCATGATGACGTCGTACTGCTTGTAGATGGCGCAGGCCCGCGCCAGGTTGCTCTCGAACTGCAGCGAGATCGGCATCCAGTCCGTGTTGCCGTGCTTCGTGTTGATGTGACTGACGAGGCTCTCGATGCGCTGCTTGTACTCCACGTACTCGTTGACGTCCTCGCGGGTCGGCTGGAGCATCGCCACGAAGGTGATCCGCTCGGCGAACTCGGGATGCAGGTCGAGGAACCGGTCGAACGAGGTGAAGCCCCGGAGGATGTTCTTGGACAGGTCGGCCCGGTCGATGCGGCAGACGAGGCACTCGCGGCGCCGGCGGAGCAGGCGCTCCTCCTCGGCCATCACGTCCGGGGTCTCGGCGAGCTCGCGGAACCGGTTCGCGTTGATCGAGATGGGGTAGGACCGCACCCAGATCTCACGGCCGTCCCAGCGGATGAGGCGGCGCCGCTCGTCGACGGGGACGTCGAGGAGCTCCTGGACGGACCGGAGGAAGTTCTGTGCGTACCGGTCGGTGTGGAAGGCGACGATGTCGTTCGCCAGGAGTCCCCGGAGGATCGACTCGCGCACGTGGGGCGGCAGGACCCGCCAGGCGTCCGGCTGCGGCCAGGGGATGTGGACGAAGTAGTGGAGGAACGCCTCGGGCCGGGCTCCGCGGATCACCTGCGGCGCCAGGTACAGGTGATAGTCGTGGAGCATCACGAGGCTGTTAGGCCGGTCCGACAGCTCGTCGATGACCGCCTCCGCGAAGAGGCGGTTGGCCGCCACGTACCCCTGGTCCCACGCGTCGAGCTCGCTCTGCCGGATGTCCGGCGCGTTCGACAGGTCCCACAGGTAGTGCTGGGTGAACCACAGGATGGGGTTCGCGACGATGTTGTAGTAGCGGTGGTAGGTCTCCGGGTCGATGACCACGAAGCGCCCGCGCGTGGCGACCCCGATCTCCGGGATCGCGAAGGATCCGCCGTCGGCCTCGCCGGAGACCACGACGTCCTCGTCGCTCATCGCGGCCGAGATCCAGAGTGCCGGCTCGTGGTCGAGCAGGCCGGTCAGAGCCGAGGCGAGTCCCCCGCCGCCGTGCTCGAACGTCCGTGCGCCGTCGGTCCGTCCCCAGGTGATGGGACCACGGTTCGAGACCAGGATCAGGTCGCCGTCCACACCGTGATTCATACCGGTTCGGGTGTGCCACGGCGTGGCGCGCAGGCGCGCCGCCACCGGACCGGTGTGATACGAAGGTGACCGCACCTCGGTGCGGACCCCTTCGCATGCTCAACGGCCGCCTCTACTTCCAAGCCTGGTTCGTCGCGACGATCGCGCTCCTGGTCGCGTTCCTCACGCTGCAGCCCCCTGACGAGTCCATCCCGCCGGAGTCGGTCGGGGTGTTCCCGGCACAGGACGCCCAGACCCAGGCCCAGGACCTCACGCTCACCGCGCCACTGCGGGTTCCGGGCACCCAGTCGGCCGCCGACGGCACCCGCTGGATGCGCCGGCAGCTCTCCGAGCTGCCCGAGGGGCACCGCCTCGTCGCCCAGCAGCAGGCGGGCGTGCGCTTCGAGGGCCGGTGGGTTCCGATCACCAACGTCCTGTACACGGTCCCGGCGGCGGCCCCCAACCAGTCGACGCGGAACATCGTCGTCGTGGCCCGGAGGGACGCTGCCCGTCAGGTCGCGGGGGACGCGAACGCCTCGGCGGTCCTCGTGGAGCTGGCCCGGGTGGCGGCACAGGCCAACTATCACCACCGGATCATCTTCCTGTCGGTCGACGGCGACACCCTCGGCAACGCCGGCCTGCGCTGGTATCTGAGGTCGGTCGACACGAGCCGCATCGCCGGCATGGTGGTGCTCGACTCGATCGGCGCGACGGACGGCAGCGAGATCACCATCTGGTCGGGCGGGGCGCACCGCCAGGCGCTCGGCCTTCGTCAGATGGCCGAGGACGCGATACGCGACGCGGGCGGTGTCCCCGGAGCCTCCCCGTCACTCCCGGCCCAGCTGATCGCCATGGCCGTCCCCGAGACCCGCGGTGCCCAGCGGGCGGCGATCGACAAGCGTGTCCCCGCGGTGACGCTGTCCGGGCGCAAGGAGGGACCCGAGTCCGCGGGCATGAAGCCGCCGGCCTCCAGCGAGCGCCTCCATCTCGTCGGGTCCGCGGCCCTCAACCTCATCGGCCGGCTGGACGTCCGGGAGCGGGCACGGACACCGGATGCCTCGTTCTCCTACGCCGGGCGCATCCTGCGCCCGTCGGTGGCGCGGCTGGCCCTGCTCCTCCTCGCCCTCCCGCTCTTCGTCATGGCGCTCGACGCCGCGGCCCGCATCCGCCGGGCGCGCGTCCGTGTCTCGACCGGGCTCCGTGCCGTGGGCTGGAAGTGCGTGCCGCCGCTCGCCGCGCTGCTCATGGGACACCTCCTCGCCCTCGCCGGCGTCCTCGCCGCTCCGGTGGTCGGGCGACCGCCCCTGCCCGCCGACATGCCGTTCACGCTTCGGGACGCACTCGCGCTGCTTCTCGTCGTCCTCACGGGTGCGGCGGTGTCCATCGCCATCCGCGGACGCGTGCACGCCGCCGGTGCGAATCCCCCGGCCGAGGCGGCGGCGGCCCTCCTGTGGCTGTCGGTGATCGTCCTGTTCGCGTGGTGGAGGTCGCCGTTCACGCTCGTCCTGATCCTCCCGGCCGCCCACGCGGCCCTCGCCGCGACGGTGGTTCCGCGGCGGTGGCAGCTCGCCGCCCTCGGGGTCGTGGCGCTCGCCGCACCGGTCGCCGTGGTCACGACGATCTCCCATGCCATCGACCGGAACATCTGGTTCACCCTCTGGTACATCGTCCAGACATCCATGAGCGGTGCACGCGGACTCCTCGGTCCGGTGCTCCTCGTCCTCGTCGGTGTCTGCGTCGTTTCGCTCGGGACCCTGGTGCTCTTCCGGGCCCGGAAGGGGCTCGTCGGCCGGGGGTGGCGCCGGGAACTCCGCCGGACGGCGTAGACTTGCCACGTGGCAAGCCGCGTGGAAGGGGTTGATATGACCGAAGAGCCACAGAAGCGCGACGCGGATCGCTCGCGCGCACACATTCTCGACGCCGCGGAGCAGCTCTTCGCGGAGCGGGGATTCGACGCCGTCACGATGGCGCAGATCGGGGCCGGGGCCGGTGTGTCCCGCGGGACGCCGGGGTACTTCTTCGGCACCAAGAGGGACCTCTATCAGGAGGTGCTCCGCCGTGCCGCGGCGACCTTCTCCATGTTCGGCGAGACGCTGAAGGTCCGTGCCGCCGCGGAGACCCGCTCGGGCGACGCCCTCATCGCCGACACGACGCGCTCGTTCGTCGAACTCCTGCGTGCACGGCCCGATGCGGTCCGCCTGCTGGACCACGCCGCGGACGAGTTCGGACACCCCCAGGTGGACGCCCTTCGCGGTGCCCTCGGCTCGCTGGGTGAGGACACCGACGCCGTGGTGTACCGGATCCTCGCGCTGACCTGGTTCGCGGCCGCCCATCCCGACCGTGCCGCGGCCCTCGGGGTGGACATCGCCGATGCGGACGCCATCGTCCTCCTCGTCGGCGTCGCGGATGGTGCCGCGCCTGCGGCGACCACCGCTGCGGATCACGGTGAGGACCCTCCGACGGCCGCCCCGGCGTCGCTCATCCCGGATGCGGACGAGGCAGCTGCGATCGTGGTCGCCCTCAAGAAGAAAAAGAAGAAGGGCAAGAAGAAGAAGGCGTGAGCGCTACCCCCCCGTCCCCGCCGGTGAGCGGGTTCCGTTCGGTGTCCATCGTCATCCCCGTCTACAACGAGCACGAGTCGCTCGATGTGCTCATGGGCGAGCTCGTCCCCGTGCTCGACGCCCTGGAGCTCGACTCGGAGATCGTCTTCGTCGACGACGGATCGAGCGACGGCAGCGCCGCCGTGCTCGCGCGCATCGCCGGCGAGGACGACCGGGTGCGGGTCGTCGTCCTCCGCCGCAACTTCGGGAAGGGCGCCGCCCTCATGGCCGGCTTCCGCACCGCGTCCGGCGACGTCGTGATCACCATGGACGCCGACCTGCAGGACGATCCGGCCGAGATTCCCGGTCTCATCGCGGATCTCGAGGCGGGCGCCGATCTGGTCAGCGGATGGAAGGCCGATCGGCACGATCCCATCACGAAGCGCATCGCGTCGAAGGTGTTCAACGGTGTCACCGCGCGCTTCTCCGGACTGCGCCTCCACGACCTCAACTGCGGCCTGAAGGCCTACCGGGCCGAGGTCGTCGAGACGCTCTCGATCTCCGGCGACCTCTACCGCTACATCCCGGTGATGGCCGCCACCGACGGCTTCCGCGTCGTCGAGCGACCGGTCAACCACCGGCCCCGGCGGTTCGGGCGATCGAAGTACGGCCTCGAGCGCTACGTCCGGGGGTTCCTCGATCTGCTCACGATCATGTTCATCGGACGGTTCCGATGGCGGCCCATGCACCTCTTCGGCGGCATCGGGCTTCTCTTCACGCTCGCCGGGCTCGTGGTCTCGCTCTACCTCGTGGTGGAGAAGGTCCTCGGGCACTCCATCGGACAGCGGCCGCTCCTGCTCCTCGGCGTGCTGCTCATCGTGGTCGGGGTCCAGCTCTTCACGATCGGCCTGGTCAGCGAGATGATCCAGCGCAATCATCTGCGTCGCGACATCGACGAGGTCGAGGCGCGCATCGCCCGCGTGATCGGCCGCGATCCCGCCGATCGCCACGACCCCGTGATGTAGCTTCCCGAGGATGAAAGCACCGGATCGCTCCCTCCGTCGCCTGGCCGTCGCCGTGGTTCTTCTGGCCCTCGGCCTGGTCGGTGCCGCACCCTCGCTCGCACAGGCGGCGACGGTGGACGTGTACCTCACCCGCGGTGACCGCCTGCAGATCGTCGAGCGCACGCTTCCGGCCGGTGCCGACCGCAACCTCTATGCGGCCCGCATCCTCACGGTCGGCCCCAACGCGGCTGAGCGGAAGGACGGCATCGGGACGAGCATCCCGAAGGGCGCGATCGTCCGCGACGTCACGGTCCGGAGCGGTGTCGCCGAGATCCGCGTGTCCGAGAAGTTCGCCACGGGAGGCTCCGGCAAGGCCGTGCAGATCCGGCTCTCACAGGTCGTCTACACGATGCTGGCGAACAAGAGGATCTCCGCCGTGCGCCTCCTGGTCGGCGACGAGGCCGCCCCGGTGGACCCGCTGGACGATCCGGACAGCCTCCTCGACCACTCGTCGCTCAGACGGTTCGAGATCATCGGCCCGGTCCCCGTCAACACGAAGCAGGTCCAGCAGCGCCTCGTCCAGCTTCGCTACCTCCCCGCGGGGTACGTCAACGGCCGCCTCGACTACCGGACCTCGCAGGCGCTGCTCGCCTTCCAGGGATGGGAGGGCGTGAACCGCACGGGCGCGGCCACCCTCGAGACGCGCCGGGCGCTCAACCGGGCCGCCATCCCCGTTCCGCGACGTCGCACCGTCGCGAAGCGCATGGAGGTCAGCCGCAACCGCGGTGTCGTGCTGCTCATCCAGAACAACGAGGTGAAGCGGGCGATCCACGTGTCGACCGGAGCGGGCGGACGCACACCGGCCGGCAGCTTCAGCGTCTTCCGCAAGGAGCGCATGTCCTGGTCGAACCCGTTCAGCGTGTGGCTCCCGTGGGCCAGCTACATCGTCGGGGGCATCGCCTTCCACCAGTACCCCATGGTCCCGTCCTACCCCGCCTCGCACGGCTGCATCCGCGTCGGTCAGCCGGAGGCGAAGGGTCTCTACGAGTTCGCCTCGTACGGAACGCCGGTGTCCGTTGTCTAGGCGTCACGCCGTCGCCGCACTCGTCTGCGGGGGCATCGTCTGCTCCATCGGCACCGGCGGCGCCCTCGGAGCCGGCACCGTCGTCTCCATCGGTGACGTCGGCACCACGAACTCCCGCCTGATCGCCGATGCCGACGCACTCGCCCTGACGGCGCAGGGATACACGGTCACGCGGGTCGGCTATCCCAGCGCGTTCGCCGCGGACGCCGCTCTGCGACAGGGGGCGGTGGACTCCTACGTCACCGACACCTCCACGCTGCTCCGTCGCGTGCTCGCCCGCCCCGTCGAGCGCCGGGAGGCGAGGCTCGGGGCCGCCCTGGCGAAGCCGCTGGCGGCGCGCGGCCAGAGCGTCGTGTCATGGGCTCCCGGCGACGACGCGCCCGCCGTCGCCTGCTCGCGCACGGCGATGAAGCGCTTCGGCATCGGTCGCCTCGACCGGATCGCGTCCGTCGCCGGGAAGGTGGTCTACGGCGCGACGGCGGAGCACGTCATCCGGGCCGACGGCCTCCTCGCGCTGAGGGCCGACTTCCGGAAGGTCGTGGTGTCGGGTGGTGAGGGCCGGTTCACGCTCCTGCGCCGCGGTAGGGTGCACTGCGTGCTCGCAAGCCGGGCGGAGCCCCGCGTCGTCGGCACCACCGCCTTCCTCACCCTCGCGGACCCGACGCGGCGCCTGGCCGCGACGCCCGCCCACCCGGTCACGGTCGCGTCGAACGCCTACCTCGCGACGGCGCCGGCGACGTTCGCCCCGACCGTCACCGCAGCCGGTGCGCGGTTCACCACCGGTGAGCTGCGGCTGGCCCGCAAGCGCGTCGAGCTGGACCACGAGGGCGTTTCGGACGTGGCCCGGTCGGTGCTCGTCGCGGGCGGCGTCATCTCCTAGTGTCCTGATCGGGACACGCGTCCCGTCGCGGAGCGGTGTCGGCCCGTAAGCCTCCCATGAATCGTCCTTCTGACACGATCGGTGCGCACGACGCATCCCCGCTGCTCGACGACGATGCCCTCGATATCGTCGATCCGCCGCGCCCCAACCGCCGGCAGCAGGCGTTCCTCATCGGGTTCGGCGCCCTCGCCGTCATCGCCCTGGGCTACGCGCTCTGGCGCAACTGGGACTCCGTCTCCGAGTACGAGTGGGACATCGCCCCCGGCTGGCTCGTCGCCGGCGCTCTGATCGTGATGCTGAGCTACACGTGGCAGGGCCTCACCTACTGCCGCTCGGTCGAATGGCTCGCGCCGGAGCACCCGCCGGCCAACGTGCATCTCGCCATCTGGGCGAAGTCCCTCATCGCCCGGTACATCCCTGGGAACGTCATGCTCGTCATCGGGCGCGCCGTCATGGCGCGGGAATGGGGGGTCCCCCGTCGCACGACGCTCGCCGTCACGGTCTACGAGCAGATCATCGGCCTCGGGATCGCGGCGATCGCGGCGATCGGCTATGTCGCCGGGTACGGCAACCCGGGCGATCCCCGCCTCCTCTGGGTCCTCGTCGCGGTGCCCGTCGTCCTCGTGGCCCTCCACCCGGTCCCGTTCCGGTGGCTCTCCGAGCGGGCGCTGCGCCTCATCCGCCGTCCGCCGCTCGACGCCGTCTTCAGCGAGCGGCAGGTCCTGGTGCTCGTCCTGCGGTACGCGATCGGGACCGCGCTCCTCTGCGTGGGCGTCTGGGCCCTGGTGCGCTCGGCGGCGGGTCCCGTGATCGGCGGACCGCTTGAGGTCGGCACCGGGTTCCTCATGGCGTTCGTGATCTCGTTCGTCGCCTTCATCCTCCCGTCCGGCATCGGCGTCCGCGACGGTCTGCTCGCCCTGGTCTTCGCGCGGCACGTGCCGTGGGGTGTCGCCCTCGCCCTGGCCGTGGGCCTGCGGTTCGCACTCATCGTGATCGAGGTGGTCTTCGTGGGTCTTGCGACCCTCGTCGGGCGTCGCCGATGACCATCCGGCGGCTGTGGGTGCGGCACTGGCCACAGATCCTGGTCGGGGCCGTCGTCGTGACCTTCGCCGTGGCCTTCTCGTGGATGTCCGTCCAGCGCCACAGGGCGCTCTGGACGGCGCGGTTCGACCTCGGGAACATGGTCCAGGCCGTGTGGAGCACCGCACACGGCGGCCTCCTGGTGTCGACCGACCGCGCCGGTGAGCAGATCTCCCGGCTGGGCTCCCACGTGGATCCCGTACTCGCCCTCTTCGCACCCCTGTGGTGGGTGTGGCCGTCGCCGTCGATGCTCCTCGTCGCGCAGGCGATCCTGGTCGCATCGGCCGCGATCCCCGCATACCTGCTCGGCCGGCTGTGGATCGGCCGGCCGGGGATCTCCGTCGTCTTCGCGGCCGTCACCCTCCTCCTCCCGGCCACCCAGTGGGCAACGCTCTTCGACTTCCACGCGGTCACCCTCGCGATTCCGTTCATCCTCTGGGCGATCTGGGCGGCCGCCACCCGGCACAACGCCGTCTTCGTCATCGCGGTGGTCCTCGCCTGTGCCACGAAGGAACACGTCGGCGTCTCCATCGCGCTCCTCGGCGTATGGATGACGGTCGCTCTGGGGCGTCGTCGAGCCGGCCCGGCGACGATCGCCGGCGGACTCCTGTGGAGCATCGTCGCCGTGACCCTCGTCATCCCCCACTTCGCGCCCGGCGGGAGCTCGGTGATCGGGGAGGACCGCTACGGAGAGCTCGGATCGACGCCGGGCGGCCTCCTGCGCACGATCGTCACGGATCCCGTTCTCGTCTTTCAGACGATAGCGACCGCCGACCGGGGATCGTTCGTGCTCGCCCTGTTCCTGCCGCTCCTCGGGCTCTCCCTGCTCTCTCCTCTGCTCCTCCTCGGCGCGGTCCCGGAGCTCATGCTCAACCTCCTGTCCAGCCGGCCGGAGCAGCATTCCATCGAGTACCACTACGGGGCCGTCATGGTCCCTTTCCTGGTCGCCGCCGCGATCGACGGATACGCCCGCCTCTCGCGCCGCGCGCCGGTACTCGCCACCTCGCGCGTGGGCCCTGCCGTCGTCCTGTCCGCGGCCGTCGTGGCGGGATGGCACTGGGGACCGTTGCCGTTCTGGCAGCACGTGCCGGGCGGGTCCATCGTGCGCGCCGAGCAGTTCACACTCCCGGCGGATCGCGAGGCGGTCCTCGACGGCCTCGCGCTCATCCCCGACGACGCCGTGGTGAGCGCGGGCAACCGCCTCGGCGGGCACCTGTCCGCACGACGCCGGATCCTGACCTTCCCGCAGGTCGCCGATGCGGAGTGGGTGATCGTCGACGAGAACCGGCCCGATGTGGGCGACGACGTCGACGGCGAGGAGCAGCGGAGACGACTGCGTGAGCTCATGGATTCCGGCCGCTTCACCACCGAGTACCGGCGTGAGGGCGTCGTCGTCCTGCGGCGGGTGGATCCGTGACCGGCGACGGGAGCGGGGACGGGCGACGCGACGTGACCCCGGCGCTCGTGATGTTCCCGCTGTCGGTCGTGGTCTGCATGGCCCTCGCGCTGGAGTGCTTCCGCGTCGACCTCCCCGACATCGCGATCGGAGTGTCGGGACTCCGCGGGGCCCCTCCGCTGTGGATCACCGTGGTGTCGGCCGCGATTGTCGCCGTGCTGACGCTGCGCATCGTGCTGCGCGGACGCCGTGGCCACGACGTCGCCGCCTGGGAGCTCTGGGTCGTCGCCGGTCTGGCCGTGCTCGGGCTCACGGTGACGCTCACCGCCATCGCCGGGTGGTCGACCGACCACGTGGTCGCGCGGGACGTCGCGAACGCTCCGGTCGTGGCGCTGTCCCCGGGCCGACTGCTCTACCTGGCCGCGGGCGCCATGTCGGCCATCGCCGCCGGCGCCCTGGGCTGGCTCCGTCAGATCACCGCGTGAGGGAAGCGGTAGACGCCGCGGACGACGTCGTGGTCGGAGAGGAGGACCGCGCGCTCCACGCCGTCGATCGCGCCCCGGATCTGACGGACGGATGGGTCGAGTGCCGCGGGCGGTGAGACCACCTCGAGGTTGCGGTGGAAGATGTGGTCCAGCACCAGGTCGTCCACGGTCGGCTCCTCGAATCCGGCGGCCAGGATGGCCGCGATCGCCGGGTGGTGCGATCCCGCGGAGTTGAGGTCACCGGCGAGGAGCGCCGGTTCGTCCGGCCGGAGGTGGTCCTCGATGGTGGGGAGGATGCGGACGACCTCGGTCGCGATCGCGTCCCACACGAGTGAGTTGTGGCAGTGCAGCGAGATGACCGAGAGGGTGCGTCCGTCGGTGTGGCGGAGGCGGGTTCCCACCAGCCGTCGCGGCTCCATCATCCAGTGGAGGCGCTCCTTGCAGTCGAGCCGGAGGCGGTGGCCCTCCCGGATGGTGAAGAGCGGCGGGTTGTGCCGGAGTGTCCACGTCTCGGTCGGCGTCCAGTCCGGGTGCGCGAGCACGACGTTGGACGTGCCCTCGTGCGTCCGCCACAGGTCGGGGTTCCGGTCGGCCAGCCATCCGCGGACCCGGAGCGGCCCGATCACCGGTCGCATCACGCTTCTCACCGCGTGCATCCCGGTCTGCTCGGCGATGCGGCCCACGGCCTGCGGGGAGACCTCCTGGAGGGCGACGACCGTCGGCTCCTGCGCGCGGATGACCGCGCACATCTCATCGGTCCACTTGCGATTGAGGTGGACGTGGGTGTCGCTCACGAGCGGACGACGACGCACGATCGACCCGAGAGTGGGGCCCAGCCGTGCGCCGTCCTGGCCGTGGAAGACGTTCCACACCAGGACCGTGATGTCGGACGTCTCGGGCACCGGCTTAGGTTAGACCGCCGGGCGGGCATGGGCGACTGCGCGGATGGATAGGATGCCCGGCGGTGCCCGCCCCCGACCCGTCATCCTCCGAACCGGCCCTCCCCGAGACGCCCCCCGCTGAGTCCCTCCGCGGGCGTCGTGCGGGTGTCATCGCCGTCACCTACTGGATCGTCGCCGGGATCATCTACGGCGCGTTCGGCGTCATGGTGCCCTGGCTCTTCCTCCTGGGCTTCTGGCAGTCCATCGTGTTCGTGGCGATCGTCACCGCACTCCAGCCCGTGGTGATGAGGCGTCTCACGTGAGCTGGGCGGCACACGACCTCGAGCCATATGTCCTGCGCGCCGAGATCGGCGCGAGCATCAGCATCCCGTTCTGCCTCATCGGGTCGTACTCCCCGGACATCCTCACCAAGTGGGCCGTCTACGGCCTCGACTTCACCGGCACGCGCCCCGTCGTCGACGATCCGATCCAGTTCCACCGCGGATGGCCGGGCGTCGGCTTCACCCACACCCTCCTCTTCCCGATCATCATCGGGCTCCTGATCTGGCTGTTCTCGAAACACAAGAGCTGGGCGATCTCGTTCGTCATCGGCGCCTGGGCGCACGTGCTCTCCGACTCGCTCGACTCGGTCGGGGTGATGCTGTTCTTCCCGTTCAGCGATTGGCACTTCCATCTGGACGTCTGGCAGTACGTCGGCGACGAGGGGCGCAGGCTCGACGCCGTGGCGTACTACACGTCGTTCGGCGGCGTGTGGGACGCGTTCTGGGCCCTGCTGCTCCTCCGGCGATGGAGGATGCTCACGACCGCGTACTTCCTGAGGGAGATCTACCGGACCGATCCGTTCTGGCCGTGGGCGAAGCGCCGGCTCGGGATCGTCGGGGCCCTGACCCTCTACCGGGCGAGTGCCTTCTTCGGCTTCGTGTCGATCGCGGCCTGGACGTTCTGGGCTCTGTTCGTCAACGACTTCCACCCATCGTTCGACTGGACCCTCGGGGGACCACAGTGGGCGCCGAAGGTGGGTCCTCCGTAGCGGAGGAACCGGTCGTCGCCGGGGCGCCGGGCAGCGGTCCGACGAACTCGTCCTCGGGACACCGGGCCGGGCGACCCAACACCGTGCTGACCACGCGCGACAGGCCCACCTGGAACTGCAGGGTCACGAGGCCGGGCTTCGTCACGCGGAGCTCCGTGGTCCAGCTGGAGGTGGGCATGACGCAGGCGTCGCCCTGCACCACACGCCAGTAGGGCGTGTAGCGCACCCGGAGCCGGTAGCGGCCGGCCTTCGTCGTGTCGACGGTGAGGCGCTCGCCGTCGATCGTCCGGACGGTGATGGCATTGGCCGGGGTGGCGATGGGCGTGGCGTCGGGGACTTCGAACACCCGCCAGCTGCCCAGTTCGGCGATCTGCGGCAGGACGTCGCCGCTCTCCAGCAGCTTCGCCTCCTGGGCCGCGCTGTAGTCGAGCGAGTCCTGCGGCAGGAAGACGTACTTGACGGCCATGCGATGAAGCCATATGCGGTACCTCTCGGCCGTCAGCTCTCCGTAGAGGTCCGCGTTGGCCGGGAAGTCGTCCTGGCGGTACCAGCCCCGGGTGAGGGGCACGCCCTGGCGCGCGAGGTAGAAGGCCTCCCAGTGGTGGTCGGTCGCCACGATGGAGACCCGGTGGTTGGGGTCGGCGTGCTCGTTGAGGAACGCCTCCACCGGGAACCAGAACTCCTCGTTCGAGGACCGCACCGACGTGGACTGCTGCAGGCCCTTCGTCGCCGGCCACACCTGCCACGTGAGCGCGCCGGCGACGAGCACGGCGGCGACGGCGTGGGGCCGGAACCCGCGCAGCGCGAGCGGGATGAGCAGCAGCGGGGCGCCGAGATACTGGAGGAGCCGTCCGGCGTTGGCGCCCAGGGGTGAGGACACGGCGAAGGCCGCCAGCCCCAGCGCGCCGTAGACCACGAAGATCCCGCGCAGCGGGCGCAGGTCCTCGCGGTTTCCCGTGAGGGCGACGCCGATCAGGCAGTACGCGATCATGATCGTGAGGTCGAAGAGCGCGAACGGGTACTCGGCGCCCGGTGTGCTGAATGCCCTCCAGGGGATGAGCGTCGCGGCGAGGATGACGGCGTAGGCGATGGCCACCCGTCGCCGCGGTCCGGGGCGGATCACGGCGCGCGGGTCCATCATGGCCAGACCGAGCAGCGTGCAGATGAGGAGGAGCAGGGCGAGGAGGTGACCGAGCGCGACGAGCGCGCCGAAGACCACGGTCAGCCACCATCGCTCGCTCTGCAGGGCGAGGAGCGCGCAGAGGCCGAGCGCGAGTCCCATGATGAACGGGTAGGTCCCCGTGAGCACCGGAATCGGGGCGAGCAGGGTGGCGACGGCCACGGCCGGGCGTGCGGCGGGTCCCCACTGCCGGGTCAGGATCGTCGCGAAGACCCCGGCCGTGGTCGCGATGCTGGCGACCACCACGACCATCGTGGTGAGGAGGGCGGCGAGCGGGTAGTAGAGCAGGCTGTAGTTGATCTGGCTGTAGCGCCCGGCGTACCAGTTGTTGTCCCAGAAGCGCCAGCCGTGCTCACGCCAGACCTGGGTCTGGTAGAGGTGTGCGGGCGCGTCCTCCCCCTTCGGCAGGAAGAGGAGGAACGCCACCGCGATGAGGCCGGCGACGAGCGCCGCCGTGGCCGGGCGGTAGAGCAGCGCGTACGCCCGGAGTGACCACCGTTGCCAGAACGGAGGACGTCCCGCGTCGGCCGCCCCGGTTCCGTCCATCGCGGGCGTCAGGGGGTGGTCGTGCCCGCGCCGGCGCCGGGTGTCCCGGTCCCGCCGCCTCCGCCCGTGCCACCGGTGCCACCGGTGCCACCGGTGCCGCCCGTGCCTCCCGTCCCGCCGGTTCCTCCGGTGCCGCCCGTGCCACCCGTCCCGGTACCGGGATCCTCGGTGTCCGGGGTCGTCGTCGCGTCCGGCGTCTCGGTCGGCTCGGTCACCTTCGGCTTCGCCTGGGCCGCGCCGCGGGCCGTCCAGTAGGTCGACGAGATGGTCGGGGACAGCGTCTCCTTCGGAACCGGGAATGACTGGTTGGACTGCTTCTTGGTCGCCTCCTTCATGAAGGCGCCCCAGATGCTCGCCGGTGCGCGTCCGCCCTGCTGGTTGCCGAGCGAGGCACGGGTCTCCGGGTAGCCGATCCAGACGGCCGTCACGTACTTCGGCGTGTAGCCGACGAACCAGACGTCGGTGGCGCCGTCCGTCGTCCCCGTCTTACCCGCGACGGGCACGTTCGAGAGTGCCGCCCGCTGCCCGGTTCCGCCGCGGACGTTGTCCTGGAGGATCTTCGTGACCTCGGCGGTGACCGCGTCCGAGAGGATCTTGGTGCGCTTGGGCTTGAAGACGCGTGACGTGCTGGACGTCGCGAGGCGTGTGATGGGAAGGAGGTCGACCCGGTAGCCGCCGTTGGCGAGCGGTGCGTACGCGCGGGCCATCTCGAGGACGTTGACGCCGTACTTGAGACCGCCGAGGCCGAGGGAGATGTTGTGGCGGTCCGTGTCGTCCTGTGAGGTGACGCCCATCTTCTTCGCCATCTGGAAGACGGCCTCGGGTCCGACGTCGCAGGTGAGCTGGGCGTAGACCGAGTTGTCGGACGACGTCGTGGCCGCGGTCAGCGACTTCGCTCCGCCGCTCGAACCGGAGAACGTCTTGACGCCGATGGCGTCACCGACGCCGGGGTCCTTGCACGTGCTGCCGGGGATCGTGATCGGCGAGACGCTGTAGTAGGTCATGCCGGGGCTGAAGCCCTTGTCCAGCGCCGCCGTCAACGCGAAGGTCTTGTACGTCGATCCGGCCTGCCGCTGGGCGCTCGGCCCCGCGAGGTTGAAGCTGCCGATCTTCGAGTCGGCCTCGTAGCGCTGGGTGGAGGCCATCGTGACCACGCGGCCGGTGGCGGCCTCGATCATGACGAGGGCGGCGTCCGGCTGGTTCGTCCCCGTGCCGAACTCACTGTCGAGGACCTGCTGCATCGTGCTGCGTGCGAGGCGCTGCAGCCTGGGGTCGATGGTGGTGTAGACGCGGTAGCCGCCGCTCTTGACCTTGTCGCGTCCCAGCGACTTGGTGAGATGGGCCTCGACGTAGTCGACGAAGTAGCCCTCCCACTTCTGCCCGTAGCGTCCGCGCTCGAGCTGGAGTCCCAGCTTCTTCGTCTTCTCCGCGAGCTCGGGCGTGATGTAGCCCTCGTCGGCCATCTCACTGAGCACCAGGTTGCGGCGCGCCTTGGCGGCCTTGGGATTGGTGAAGGGGTCGTAGGCGGTGGGGGCCTGCGGCAGGCCGGCGAGGAGCGCCGCCTGGGCGAGGGTCAGCTCGCTGACCTCACGGTTGAAGTAGATGCGCGAGGCGGCCTCGACGCCGACGGCGTTGTTCCCGAGGAAGACGCTGTTGAGGTACTGCTTGAGGATCTCGTCCTTGCTGTGCGTCTTCTCGTACTCGTCGGCGAAGTAGGCCTCCGACAGCTTGTTGCTGAAGTTCCGCTCCTCCTGCGGGTGGCAGAGGTTCTTCATCAGCTGCATCGTGATGGTGGAGCCACCCTGGCGCCGGCCGTCGTCCCCGGAGGCGAGCTCGTTGACGAACGCGCCACCGATCCGCTCGTAGTCGAGCCCCTTGTGCTGGTAGAAGCGCTTGTCCTCGATCGCCACCGCGGCGTGGAGGAGATGCTCCGGGATTTTGCTGAGGGGCACCGGCTCGCGGTTCTCGGTGGCCGCGATGGTCGCGAGCAGCCTCTCGTTGCGGTCGAAGACCTTCGTGTTCTGCCCGAGCGTGATGGCGTCGCACTTCTCGTCGCGCAGCGAATCGCGGACGAGGGTGAACGAGTGCGCCGCGACGAGGGTGCTCGACGCGAGCACTCCGCCGACGGCGGTCCACACGATGCGCTGGATGTCGCGGCGGCGGACGTTGCGGTTGCGTCGGACCAGGCTCAAACCGGGACTCCCTGCGACCGGACACGGCGGAGGTCCCAGATGACACGGCCGCTCTTCGCATCGAGGAGACCGACGATCTGGCTGGTGCGCGACCCGAGACGTCCGTAGACGAACCAGGTGAACGGTGACCGCGGGGTGACGGTGCGGCGGTGCGCCGGGATTGCCTCGCCCTTATTCGGAATGGGAACTGTCACCGGACCCTCCAGGTACACGAGCTCGACGCGGTCGACGGATCTCCATGTGTGATTGGCGGTCGCGAGTGCTCTCCCTTCGGTGCCCAGCTTCGCCGAGCGTGATTCTCGTACTGCATCAAAGAGAAACCGCCATCCCTTGTCCGGTCGTGACCAGAAGTCGATCCGCTGCGCCTCGTGCGTGTACCGCGTCGCGACGAGCGCCGGGCCCCAGACCGTTCCGATGACTCCGATGGCGATGACGACGACGATCCACCGCCGGCGCCGTGAGTGCACCCATTCCTCCCGCAAACGCATGTAATCACGGGAGTATACCGACCCATTCGCATCCGACCGAGTGCCACCGGCACGCCATGTCGCGACCCCGTCAGGACCCCGGACGGAGGTGTGGCGAACGAGGGAGGGCATGCAATGATTCCGGTGTGACCGGATCCCGCCAGCAGGTCCGCGCCGTGCTCTTCGACGCGTTCGGAACCCTCATCACGCTCCAGAAGCCGGTCCGTGCCCTCGTGGCGGGTCTCGCGGAGGTCGGTGCGCCGAACCCGCCGTCGGCCGTCGCGTCCGCCCTCCTCACGGAGGTCGCCTATTACCGCAGGAAGCAGGACACCGGTCGTGACGCGGCCTCGCTGGCGCAGCTGCGACGGGAGTGCGGCGAGATCTTCCGGTCGATCCTTCCCAATCCGCCGTCCGCGGCGGACGCCACGCGCGTGCTGCTCGAGAGCCTGCGCTACCAGCCGTTCGACGACGCGCCGCCGGCGCTCGCCCGGTTGCGGGAGGCGGGGATCCGCGTGGGTGTCGTGAGCAACTTCGACGTCAGCCTGACCGAGGTCCTCGATGACACCGGTCTCGGTCCGTTCGTGGACGTCACGGTGGCGAGCGCGGTCGTCGGCTCACGGAAGCCCGATCCGGCGATCTTCACCGTCGCCCTCGAGCGACTCGGCGTCGATCCGTCCGAGGCACTCCATTGCGGCGACCGGCGGGACGAGGACGGCGACGGTGCCCAGGCGGCCGGTATCCGTCCGGTGCTCGTGGTCCGTGAGGACGATCCGGAGGCGGACACCGACGGAGGGCACGGGTTCACCGT
>CAYOSM010000021.1:9217-28086 GCA_964406645.1 uncultured Bifidobacteriaceae bacterium | reverse complement strand
GTGGCGTGCTCCAGCGTGATGTTCGGCGCGATCCTGGAGACGACGTACAACGCGTTCGTCCGCATCCACATCCGCCGGATCTACGAGGCCGTCGTGACGACCCCGCTCTCCGTGGGCGACGTCATCGTCGGCGAGTACCTCTGGGCGGCGACGCGCGGCGTCATCTACGGGCTCGTGTTCCTCGTCGTCATGGCGGTGATGGGGCTGATCGCGTCGTGGTGGGTGCTCCTCGTCCCCGTCGTCTTCATCGTCGGCGCGATGTGCTTCGCGATCCTCGGGATGACCTACACCGCGTTCGTGTCCAACATCGAGCACTTCAACATCTTCTTCACGGCGCTCCTCACCCCGATGTTCCTGTTCGGCGGGATCTTCTTCCCGTTCGACCAGCTGCCCACATGGGCGCAGGTGGTGGGGTGGTGCCTCCCCCTGTCGCACATGGTCCAGGCCACACGGGACCTGGTGCTGGGGACCGTCGACGGATGGACGGCTCTGCACGTCGGTGTTCTCATCGTTGTGACGGCCGCGCTCTTCTGGATCCCGATCCGCCGGCTGGAACGACGGCTGGTGGCGTAGGCGACACGGTGTCGCCCGCCGCGGCCGGACGCCACGACGCGGCGTCCTTCTTGGACATGTCGATATGACGGTATAATCGTCCGATGAGACGGAGGCCAGAACGCGCGCGCGGCGACTGCCTCTTCGTCTATGCCCGTGGCGGGAACGCGGGCGACGATCTCATCCGCGAGGGCTCCATCCGGTTCCTGCGTGAGTCGGGCTTCGACGTGGTCGTCTCCGACGGCCGGATCGAGGCCGCCGCGCTGACCGGTGACCGGGAGACCCTTCGGTCCCTCGTCGGGGGAGTGACCGGGCCGATCGTCTTCGGTGGCGGCGGCAACCTCGGGATCTACCGGGAGAGCATGATCGTCCGCGAGGGGGTCATCCACGCCGCGGACCGCGCACGGGGGTTCCTGGTCATGCCGCTGTCGGGTCCGTCCGTGGAGTCCGCGCTCCGCGATCCGCGCGTCACCGTCTGGGCCCGCGACGACGCCACCCTGACCCTGCTGGTGCGGCGCGGGTTCCGGGCGCGCCGCGTGCTTGACGCGGCGTTCAACATGGCCGACGTCGTCACGCACGCACCGGCCGGCGATCCGTCGGATGCGATCCTCATCCGCCGGGAGGAGGGACGCTGCCAGGAGCGCCTGCCGCTCTGGGATCTCCCGATCCCGTCCGCGGGCGATCTCACGTTCGACGCCTCCCTGCGCGAGATCATGGCGACGCTGGCCCCGTTCGGGACCGTCATCAGCGACCGGCTCCACGGTGCGCTCATCGCCCTCATGATGGGAAAGCGCGTGGGCGTGCTCCCCGTGGCGTATTCCAAGAGCGAATCCTTCGTCTCCACCTGGCTCTCCGGGGAGCCCGGCGTCCGCTACCTGCCGACGCGTTCCGCCGCCGTCGACTTCCTCTCATCGGACGAGTTCCGGGTTCCCGCCGACTGGAGAGCGCGTTTCGCCGAATCGGCCGAGCCCGCTCTGGCCGATTTCCTCCGGTCGACGCGTCGCGCCTCCGTCGCCCGGATCCGTGCCGCTCTTCCCGTGCGCCGGAGCCGGCCGCGCATTCTCGCGGTGAGCATCGTCAAGAACGAGCAGGACATCATCGAACCCTTCGTCCGCGAGCACGCGGACCTGGTCGACGTCCACGTGATCGTCGACAACGCGTCGGTCGACAGGACGAGGGAGATCCTCACCGGCCTGGCCGGGGAGTTCCCTCACCTCGTGGTCGGGGACTGCGGTGAGTTCGCCTTCCGCCAGTCCGAGCGCGTGACGGCCCTCCTCCGGCAGCTGCAGGGCATCTACTGCGCGGACTTCGTCCTCTTCCTCGACGCCGACGAGTTCGTCGACGTCCCGGACCGGACCGCCCTCGAGGCCCAGCTCGCGACGATCCCGGTCGGGGGGATCGGGCTCTTCCGCTGGATCACCCATGTCGTGGTGGACGATCGGCCCGCGACCGACGCGCCTCGGAGCATGCGTCATCGCCGCCTCAGTGAGGACCCCCAGTACGAGAAGGCGGTGCTGCGCATCGATCGCGATCCGATCGTCGACGTGGTCGTGACCCAGGGCAGCCACGACATCGTCCGTCAGGGTGCCGAGATGGCGCGGGTGCGACTCGACGCCGGGCTGCTCCACTTCCCCGTGCGAAGCCGGGCCCAGGTGGCGGCGAAGACGGTCGTCGGATGGACCGCCTACCTCGCTCGCAATCAGGCGATGGGAACGAGTGTCGGGGGCGGGCAGTGGCAGGAGATCCGTGATCGCGTGTTCGCACAGGGCGTCGACGGGATCCCGCTCGCGGACGTGTCGGCGACCTACGCGCGTCGCCCTGACGCCCCTCCGCCACCGCTGATCGAGGTCGACCGCCCCTGGCGGTACCGTCGCCGGTTCTCCGACGGGTCGGCGTCCGACCCCTTCATCGCCGTCGCACGTTCGTGGGACCGGTCATACGAACCCGCCCCGTCCGGATCGCAGGGCACGTGGGTGCCCGGTCCGCGTCACCCCGATGCCCTGACAGATGATCGGGGGGCCGTCCGCTTCATCGTCCAAAGGTTCGGAGCGCGGAGCGCGGTGTTCGGCGGCACCGCTCCGGAGTGGCCGCTCGACGCGTCCGGTGTGGACGTCCTGAACGAGGGCGGACGCGGGACGGTCCTCTGCCTCCGTCATCTCCCGGCCACGGAGTGGATGTCCTCCGTGAGGGAGGCCGGCGTCCACGGAGAGGTGCGCGCGATCATCGTCGTCTCACCCGAGGGCGAGGTCACGGGTGAGCCCCTGGACGGGACGTCCCCGGTTCCCGACGGCTTCGTTGTCGACGTGTGGGCATCGATGGCGGTCCGTGCGCTCGCCTCCGCGGATGCACTGCGCGGCGCCGCGCGCGTGCTGGTCCCCCGGACCGTGCGGACGCGGGGTCGCCGAGCGGAGACGGCCACCGCGGGCACCGTGTCCGTCTGACGTACCGGCGTGAGTGCGGGAACCCGTGAGCGGGGCCCCGCGCTCACACCCGCCGGATCAGGCGATGGATCCGTCCGCCACGCGGGCGAGGCCCGCGGCCTCGGCGGCCGCCCGCACGCTCCGGGTGACGTTCGGGACCAGATCGGCGTTGAACACCGACGGCACGACATGGTCGGGGGCGGCCCCTCCGGCCGACGTCGCGGCGATGGCGCTCGCCGCGGCCAGCACCATCCCGTCGTCGATCGCCGTCGCCCGGCAGTCGAGCGCCCCGCGCCACATGCCGGGGAACGCCACGCCCGAGGTGATCTGATTGGGCAGGTCGGGGCGTCCCGACGCGTAGACCAGGGCCCCGCCGGCGATGGCGTCCTCACGGGAGATGTCGGGTTCCGGCATCGCGAGGGCGAAGACGAGCGGATCCTTGCCCATCGTCGAGACGGCTTCGCTGGTGAGCGCTCCGGAGCGCGTCAGACCGACGACGGCGTCGGCGCCGGCGAGCACGTCGGTCAGCGAACCGGTCCGTCCGTCCGGGTTGGTGTTCTGGGCGATCCAGGCGAGCTCCGGGCGGTCCTGGAAGTCGTCGCCCGCGACCGCGCCGTCGCGGTTGACCGCGATGACGTTCCCGAATCCGGCCACCGCGAGGATGCGTGCGGTCGCGACGCCGCTCGGGCCGAGTCCCGCGACGACGACCGTGGCGTTCTCGGGGGTCTTGCCGGCCAGCGCGAGGCCGTTGGTCAGGCCGGCCAGGACGGCGGCGGCCGTCCCCTCCTGGACATCGTGGATGACGGGGATGTCGAGCACGTCGCTCAGCAGGCGCTGGACCTCGAAGCACTTCGGGGCGGCCATGTCGGTGATGTGGACACCGGCGAACACCGAGGTGATCTTCTCGACGACGAAGGCGATCCGGTCCGCCTCGCGGACGTCCAGAGGGAGCGGGAAGCCGTCGATGCCCGCCATCTCACGCAGGAACATGCACTTGGCCTCCGCGGCCGGGAGTGCGGCGAGCGGTCCGATGTCGCCCTGGCCGACCACGCTGGACCCGTCCGTGATGACGGCGACGCTGTTGCCGCGGATCGTCAGATCCCACGTGCGCTCGGGGTCGTCGTGGATCGCCATGCACACGCGGGCGACGCCGGGGGTGTACGCCATGGAGAGGTCGTCCCGGCTGGTGAGCGGCGCGCGGTTGCGCATCGTCATCTTGCCGCCGACGTGCGACTGGGTGATGCGGTCACGCGCCCACTCGACGGTCACACCCGGAAGGCCGTCCAGCGTCGCAACGAGTGCGTCGCCGTGATCGGCGTCGCGGACCAGCACCGTGAGGTCGCGGGTGACACCGCCGGTGGACGACCGGACGAAGTCCGTGGCCACCACGTCCGCCCCGTTCTCCCCGATGATCGACAGTACGCGAGCGAGGCTCTCGACCTTCGGATCGATCGTGGCACGAACGGACAGCGTGTATGTCGGCGTTTGGCTCATTGCCTTCCCGTCTCGAGCGTCATCAGCGATGCGGCCCCGCCCCCCTGGCGGGACAACCGGGTGACCCTACCGGAGCCGGAGCCCGGGTGACTTCAGCGGAGCGGGCGCACGCGGCGCCAGATGGCGGTCGCGATCCCGGCCACCACGAGGATGAACGACGCCGTGGCGACCGCGATGACCCATGACGGGAGTACGGCGGAGTCGAGCGTGGAGGGCGGCGTGGTCTCGAGGCCGAGGTAGTCGCGCGCGATGACCCGCTGCACCTCGTCCGCGAACTGCTCCTGGAAGGGCCGGTCGAAGGCCTGCGTCTGCACCAGCTCCACGGCGCCGCGGAGATCGCTCCACGAATGCGCCTTGTCGATCACCTGCGGGACCGGCCGGCGTTCGCGGAAGTCGGCGATGACGTCCTCCGGGGAGGCGAGCGCGGGCGCCGAGCCGATGAGGACGATCAGGAGCGCGACGATCGCGTGGCGGAGGCGGAGCGGCATCCATATGAGGCTACGCCTTGGGCCGGTGGTGCGGGCGGCTGCTGGTATGGTCGCCGGGTGCGCGCGCTGGTCACCGGTATCGCGGGATTCGTGGGTCGGCACCTGGTGGGCGAGTTCGCGCAGGCCGGATACGAGGTGCACGGCGTCGACATCGCGGCCCCCTCCGACCCGATCCCCCGGATCGCGGGATTCCATGAGGGCGACGTCCTCGACGGGGCGGCCGTGGCGGATCTCGTCGGCGACCTGCGTCCCGATGTGATCGTCCATCTCGCCGGCGCGGCGTCGGTGGGCCGGTCCTTCGCCGAACCACTCCGTACCTGGAACCTCAACCTCGACGGCACGCTGTCGCTTCTGGAGGCCGTCCGCCTCGTCCATCCGGATGCGCGGATGCTCACCGTCACGAGTTCCGAGGTCTACGGGCTGGTCGACCCGCGGGACCTGCCGGTGACCGAGTCCACGCCCCTCAGGCCCCATTCGCCGTACGGCGCATCGAAGGCCGCCGCCGACATGGCGGTGCAGCAGTACCGGGCGGGCTACGGGCTGACCGTCCACCGGGTCCGGCCCTTCAACCACGTCGGCCCGGGGCAGGACACCCGCTTCCTCGTTCCGAGCGTCGCCCGGCAGATCGCGGTGGGTGAGCGGGACGGGCACGACGCGACCGAGGTGCGCGTGGGGAACACCGCCACCCGCCGGGACTTCCTCGACGTCCGCGACGTGGTCCGCGCCTATCGGCTGATCCTCGAGTCGGGTGATCCCGACATTCCCTACGTGGTGGCGGGTGGCCGCTCCCTCGCGGTGCAGGACGTCCTCGATCTCCTGGCCGCCGAATCCGCCACACGTGTTCATTTTGTAAGCGATCCGGCGAGGCGGCGCGAAGGGGAGCAGCACGATCTCTATGGTTCCGCGGAGCGCCTGACCGCGGACACGGGTTGGACGCCCCAGTATCGCGTGACGGACACGATGCGTGACACGCTCGACTTCTGGCGGGCGCGCGTCGTCGAGGAGGCTTGACGTGCCCACGGCATTGATCACCGGCATCACCGGCCAGGACGGTTCGTACCTGGCCGAGCTTCTCCTGGACAAGGGGTACGAGGTCTGGGGGATGGTCCGCCGTGCGTCCACCGAGTCGTACGACCGCATCGAGCACATCCGCGATCGGATCAGTCTCGTCCAGGGCGATCTCCTGGACCAGCCGTCCCTCACGCAGGCGCTGGTCGAGTCCGAGCCGGACGAGGTGTACAACCTCGCGGCCCAGTCGTTCGTCCCGACGTCATGGTCCCAGCCGGTTCTGACGGCCGAGTTCACCGCGGTCGGCGTCACCCGTCTCCTCGAGGCGATCAAGCAGGTCGATCCCCAGATCCGCTTCTACCAGGCGAGCTCGAGCGAGATGTTCGGGAAGGTGCAGGAGGTCCCGCAGACGGAGCTCACCCCGCTCTATCCGCGGAGCCCGTACGGGGTGGCCAAGTGCTACGGCCACTACATCACGGTGAACTACCGCGAGAGCTACGGGATGCATTGCTCGTCGGGCATCCTCTTCAACCACGAATCACCGCGCCGCGGGCTGGAGTTCGTGACCCGCAAGGTGACCGACGGCGTCGCGCGGATCCAGCTCGGGCTGACGGATCACCTGGCCATGGGCAACCTGGACGCCAAGCGCGACTGGGGCTTCGCGGGCGACTATGTCGAGGCCATGTGGCGCATGCTCCAGCAGGACGAGCCGGATGACTATGTCGTCGCGACGGGCGAGACCCACACGGTCGAGCGCCTGGTGGAGTTCGCGTTCTCGCATGTCGGGCTGGACTGGAGAGAGCACGTGAGGACCGACGAGCGCTTCGTCCGTCCCGCGGAGGTCGACCTCCTGGTGGGCGATGCATCGAAGGCGCGTGAGCGGCTGGGGTGGACGCCCACGATCGCGTTCGAGGCCATGATCGCGATGATGGTCGACGCCGACATCGCACGCCTGAGCGACGCCGGCCAGTCGCCGGCGATGTCCTGAGACGTCCATGTGACACGGAGGATCGATTCATGACACGCACGACGGACGAGCTTCTGCCCCCGCTTGCGTACGCGACACCCAACTGGCTCACGCAGCAGAGCGCGTGGGTGATGCACATCCCCTTCGCGTTCACCCTCGTCGACGCGCTGCGACCGCGGACCATCGTCGAGCTGGGCGTCCATGCCGGTGACTCGTATGCCGCCTGGTGTCAGGCGGTGGACGCGCTCGCACTCGAGAGCCGGTGCTACGGGATCGACACCTGGGAGGGCGACGCCCACGCCGGGGCCTATGCGGGATCACCGCTTCTCAGCGCGCTCCGTCGTCATCACGATCCGCGCTACGGGCGGTTCTCCCAGCTTCTGCAGGCCACCTTCGACGAGGCGCTCGGGCACGTCGACGATGCGTCGATCGACCTGCTCCACATCGACGGCTTCCACACCTATGAGGCGGTGTCGCACGACTTCGAGTCGTGGAGTCCGAAGCTCAGCGACCGGGCCGTCGTCGTGTTCCATGACACCAATGTCCGCGAGGCGGACTTCGGCGTCCACCGGTACTGGTCCGAGATCAGAGACCGCCACCCGTCGTTCGAGTTCCTCTTCGGCCACGGGCTCGGCGTCCTCGGGGTGGGATCGGCGCTGCCCGATGCCGCCAGAGTCCTCTTCGAACTGAGCGATCCCGAGCGGGAGAGCCTCACCCGGATGCTGTCCGCACTGGGCGAGCGCGTCTCCTTTCTCAGCGGATATCGTCGTATCGACGAGGTCGCCAAGGGCCTCGGATGGCCCGTCAGCGTGGAATACTTCGGACGCATCACCGCGGACGGCGTGGAGGGGCTCAAACGGGCCGTTGACGGACTTGAACGCGGACTTCAGGCCGAGCGTGAGGCGCGGGACGACTGGGAGGTCGCCCGCCAGCAGATGGACGACGACATCGACCGCCTGAACGATGGCTTGGCGGCCGCACACGAGCGTATCCAGGACTACGAACGGTCCACGTCGTGGCGCATCACCGCACCCCTGCGTCGCGTTCGCAGGAGGAACGAGGGCCCGGAGGCGTCAGGGACGGCGGCTTGGGCGGCGGCCACTCCCGGTGTTCCGATTCCGTCTGAGGAGTACGTCCGCTGGCTGACCCGCTACGGCGGTCCCTCGTCGCGCGACGGTCTCGCAGGTTCCGCGATGGCGGACGGACCGCGCATCTCCGTGCTGATACCCGTGTACATGCCCGATCTGCGCTTCCTTCGTCGCGCCGTCCAGTCCGTGGTCGCGCAGAACTATCCGCGCTGGGAACTCTGCATCGCCGATGACGCGAGTACCGATCCGGAGGTGCACCGGTATCTGACGGAACTCGCGGAGTCGGATGAGCGGATCCAGGTCACGTTCCGGCCGGAGAACGGGCACATCAGCGCCTGCACCAATTCGGCACTCGCACTCGCGACGGGCGACTTCGTCGCCTTCCTCGATCAGGACGACGAGCTCGCATCGGACGCGCTCGCGATGGTGGCCGCGGCCGCCGTGGAGCGCCCCGATGTCGCGATCATCTACTCCGACGAGGACAAGATCGACGGCGACGGCCGGCACTCCACCCCGTATTTCAAGTCGGACTTCGACGCCGCGCTCATCCTCGGGCAGAACTACCTCAATCACCTGACCGTCATCCGCCGGAGCGTCGTCATGGACGTCGGCGGTCTCCGTGAGGGGTTCGAGGGCAGTCAGGACCACGATCTGATCCTTCGCTGTCTCCATGCGACGGGCCGTGATCACGTACACCATGTGCCGCACGTCCTCTATCACTGGCGGGCCGTGCCCGGGTCGACCGCGATGTCCCTGGACGAGAAGGGGTACGCGGGCGACGCGGCTCGGCGCGCCATCGCCGATCACCTCCTCGCGTCCGGTGTCGACGGCACGGTGGAGCCCGGGTCCGGCGGATATCAGCGGGTCCGGCCGAATGATTTCGCGCATCCACCCGTTACAATCGTCATTCCGACGAGGAACGGTGTCGACCTCCTCCGCCGCTGTATCGATTCGATACGCGACCGCACGACGTATTCGTCGTATGACCTGATCATCGTGGACAACGGGTCGGACGATCCGGAGACGCTCGCCTACCTCGGCCGGCTGGCCGAGGAGCCCGATGTCACCTTCATCCGTGACGAGGGTCCCTTCAACTACTCCCGTCTCAACAACGAGGCCGTCCGTGAGGCGACGGGTGAGTTCGTCGTGCTCCTCAACAACGACACCGAGGTCGTCACTCCCGAGTGGCTCGATGAGCTCGTGTTCTGGGGCCGTCAGCCCGGGGTCGGCTCGGTGGGCTGCAAGCTGCTGTATCCTGACCGGACGATCCAGCATGCCGGCGTCGTCGTGGGTATCGGCGGTGTCGCGGGCCACTCCTTCAAGGGTGCGCGGGAGAACGGCGACGACCACTTCGGGTATCTGAACCTGGCGCGGGAGGTCACCTGTTCGACGGCGGCGTGCCTCCTCGTCCGGCGCGCGGACTTCCTCGCCGTCGGGGGACTCGATGAGACCAATCTGGCCGTCGCGTTCAACGACGTGGACCTCGGTCTCCGTCTTCGCGACGCCGGCCTCCGGAACATCTGGACACCGAGCGCCGTGCTCATCCACCACGAGTCGAAGACCCGCGGCTCCGACGACCGTCCCAGCACCGCCCGCCGGTTCCGCGGCGAGTGGTCGTACATGCGGCGCCGCTGGACACGAGAGCTGGACGACGACCCCTACTACAACCCGAACCTGAGCCTCGACCCGCCCGGCTACGGCCTGGCGTCCCCTCCTCGACGGCGCGATCGCTCTGTGCGCGGAGGCGGCGTCTCCGCCTAGTTCACGCGGGCGGTGTGCGATCGGCCTCGCGTGCGGGGCGCGCCGCGGCGGTCCGGCTAGCCCGGACCCCAGGTGACGACGCGTGAGCAGAGGGCGGGGTTCGCCAGCTGCGCGCAGATCGTGCGACGGTCCGCCGGCGACGCCAGGATCACGCGCTCGGGACGCGCCAGGACGGCATCCGCCACCGCGGGGATCGCGGCGGGGTCGCCCCCCTCAAGCGTGTCGATGAGGGGGAAGAGCTCCTGGCGCTCCGTCGTCCAGCGCCCGGTGAGTGCGAGGAACCACATGGTGCTGAGAAGCGGATGGCTGTCCGGTGTCTTGAGCGCGATCAGGATCGGATCCGCCGATGTCGTCTGCGTGTCCATCCACTCGGCGGCCGCACGTATCCGGGCGCTCGTCGGCGTCTCCGCCGGCGTGACCCGGTGATCCAGTGCAGGTGCGCGCGGACCGATCCCCGTGGACACCGTGCGGTCCGGCGCGGTGAGCCCGAATGCCTGAAGGGCGGTGAGCACGGCGATGACGGAAACGAGGAGTGTGATCGCGGGCCGACCGTTCAGCAGGCGGGTCCGCCGGATGATCGTGGCCAGGACGATCAGGACGACCACCATGGAGGTCACCCACACCCCGAACAGGAGCTTCCAGAAGAAGTAGCTGAGCTGGTCGCGTGTCGCGATCTGGACCAGGCCATATCCCACGCAGGCGAGGAACCCGGCCACCGGCACGACCATGAGCGCGGCGGCCCGTCGGTCGCTTGCGCGGGCGACCGTGGGAAGGCTCACCCACAACGTCAGTCCGAGCACGACGGAGAGCGCCATCGTCCAGAGGGCGTTCGGCATCGTGACCGGTGGGTTCCCGCCCACCGCCTGCAGGAGATAGTCCGTGGGGACGCCCAGCACCTGGAGTGCGGTCGTTCCGAGGGTCAGCGCGGCGGCGACGACGACGGCCACCACCCCGGCGGTCCGCCACCGCGAGGTGAACTCGAGCAGCGGGCGACGGGCGCGATAGCCGACCACGAGAAGGGCGGGGAGCGTCACGACGAGGAGCAGGAACCAATTTGTGGCCACGCCGACCACGCCGCCGAGAAGTGCGAGGAGCATCAACGGGCGCCCCGGCCGGACGGCGATGACCGCGATGACGAGGGTGGCCGCGGTCAGGCCGAGTGCCATGTGGAGGTTCGGGTACCCCATGGCGATCATCGCGCTCCCCGGCCCCAGGACGAAGATGCTCACGGCGAAGGTGGGAAGGGCCCAGGCGAGCGGACCACCACGTCGCACTGCGGGGAGTGAGCTCACGGCGGCGACGGCGAGGACACTCGAGGCGATCGCCATGATGCCGACGGCCTGGCTGAACGCGATGAGCTCCTGATTCACCGATCCGACGGCCGGCACGTGGAGCACCTCCATGACGGACGCCGCAGCGCTGTGGAAGCCCTGCGGATACTCACGGGACGCCCATGTCTCTCCTCCCGGAGCGGCTCCGAGGTGATTGATGGTCGCACCGTGCACCCGGACCATGTGGGTCATGCTGTAGTGCGACATGAAGTCCCAGGCGCGGTTGAGATTCCCGTACGCGGACGAGGCCGTTCCCGGTCGGAGGTATCCCCACCAGACGAAGACACCCATCGCAAGCGTCGCGAGGGGCACCGCGTCGACCGGTCGGACGGTGGGAACGAGCGTCCGGACGCGGTCGCCGGCGTTCTGTCCGGCCAGCAACCAGTAGGCGAGCCCCGCCGCCAGGAGTGCCCAGACGATCGTCAGGCGGCCGACGGTGTCCCCGCCGATCGGATGCCACCACAGCACGGTGCTCCATCCCAGGGCGATCGTGCCCGTCATGAGAATGCGCCGGGAGAGAGGTCTCGCGGTGGGGATGAGCAGGAGCATCACCGTGAACAGGACGAGAGCCCACGGACCGTCCAGGATCCCGCCGGTCCGCAGGAGGACGATCACGAGCGCGATCACGGCAGCGGCCGACGAGGCGACCAGGCGACGGGTGACGGCGGATCGGTCCGCCGGGAAGGAGCTCATCGAACCTGTCGCGTGGCCTCGAGACGCAGGGCGCGGGCACCGGGCTCATCGAATCCGGGGCCCTCGAGGAGGGTCACCCCATTGGCGTCCGCGTAGGCGAGCACCGCCGTCGCAACATCGAGCGCGGTCGTCGTGCCGCGGTCGTCGAGGAAGGTGAGCAGCGTGTCGCGAGGGGCGACGACCATGCACCAACCGTATCTCGCGAGCTCGCCGGATCCCCCGGAGACCCGGTCTGTCGGCTCAGCCGGACGGCAGGCGAGCGCCGGCCGGCTCTGGTGCGCGGCCTCCACGAGAAGATGGATGTCGGGGGGAAGAGCGGCCTCGCCGCTGAGGGCCACCGCCGCGTACCCGCGGTCGGAGGCGCGAAGGACGTCCCGGAGGTCCGTCCCGGCGGTCGTCGGATCGCGGAGGTCCTGCCATGTGGTCCGGCTGGCGGGGGCCATGGCGTCGGTCTGCACCACCGCGCCGACGTACTCCTGTTCGAAGGCGATCTGCCGGAAGGGAAGGGGACGGTGCTCCCGATGCGTGTAGCCGATTTTCTCGACGAGCTGTCTGACGACAAGGCGCGCCCGTTCCAGGTGTGACGTCGACGCCGCCAGCCGGCGCGCGGCCTGCCGGCAGGTGTCCTGCCGTTCAGCATCGTCGAGGAGCGCCTCGACCTGCTCTCGGATCGCGTCCTCGTCATCGTCGGGTCCGACGACCAGCATCGCGGGACGAACCTCGTCCGCTCCGGGCTGCGGGGGGAGGTCACCGATGCCGATCGCGCCACAGCCGGCGGCCTCGTAGTACTTCTCGGCGACGATCCCGAAGGTCGTGCCCGTCACCACGAGCTTGCTGCGGCGGAGGAGACCGGCGAATGCCGCCTGGCCGTGTTCGGTCGGCGCGGGGAGGAGGCTCTCGCGCAACCGGGACCGCTGGGCCTCCTTCTGGCGGTGCACGCGGAAGCGGCGGAACGACTCCGGAATGGAGATCCCGCCGCTGCGCAGAAGCCGTAGCCATGCGGTGATCACGGACGGATGGAAGACCCGCGAGGCGTTGAACAGGGATCGTCCGGAGATCTCCCAATAGCCGGGGTGCGTCAGGTCCATGACACGACGCGTGGGTGCCAGGTCGCGGCACGCGATCTGGATCCGGCGCCGGATGACGTAGGCCTCGGCGTCCGCGGCGCCGGCGACCAGGATGTCGATGTCACGGTCGGGCGTGTCGATCCCGTCACCCTCCGTGAAGAGGTCGGGATCGAATCCGAGAGGGCGCTGCAGGATGTCCGCACCGACCTCCCTGCGCACCGCGTCGTAGTCGGCGTACGCCTCGACGGGGCCCAGGGTCAGGAGCAGGCTCGGCCGGGTCATCCGGATCGCGTCCGTCCGCGGACCGACGGCCGAACCCGGGTCGCTCACGAACATCACGACGGGCACACGGCAGCGGTCCGCGCCGATCCACAGCTCGTCCCACAGTCCGGGGATCGCGTGATGGAGGTCCGGAAGAAGGACCGCGTCACAGTCGAGTTCCTCGACGATCTCATCCAGCGGCCCGGGGTGGTAACCGGTGAAACCGGGGCCCCAGAAGACCAGGTCGCAGGCGTGCTGCTGTTGCAGCCACATCGTGAACATCCCCGAGCACATCGCCCGGGAGAGGGCATCCAGACGTGTCGGGTAGAGAACCCTGAGGGAGGAGCGCGTCGGTGAAGTTGACTGAGGAGGCGGGAGCGGATCCACCGAGGTGCTAGCTGGATCCAACCGCGTTCGTGACGATCGTCTTGTCCTGGTTGAAGCCGGCGGCGAAGGTGCGGCGCATCCCGTCCTCCAGCTCCACCTCGGGGGTGAAGCCCAGATCGAAGAGCTTCTTCGTCGAGAGGCGCTTGATCGCGGTCTGGTTGAACGGCGGGTCGAACTCCTTCAGCTGCTCGGGCGACGCGCCCACGATCTCGATCGCGAGCTTCGCGCAATCGACCATCGACAGCTCGTTGTCGTCGCGGCCGACGTTGTAGACGCCGACGCCCCGCTCGGATTCGGCGGCACTCGATGCCTGCTCACCGCGCTCGATGACGTACCGGAATCCCCGCACCAGATCTCCGATCCAGCACCATGACCGTGCGGCGTTGCGGTGAACGTGCAGGTCCTCACCGTTCTGCGCCCACCACATGAAGTTGAGAAGGGCGCAGCATCCGCGACCGACCGGCATCGTCGGGCCGAAGGGCATCGTCGGCCGGATGATCTGCAGGCCCTCCGGAGCGTAAAGCTGCGCGACCTGCTCACCCCAGTACTTCGAGGCTCCGTACAGATTGTGACTCACCCTCAGGGGAGTGGTCTCGTCACACCACGCCGTTCCGTGATCGCCGTACACCTCACTGGTCGACGTATAGACCAGGCGGGCGCCGACGTTGCTCGCGGCCTCGGCGACCATGGTCGTTCCGTATGCGTTGACGGCGATGGTGTTGAGGCGGTCGTCCTCGCAGAGCACACGGCTCACCGCGGCGGCGAGGTGGAGGACGACATCGGGCCGTGCATCCGAGATCAGCCGCTGGGCGACGCCGGTGACCGTGATGTCCCCATCAGGAAGGTCCACGGCGATGACGTCGTGACCGTGCTCCTGCAGTTCGGGGACCAAGTGGCGGCCGATGAATCCGGCAGCTCCAGTGACGAAAATTCTCATGGACCCGGCACTCCTCTCGAGCTCTGTGGGTAATTTCGCTGGGAAAGTGTAACCACTCGTCGCATGGCACGAACCGTGCGTCGGGTGGGGCGGTGTGTGAGACACGTCCGGCTGAGGGAGCCGGGGGACTCCCACTGTCACGCCGTGGCGGAGGCGGCGTGGCGCACCCGCCGGTCTCGGCGGAGAGCGTACTACGTCGTTGGTTCGGGGCCGGGGGCCGAGGGGTGATCGCGAACGTGCTCGGAGATGAGAGCCACCTCCTGGGTGAGCTCCCGGATGCGGGTGGTCTGTCGCGAGATCGTGCTGACGGCGTCGAGCAGTGCGAGTGCGAGGAAGCCGACGACGATCAGGAAGAGCGCCGAGGGGGGATAGGCGATTCCGAGCACGTCCGATACGGCCTCAAGTGCACGACCGGAGATCCCCAGGGCCGCGATGACGATGGATCCGGTGATCCAGAACAGTGCATGCCGCTCCTGGAGTCGCCGTGAACGGATCATCCAGAGGACGGCGAACAGGACGAGGAACGCGACGACCACGCCGACGACGACGATGCGTGTCATTGACTGCCCGCCGGGTTTCTGCCCGCGAACTGAACGAGTACCGCCAGCGTCACTTTCACCATGTAATAGAGGGACTTGAACGGGGTGATGGACGACTGACCCGATTCCCGATGCTTCATATGTACGACAACCTCCCGGACCGTGAGGCCGGCTCGCTTGGCCAATACAATAGCCTCCACCTCGGGATAATCATGAGGATAATGTAAAGCGAACAAGCGGATGGTCTCACTGTCCGCCGCGCGGAGTCCCGACGTCGTATCTGTGATCCGCTGCCGGGTGACCGTCGACACCAGACGCGCGAGAAGGCGGATGCCCCCCCGTCGCGCGAGTGGGGCCCGGTAGCTGGTCTCCTCGAGGAACCGTGATCCGATGACGTAGTTCGCGTCGGTGCGCGCCATCTCCTCGAGGAGGGGACGGACCTGCGACGGTGGATGCTGGCCGTCGCCGTCGACCTGGACCGCGACGTCGAATCGTTCGCGCTCGGCCAGCTTGAACCCCGTCTGCACCGCGGTTCCGATGCCCATGTTGAACGGCATCCGGATCACCCGGGCGCCGGCGGCACGCGCCGTCTCACCGGTCGTGTCCGTGGATCCGTCGTCGATCACGACGGGGGTGGCCTCGGGAAGGTGATGGAGGATGTCCCGGACGACGTCCCCGACCGAGCCCTCCTCGTTGTACGCGGGGACGATGATCAGAACGCGCTGACCGGCGGCGATCCCACCGTGCCGAGCCGAGCGCCCATCCGTCACGGCTGCCGGTGTCTCAATATCGTCTCCGCCCACAGTGCGCGGATACTACGGAACAGCCCATCGCCTGTCCGGCCATGAAGGTACTCGTAGACCACGACCCCGAGGATCCCGGCGCCGAGCTCCACCAGGAGCAGGTGCCACGGAGAGTCGTGGATCGCCACGAGTGCGATCCCCTGGAGGCCGGCGAGGACGGCGATGGCCACGGCGAACCGGTCGTCACCCAGCCCGAGCTGGTGGTTCATGAGGAGGAGGAGGAGACCGAGCAGGCCGGTCGTCGCGATGAGCGGCGCGAGGTAGACGCCGCCGTCCCGGTACTCCTGGCCGAAGACGAGGGAGACGATCGGTCCTCCCAGCAGGAGGGCCACCCCGGCGGCCGCGACCACGCAGACGATGCAGATGGCGATGCCACCGGCGAGGAGGGTGTCGGTCCGCTGTCCTCGTCCGCGTCGCTCGCTGATGCGGGGGAGCAGGATCCAGGCGATCGCCTGAGGCACGATGACGGTCGCCTTGCCCAGTACCGCCACCGCGCCGAACAGGCCGGCCTCACGATTGGGGAGCGCGGCCCGCGCCACGATGAGGTCGAGGTTCACCAGGGCGCCGAATCCCGTGAGGCCGACGGCCAGGGGTGCGATCGTCCGGCCGAACGACTGCCAGACCTCGCGCGACGGATGGGGATCGCGCGGACCCGGGGGCCAGGCGAGGGCCACTGCGGTGATGGTCGCGAGGATGATCGTGAGGGCGCTCGCCGCGATCGTGCTCGTGACCTTGTCCATGATCGGGAGCGCCGCGAGGAGAAGCAGCGGGCGCGGAACCCCCAGCATCGAGACGGTGGCGGAGAATCGCGCGAACTGCTGCTGCCCCTGCACCAGCCCCGACGAGAAGGCGTAGAGCGGCATGGGGAGGACGGCGAGCCCGGTCCACAGGGCGTCGATGCGCGGAAGCGACGGTGCGAACACGAGTGTCGCCAGCGCGGTCAGTCCGCCGAGGATCGTGCCCAGGATCAGCAGCCGGACCGCGGCGAATCGAAGGAGCGCCTTGACGGCCGGAGGGCCCGCGGCGACGACGGCGATCTGCCGCGAGATGCCGACCTGGATGGCGCCGGAGGGGATCTGCACGAGCATCGTGGCCGCCAGGAGAGCGGCGACGGTGGCGTAGTGCTCGGGCCCGACCGCCCGTCCGGCGATGACGAAGAACGCGTAGTTGCCCAGGTTCCACAGGACGAGTCCGATGAGGACGATCGGCAGGCCGCTCAGTACGGCCAGACGCGGGGCGGATCCGGAAGGCCGGTCCCCCGGCTGGGTGGGGTGTCCGTCCACTGTCAGCCGGGGGTGACCCCGTAGATCCACATCGGCGCGCCGACCCACTGGGCGCGACGAATCGGCGTGAGGCACGTGCTGCGGAGGGGCCGTGATGCCACCAGGTTGCGCACCTCGGGGAAGCGGCGACGGAGTTCGCAGGGGGAGATGCGGACGGCGATGAAGTCCGGGCTCTGGTTGCTGAGGGCAAGAGGCGTGCCGTCGTCGCCCCACTGGAAGTTGACGAAGGCGCCGGCGCGGTTCCACACGTCCTCGTCGGTGGCGCCGGGGTCGAGTCGCTCCCACGCGGCGTCGATCGGCCCCGTCTGCTGGCGGGCCGAGATGGACGGCACGGCCGTCGCCATGAAGAGGGCGTCGATGAAGACGCTGTCGGACGCCCATACGGCACCGGTGGCACGCGCCTCCTGTCCATAGGCCAGCATCGACTTGGCGGTGTCGCTGTCGCGGAGATCCCCGAGCCCCAGGATCACGGGGTTCACGCGTCCGGTGACGAGTACCAGGAAGACGGCGGTCAGAGCGAAGGGCCAGAGCCGGTTCGGGGCCAGGGTGATCGCGGCGACCGTGACGGCGACGGCGATCGCCGAGACCACGATCCAGTGGGTGGCGAGGGACGGGTAGTGGATCGCCTGGAGGGAGCGGCCGCCCCACAGCGTGAGCGCCCCGCACGCCAGCGCCGATCCGGCGGCGATCATCCGAGCGGAGCCCGTCGGCCTCCAGTAGGAGAGCACGAGGCACAGCGTGATCGAGGCGAGGATCCCGACGGTCGCCATGCCCGCGCGGCCCGGCTGGACGAGATTCATGATCGGCACGCGAAGCCCCATGTCGCCCCAGTCGAACGTCATCCAGCTCAGCCACAGGAGGGTGAAGCCCATCGCCGTGCCGATCACCCACCGGTCGGCGCGCTCGCGCAGCGAGCGCGAGAACACCAGGAGGATCGCGGCCCAGACGGCGGCGAAGGTGAAGCCGGTCGAGATCTCCGACGCGTTGGAGCCCACCACGGGATCGGATGTGGTGAGCGGACCGAGGACCGGGCCGGAGAAGAAGGACCAGGCCGCCTGGGGCGTGCCGCTGCTCCGGCGGGATCCGGGATACACGGTGTTCGCCACGGCCTGGATGGACGACCAGTTCTCATGCAGGAGACCGGCGAAGACGACGCCCCACACGAGTCCGATCACGCCGAACGTCAGGGCCAGGGGCACCCGCGCCATCGGTCGCACACGGAGGAGCCGCACCGCGGTCACCGTGAGGACCGGCAGTCCGAGCACGATCGCGAAGGGCTGGTAGTTGGTCGGATAGCGGGCGAGGAGAATCGCGCACAGGGCCGCCAGCGCCGTGCCCGCGAGCCATCGTCGTGCGGCGAATGCGCGGTAGGCCGGAAAGGCCAGGTAGCAGGCGGCGAAGAGGAAGCCGAGGATGATGGCGGGCCGGTACGACCACCATTGGTTCGACGGCGCGAAGAAGACGAGGAGCGCGCAGAGCGCGCCGAAGCGGGCGCGTCCCGTGACCTCCCGGAACCACAGCGGCGCGAAGATCAGGAGGAGAAGCGGGCTCAGCCACCACCGCGCGGCGAACAGCATCCCGTCGGGGATCGCGGCGGGCAGGCGGAAGAGGAGCGCGTCGAAGAAAGTGACGGTGGTGGCGGGTCCACCGGGGAGCTGCTGCGTGAGAAGCGGGGGCTCCATCAGCGGGCTCGTGACGGTCGTCCCGCCCGTCGCGATGTTCCCGAGGATCAGCGGGGTGTCGGTGACGAACTCGTCGCTTCGGATCGTCTGGGGTGCGCCGAAGCTCAG
>CAYOSM010000021.1:0-9117 GCA_964406645.1 uncultured Bifidobacteriaceae bacterium | reverse complement strand
GTCCGCGCGGCTTCCTGGGTGGACCACTCGGTGTCCAGCGCGACGGGGCCGATTCCGCGGTCGTCCGGGAACACCGTGAACTCGACGGCGCGCTCCAGGTGGTGGAGCCGGTCGCCCGCGACCGTCGCGAGTTCGATGTCGACCGAGAAGCGACCGTCGAGGAGCGGGAGCCGGGGGATCCGGACGCGGGTGCTGTAGGTGCCGACCGGCATCGAGCCCGCGGTCAGATCGGCGCGGCTGTCGGCCCCCGCCACCTGGGTACCGTCGACGGTCGTGATGAGGAAGCCGACCACGACCGAGGTCTCCTGGACGACGTCGAAATCGATGTCGAGCTCGAAGGGCTCGCGGCAGATGAAGCGATCGCTGACATGCCCCTCGGCCAGGCAGCGCACCCGGGTGACGTGCGCGAGGTGCCATTCGGTCGCCTCGACGACGGCCTCCCCCTCCTTCGAGTCGCTCACCATCTTCCGGTGGTACTCGTTGAGCACGGAGGGCACGTCGCCGTCGGCGGCGATGTGCCCACCCGACAGCCAGATGGCGCGGTCGCACGCCAGCTCGACGGCGGCCGACGAGTGGGACACGAAGACGATCGTGACCCCCTCGCGGCGGAACTCGGCGATGCGCGACATGCACTTGTTCTGGAAGGCGGCGTCGCCGACGGCCATGACCTCGTCGAGCAGGAGGATGTCCGGGTCGAGGTGCGAGGCGACCGCGAAGCCGAGGCGGGCGTACATGCCGCTCGAATAGGTGCGCACCGGAGCGTCGATGAAGTCGCGGAGCTCCGCGAACTCGATGATGTCCTCCATCCGCGCCTCGATCTCCTTGCGGCGGATCCCGTAGATCGAGGCGTTGAGGACGACGTTCTCACGGCCTGAGAAGTCGGGGTGGAAGCCGGCGCCGAGCTCCAGGAGGGAGACGACGCGTCCGCCGCTCTCGACGGTGCCGCCGTCCGGCGGAAGGATCTCCGCGATCAGTTTGAGGAGCGTGCTCTTCCCGGCGCCGTTCTTCCCGATGACCCCGAGCGAGGTGCCGGGTGCGATGTCCAGGTCGACGTTCTTGAGGGCGGGGACCACGTTCGCCTGGACGCGCCGGCGGCGCAGCATGGTCTCCTTGAGCGTGTGGTTGCGCTCCAGGACGAGCTTGTAGGACCGCGAGACGTCCCGCAGCCGGATGGCCCCGACGGGCAGGTCGCTCACAGCTCCACCGCCAGGTCGCGCTGCAGCCGGCGGAAGATGGCGAGGCCGGACACGATCGCGACGGCGCTGAAGCACACGACGTAAAGGGACGTCGCCAGTGACGGGAGGCGTCCGTGGTAGATGACGTCCTGCATCGCGATCACATAGGGGGTGGCGGGATTGAGCCAGGTCAGGACCCACACGACGTTCGTGTGACCGGTCATCCGCTCGCTCGCGAACGAGTAGATGATCGGGGTGAGGAAGAACCACGGGATGAGCAGTGCCGAGATGATGTGCTCCAGATCCCGGAAGTACACGTTCAGCACGGCCATCGCGAGGGCGCATCCGGCGCAGAGCAGGACGACGCACGCGAGGATGAGCGGGAGGACGAGCAGCATGATCCCGTGGTTGTCGGTGGTCACGATGGACGCGGGGATCATGATCGCCACCATCACGAGGAGGGTGACGACGCCGGACGACAGCGACGACAGGGGGAGCACCTCGCGGCGGAACCGGACCTTCGTCACGAGGTTCTTGTTGGCGACGAGGCTGGTGGCGCCGGCGATGAAGCAGAGGCCGAACAACGACCAGAAGGCGAGACCCGCGAGCAGGTACAGCCAGAAGTTCGGCAGGCCGTCGTTCATCGGCATCAGCACGGTGAACACGAAGGTGTACGTCAGCATCATCACGAGGGGGACGATCAGCGTCCACGCCAGCCCGAAGACGGACCCCTTGTAGCGACTCCGCACCTCTCGCCGGGCGAGATTCGAGAAGAGCTCCCAACTCGCGTTTGTCGTTGCGCGCATTCGCCGGATCCTAGCGGGCACCCCTCCGGCGACGACCCCTCCCGGTGCTCCGGACCTCCTCGGTTGGCTAGCCTGCTGCCGTGAGCGCGCGCCCATGAACACGAGGGGGGAGATGTCCGTGATCGTGGCCTCCGATGCCGGCGTCGCGGCCCTCGTGCATGAGCTGGCCGGCGACGACGCGATCGTCGTCATGCCGGGTGAGTCCGCGGGCGCCGGGCGCACCGAGCTGACGGTCGCGCGGAGGGGAGGGGCGCTCAGCGCGACCGCGGAGGTACCCACGATCGTGGTGGACGGGCTCGGGTGCCCGGATCGCGAGCGCCTCATGTGGCGGCTGGATCTCGGCACGACGCTCTCCGACGATCTCGTGGCGCAGCGTTGTCGTGTCGCGGAGCTGCGTGAGGACGAGATCGCGGACCATCTCGCGGCCCGCGCGTCATCGCCGGTCGCGAAGGCGCTCGGACGACTCCGGCGTCTGCGGGGCGGCGTCCCCGATCGGAGCGACGGCCTTCCGGCGGGTGCCGGCGTGCTCGCAGTGGATCCCGAGACGCGGGACCTCCCGCTCCCCGCCGCGCCGTCGGTCAGCATCGTGGTCCCGACGCGCGACGCGCCGGATCTCCTCGATCAGATCGTCGCCGGGGTGCAGGCCACGCGCTGGCCGGATCGGGAGCTGGTCCTCGTGGACAACGGCACGACCGATCCGCAGGCGGGGCGACTCCTCGCGACGGTGGACGCGCGCGTCGAGCGACTCGCCGTCCCGTTCAACTTCCCGCGGCTCTGCAATCGTGGCGCCCACGCCGCCCGGGGCGACGTGGTGGTGATGCTGAACAACGACGTCGAGCTGGTCGACGACCGGTGGCTCGATCCGCTCGTCGACGCCCTGCGCGACCCCGGGGTGGGGGTCGCCGGTGCGCTGCTCACGTACCCCGACGGCACCCTGCAACACGCGGGCATGGCCATCGTGGACGGGGTTCCGGTTCATCCGCTCGCCGGCCGCGATCCGGGCAGCTCGGACGTCGCCCCCTGGATCCGGTCCGGCGATCGTACGGCGGTCACGGCGGCCTGCCTGGCGATCCGGCGCGCGACCCTCATGCGACTGGGCGGCTTCGACCCGCTGCTCGCGCACGACTACAACGACCTCGACCTGTGCCTGCGCGCGTGGTCCGCGGGATACCGCGTGCACCTCGCATCCGAGACGCGCCTCGTGCACCACGAATCCAAGAGCCGCGGCCGCGGTGTCGATCCCCAGACCGTCGGTGACTGGCTCGTCGTCCGGGCCCGCTGGCGCGACGTGCTGGCGTCACCCGATGCGCACTGGAACCCCTCGTGACGGCGCCGTCCGACGTCCTGTTCGACGCCACGCCGCTTGCCCGCGGCCACGCCGCCCGGGGGATCGGCGCCGCCGTCAGGGGGACGATCGCCGGCCTGGCGGAGGTCCTCGCCACCGCGGAGCGACCCACCCTCCTGATCACCGACCGCCAGGACCCGGTCCACGGATTCCGCTGTGTCCGTGTCCCGTGGCGGAACTGGACCATCGAACGCCTCCCGGATCTCTGGCCGCGTCTCACGATCGAGCGGGCCGTCCGGCGGCGCTCACCTGGGCTCTTCCACGCCACCCAGCACGAGCTCATCCCGAATGGACGGCGCGTCCCCACGGTGGCCACCTGCTACGACCTCGTCCCGCTCCACGACCCGGGCCCCCGTCCGCGGCACACCGCCCTCGTGCGCGCCAACCTGAGGCGGCTCCGGACCGTCGCGCACGTGGTCGCGATCTCCCGGGCGACGGCCGACGACGCGATCGCGACCCTGGGTGTCCCGCCCGCGCGGATCACCGTGGTCCCGCTCGGCATCCCGCCCGAGGCGGAGCCGTCCGGGAACACCCCTGGTGCTCCCTACGTCCTCTACGCCAACAGCTTCGAGCCGCACAAGAATCCGGGCCTCGCGATCGACGCCCTCGCGGCCACCCGGAGCGGCGTGGATCTCGTGATGGTCGGCGTCTCGGACCCGGGGCTGACCCGGGCCCTCCGGGAGCGGGCCGTCGCCCGTGGCGTGGCCGATCGCGTCTCCTTCCCCGGATACGTGGACGACGGCCGTCTCGCGGCGCTCCGCCGCAATGCGGCGGCGGTTCTCGTCACCTCGCGTCGCGAGGGGTTCGGTCTGCCGGTTCTCGAGGCGATGAGATCGGGCACTCCGGTCATCGCCTCCGACATCCCCGCGCTCCGCGAGGTCGCGGCCGATGCGGCGACGATCCTGTCACCCGACGTGCCCGCCGCCTGGGCGGCGGCCATCGACGCCGTCGTGGGCGACGAGGAACTGGCACGCACCATGGCGGCGGCGGGCCGCCGACGGGCCACCGACTTCTCCTGGGAGCGGACGGCGCGGGGCCTCATCCACGTGTGGGCAGGAGCGCCCGGATGAGGCGGCGGCCTCCGCTAGGCTCGCCGCAGGAGCGCGAGGTCGCATCACGATCACGGGGGATTGCCTGCGGGTGGACACGAGTCGGCTGATCGCCGCGCGCATGCGGCTGGGTGGTGCGGGATTCGGTGACGCCGCGGCGCGGGAGGTCCTCGTCGCGGCACTGATCGATCTGGCCGGCGTGCGGTCCGCTGCGGTGCAGGGCACCGCCCCGGATGCACTGGTCCGGGTCGTCGCGGCGGCTGGGGTGGAGATCTCCGCCGACACGCACGACGCCGACCTCGTCATCGTGGGCGTCGACGCCGGGCCGTGGCGTCCGGGTTCGGCTGCACGGCTCCTGATCGCGGCGGGTCCGGAGGGCCTCGCCGGCATCGCGTCGGCCGCCGCCCTTCCGGGCGACGGTGAGGGTGCGGTCGCCGTGCACGCCGTCGATGCGGACGATCCGCTGCGTCGCGCCCTGGAGCCCACCGCCTGGGAGCGCGCCACCCGCGTCGCCGAGCGACTCACCGGCCTCCCCGGCGACATCGGACATGACGAGCTTCACGCGCGTCTGATCGACGAGCTCGACCGTCTCAACGCACGGACCGTCGACTCCCTCCGCCGCGCCGAGGACGATGCGGCCGCCTCGCAGCGCCACGCGGAGGAGGCCTGCCGTGACCTCGAGGCGATCGTCACCTCCGACTCGTGGCGCCTGACCGCTCCGATCCGGGCCGTGGGCGAGTTCATCCGCCGGCGCCGCGCGGGCTCGGGCGCGGCGGGACGTGCCACGGCCGTCGTCGACCCGGCGCAGAACGTCGACTACGCCATCTGGCATGCGCAGTTCGACACCATCGACGCCGACATGCGGCGACGGCTGGATCGACTCGCCGCCGGCCTGCCCGACGGCCCGGAGTTCTCGGTCCTCATGCCGGTGTACGACACCCCCGAGCCCTATCTCAGGCGGGCGATCGAGTCGGTCATCGATCAGGCGTACAGCCGCTGGGAGCTGTGCATCGCCGACGATGCGTCCGCCGCACCCCACGTGCGCGTCGTCCTCGACGAGTACGCGGCCGTCGACGACCGCATCCGGATCGTTCACCGGGATCGGAACGGGCACATCAGTGTGGCGACGAACTCGGCCTACGGGATCTCGACGAAGCCGTACATCGCCCTGCTCGACCACGACGACGAGCTCCGGCCGCATGCCCTCTACGCCATGGCGGAGCACCTCGCGGCGAATCCCGGTCACCGTCTCGTCTACAGCGACGAGGATCGCATCAGCCCGGACGGTCAGCGCTTCCGGCCGCATTTCAAACCCGGTTTCAACCACGAGCAGCTCCTCGGCCAGAACTACATCACCCACCTCTGCGTGCTGCGGCGCGACCTCATCGGCGAGGTCGGCCTCATGCGGGAGGGGTTCGAGGGCAGTCAGGACCACGACCTCATGCTCCGGTGCGCGGCGGTGCTCCGTCCCGATGAGATCGGGCACGTGCCGAGGGTCCTCTACCACTGGCGCGTGATCCCGGGGTCGGTGGCGCTCGACCTCGACGAGAAGCCCTACGCCGTGGAGGCCGGCCGGACCGCGGTCGAGGAGCACGTCCGTTCCTTCGATCCGGGAGCGGTCGTCGAGCACGGCACGGCGCCGGCCACCTATCGCGTGCGGCTGTCGCTTCCCGATCCGCGTCCCCTCGTCTCAATCGTCATTCCGACAAGAAATGGCCTGGACATCCTGCGCCGTTGCGTCGACAGCATCCGGAGTCTCTCGACCTACGATCGCTACGAGCTCGTCATCGTCGACAACGGGTCCGACGATCCGGATGCGCGTGCGTATCTGCGCCGTCTCGCCTGGGAGCCGGACACGCGCGTCATCCGACACGACGCGCCCTTCAACTACTCGGCCATCAACAACCTCGCCGCGCGGGAGGCGACGGGTGAGTACCTGGTGCTGCTCAACAACGACACGGAGGTCGTGAGCCCCGCCTGGCTCGAGGAGATGCTGATGTGGTGCGCGCGTCCCGGCGTCGGGACGGTCGGCGCTCGTCTGTCGTATCCCGACGGCACCGTCCAGCACGCGGGGCTCATCATGGGCGTCGGCGGCACTGCCGGGCACGCCCACAGGAACTTCGATCCCGCATCGATCGGGTACTTCGGCCGCCTGCAGGTCGTGCACGAGGTCGGCGGCAACACGGCCGCGTGCCTCATGATCCGCCGCGAGGTCTTTCTCGCACACGGTGGTCTGAACGAGCGTCATCTGGCGGTCGCCTACAACGACGTCGACCTGTGCCTACGCCTCACCGATTCGGGTCTGCGGCACATCGTGACCCCGCACGCGCATCTGATCCACCACGAGTCGAAGTCGCGGGGCAGCGACCGGGCCAGGGGGAATCGCGCCCGTCATGACCGCGAGCGCGACTACCTCATCTGGCGGTGGCAGCCCGCGCGGCGTCAGGACCCCGGGTACAACCCCAACCTGACGCTCGACAGGGAGGACTTCAGCCTCGCCTTCCCGCCCAGGGTGCCGCCCCTCGCCGGTACGACCGACCCGGGGTGAGCATCGGTGGTCGGTGACGGGGCATCCGGCCACTGACCGCGATGTACCGGGGTTCATGGACGGGATGGTGAGGCCACGATCTCGTGGCGCGTACGGGTTTTCGTGTTCCGCATACCCCACATTCACGACCCCATGGAATCACCCGTCTAGTGTCCGCCGCGGCGCCACAACGTCCAGGCGGTTCCATGAAGCTTCCCCATTTCAGGCGGTCCTATCGCCGGCAGACCTCCGAGTACATGCGTGCTCTCGGGACGGACGAGGCGATGAGCCAGGCCGTCGGCGGTGAGTTCGACGCCATGGGGCGGCTGGAGGCCGCACTCCTGCGCCACCATGGCCTGATGCCCGACGACACGCTCATCGATGTCGGGTGCGGAAGCGGGCGGCTGGCCGTCCAGCTCCGCGGGTACTTGAGCGGTGGCTACATCGGGATGGACGTCGTCCCCGATCTCCTCGACCATGCCCGCGGCCTCTGTGCGCGCGATGACTGGACGTTCTACGAGGCTCCGGGTCTGACCATTCCCGAACCGGATGGCACGGCCGACATGGTCTGCTTCTTCTCGGTGTTCACGCATCTGCTCCACGACGAGTCGTTCAGATACCTGACGGAGGCGGCTCGTGTCGTCCGGCCGGGCGGCCGGATCGTCGTCTCGTTCCTGGAGTTCCGCATCCCGTCACATTGGGCCGTGTTCGAACAGGTCCTCGGGGACGACCGGCCGGACCGTGTTCTCAATCAGTTCCTGAGCAGGGACGCGATCGAGGCATGGGCCCCGCGCTGTGGCCTGGACATCCTGGCCGTCGAGGACGGAGACGTTCCGCACATCCCGCTCGACGGGCCGGTCCGGATGGAGGACGGCCGCGTCCAGGACGGCCTGGGCACGCTTGGTCAGTCGGTCTGCGTGTTCGGCCGGCCAGCCGCATAGCCGGAGCGTTCAGCGGTGCTCCCGGGTCGTCCGACCGTCCACGTCACGCGTCGGGTCCGGCGTCGGATGATCCGTCGCGCCGTGATCGCGATCGGAAGGCGCTCACCAGGGCGGGCGCGGAGAGGACCCGTCCGGCCAGGTCGCTGACCGCTCCCGAGAGGCGTCCCCGCCAGCCCGGACGGTGGATGCGGTGGAGCTCGCCGATGGACGTCGCCCAGGCACGCCTCGCGCGCGGACTCATCCCGCTGCGTCCACCGAGGTGCAGCACCGTCGTCCCCGGCCAGTAGTGGACGCGCCACCCGAACGCCCGGGCGCGCAGGCAGATGTCGATGTCCTCGCCGTACATGAAGAAGCGCTCGTCGAAGCCGCCCGTGGCGTCCAGGACCTCGCGGCGGCAGAGCATCACCGCGCCGCTCACCGCCTCGACGTCGGCCGCCTCGTCCGGGGCGATCCATCCCATGGTATAGCGCCGGGACGCGCGATCCCGCAGTACGCCGGCGAGGCCGGTCACGGCGCAGAAGGTGCCCCACAGGGTGGGGAAGCCGCGCCGGGTGTTGGGGTCGTCGCGGCCATCGGCGTCGACGACGCGCGGGGACAGGATGCCGATGGTCGGGTCCCGCGTCATCGCCTCGCGCATCGCACGCAGCGACGCGGCGGAGAGGCGGGTGTCCGGGTTGATGACGAGCACGAACGGGGCGTCGGTGCGCGCGAAGGCCCGGTTGTTGGCGCGTCCGAAACCGAGGTTCTCGTCGGATGCGTCGAGCACGACCCAGGGGAACCGTTCGGCGACCATCGCCGGCGTGCCGTCCGTCGACGCGTTGTCCACCACGTGGACCTCGATCGGCTCCTCGGCGCGGATGTCGTCGAGGTCGGAGAGCAGGTCGGCGAGCTCGTCGCGGCACGCGTACGAGACGATGACGACGGCGATCTCGGGAGGACGGTCAGCCACGGCGGACACGCTCGCAGAGTTCGAGATAGCGGTCCGCGCACGCGTCCCAGCTGAAGCGCTCCGCCGCCCGCACAGCAGCGCGTTCGCCGAGGGCGGTGCGCTCCTCCGCGTCGCCGAGGAGCCGCGTGAGCGTCGCCGCGAGACCCTCGGCCCCCGCGGCCAGCGGGAACGTGGCGGCCGCGTCACCCACCACCTCCAGGTTGGGGCCGTGGTCGCTCACGATCAGGCACGCGCCGGCGGCGAGTGCCTCCGTGATGACGGGGTGCGTACCGCCGACCTCCGTCGGCGCGCACATGATCCCGGCCCGGTGGACGAGCTCCCCGTA
>CAYOSM010000020.1:26962-32078 GCA_964406645.1 uncultured Bifidobacteriaceae bacterium | reverse complement strand
GGCGACCGCCGCATTCACCGCGGCGTAGGCCGACTGGCGTCCCGACCCCATCTTCTCCAGGGCGGCGGCGTCGAGCGCGGCGTTCACACCGGGGTCGTCGAACCTCGACCAGTTCGTCCCGGACGTGGTCCGGATCGCCGCGCCGTTGAACTGGGGATCGAGGACCGCCTGAGGATCGAGGAGATCCGGCGTCCAGGTCATGGGGCACACCGCGACGGCGGCGGCCGACGCACCGCACTGATGCGCCAGGTTCTCGGCGGGGCTCACCGCCCGGACCGTGACCGTGAACCCGAGCGACTCCAGCTGTTGCCGGAGGGCCGTGGCCACCGGACGGTCCGTGTCGGTCTCCGACGTGACGAGGACGATGGGGTCGTCGCCCATCCAGGTCCCGGCGCGGATCGGGAGCCCGTCACGCGCGGCGAGGTCCATGTACTTGCGGGCGACGGTGAGATCGCCGCCCTCGCTCGCCAGATAGTCGAGATCCGCATTCTGGTCGTCCCCTCCCGCCTCCGTGTATCCGGGGATGCCCGGAGGGATCCATCCGCCGGCGATGGCGCCGATCTCCTCCCCGCCGACGACACGCCGCAGCTCCGTACGGTTGAGCGCGGCGGCCACGGCGCGGCGGAGGTTCGCGTTCCGGAACGGGCCCCGCGAGGTGGTGAACGCGATGGAGCGCGTGCTCGCGTCGGACGCGAACGACACCTGGTCGGGGTGGTCGGCGAGGGTACGCGAGAGGAGCGGTCCCGGCACGGGGGTGGTACCGCCGTGGATGACACCGACACCGTCGACCGCCTCGGCGATGGACCGCGCGCGGTTCGCCTGGCCGGAGCGGATGGTGATGGTGTCGAGATACGCCGGCCGGTCTCCCGTGTCCGATGCCCAGTTGGGGTTTCGGATCAGCACGAGGGGCCCCGATGGGCGCAGCCGGGCCGCCGCGGAGCGCTCATAGGTGTAGGGCCCGCTCGCAACGACGTGAGCGCCGTAGGTGGAGGGGACCGTCGCATCGAAGCGGGACGCGTACTCGCGCGGCACCGGGATGGAGATCGGCAGCGCGAGCGCCTGCACGACGAGGTTGGCCTCGGGGCGCGTGAGCCGGAGGACGAGGGTCCTGTCGTCGGGCGCCTCGATGCCGGGGATCGCCCGGATCGGACCGCGCAGGGACGCGGGTGCGCCCTGGACGGATGAGAGGTAGCGGATCGCATAGGGGTTGGCGACGTTACGAGAGAAGGCCCGTTCGATGGCGTACTTGACGTCCGCCGACCGGATGGGCCGGTTCACCGGGGGCCCGAACTCCGCGTCGCCGACGATCCGGATCGTGACGGTGCGGCGGTCGTCGGAGATGCGGGGCTCTCCGTCGGCGAGGTCCGGGACGATGTGGCCGTCCTCGGAGGGCCGGGCGGTGTAGAGCGGACGACCGACGGCCAGCGCCGACATGAAGCCGATGGACCGGTACGTGCGCCCCGGGTCCAGACTGTCGATCGTGTCCGCCGACAGATAGGTCAGCTGACCGCCGACCTGCGGTTCGCGCACCTTCCCGTCGATCGTCCCGACATGGGTGTCGTCGTCACCACACCCGGCGAGCGCGACCACCGCCAGGGACGCAGCGAGTGCACCGATACCGCGGATCACACGGCGGTGGAGCATCACCGGGGGACCTCACACCGTGCACACGGAGGGTGCATCAGGAGAGGGAGCTCCGGCGCTCCTGCGCCGTGGGCACCCCGCCGAGGGACGTCGCCGCGCGCACGCCCTCGCGGATGGCCGTGGCCACGATCTCACCGGCGAGCATGCCGACCACGAAGGCGTTCGCCGAGCCGGGCATGGCGAGGGCGAAGGTGACGTCGCCGTCGATCGGGGTGTTGACGGGGCTCACCGCGCGCCCGAGGCCGGTGCGGCACATCCGGGCCACCTGGCCCGCACCGACCGCCCCGATGGGTGCGTCCGTTGCGACCGCGATCAGGGTCGTGTTGCGGCCCTCCACGAGGCGGGGGTGGATCGGCCGTTCGTGCCGCGCCAGGTCGGCCGCACCGGGAAAACCCTCCCCGTCGACCCAGACGCCCGCGAGAACCTCGCCCGACTCGTCGAGGATGTCGCCGAAGGCGTTCACCACGGCCAGTGCCGCCACCGTGTATCCGGCCGGGGTCGTGGCGCTCGCGGCGCCGATGCCGCCCTTGCACCAGCCTTCCTGGGCATGCCACTTCCCCACCGTCGCACCGGTGCCGGCACCCACGCTTCCGACCGCGTGCGGCTCGGCTGAGGCGGCCAGGCAGGCCGCGTACCCCTCATCCGGTCCGGGACGGCGGGAACCGCCGATGCCGAGGTCGTAGATGACGGCGGCGGGAACGATCGGGACACGTGCCGGGCCGGTGTCGATTCCGCGCCCGTTCTCCTCGCACCACCGCATGACCCCGTCGGCCGTGGCGAGCCCGAACGCCGAGCCGCCCGAGAAGACGAGCGCCGAGACCGCACGCTCGCTGAAGCCCGGGGTGAAGAGCGCGGTCTCGCGCGTGCTGGCACCCCCACCCCCGACGTCGATCGCCCCGACCATCTCGACCGGGGGGATGACCACGGTGCAGCCCGTCGGGACGGACGGGTCGCTCCAGTGCCCGACGAGGACGCCGGGGACGTCGGTCAGACGGCCGGCTGGCATGTCGGACAGAGGTAGGTGCCGCGCTGGGCCACGCGGATCTTCTCGATGACGTCGCCGCATCGCGGGCAGGGATCGCCCTCGTGCAGATGGACCCTCAGCATGTCCTGCATGGTGCCCGTCCTTCCCAGCGTGTCGCGGTAACGGTCGATCGACGCCCCTCCCGAGATGATGCCGACGTTCAGCCGGTCGACCACGGCGTCCCGGAGTCGCGCGACGTCCGCCGAAGACAGCTCCCCCGCTGTGGTCTCGGGGTGGATTCCCGCCTGGAAGAGCGCCTCGTCGGCGTAGATGTTGCCGATCCCGGCGACGCGTCGCTGATCAAGGAGGGCGGCCTTGATGGATGTCCGGCTGCCGGCGAGGCGGTCCGCGAGCCGTTCAGGGGTGAAGTCCTCGGAGAGCGGCTCCACGCCCGTCCGGGCGTCCCAGTACCCGTCCGGGTCGGGGTGGTCCGCCGGAACGATCCAGAGCCGCCCGAAGCGCCGCAGGTCGATGAAGTCCATGATCGTGCCGTCGTCGAAGCGCAGTCGCACGCGGCGGTGGCGGTCAGCGGGAGCGGGACCGGAGTGGACGTGCAGCTGCCCGGTCATGCGGAGGTGCACCGCCAGCGTGTCGCCCGAGGAGAGTTCGATGCGGAGGTACTTGCCGCGGCGGGTGATGGTCTCGACGCGCCGACCGCGGAGTTGCGCGGTGAGGCGGCGCGGCGATGCCGGCGAGACCACGAGGGGGTCGTCGATCCGCACGCCGGTTATCGTCCGTCCGACGATCGTTTCCACCAGCTGCCGCCGGATCGTCTCGACCTCAGGAAGCTCGGGCATGCCCCTCCGTCGTGAGGACGTCCCGGCCATGAACGAGGTGACGGCCTCGATCGCGATCGGCCGCCGGCCTCATTCCCCCTCCGACGTCGCGATCACGGGCTGGGGCGTCTCACCGGGCTCGTCACCGATGGTGTAGGCCCCGCGGACGAGATCCATGGCGTGATCGGCGAGTCCCTGGTCACGGACGTGGAGCGTGGCGATCGTCTCCCCCTCGGCGACGGAGTCGCCCGCCCGGGCGTGGAGCTCGATACCGACGGCGGGATCCACGAACTGCGCCGGGTGCAGCCGTCCCGCTCCGAGCCACCGCGCCGCCTCACCGATCGCGACCGCCGCGACACCCTGCACCTCCCCGCCCCGGGGGGACGGAACCGCGATCCGGAGGGGTGCCTGCGGAAGGAGGTCGTCGTCGGTCCATGCGGCCGGGTCGCCGCCCTGGGCCTCGACCCACCGCTCCGCGGTGCGAAGGGCGTCTCCGCTCTCGAGGGCGTCGGTGGCGGCGGCGATCCCCTCACCCGCGGGAAGCACGTCGGCGGACTCGGCGAGCATGGCGGCCGCACGGACCGAGAGGTCGGCCAGGTCGTCGGCACCGCCGCCGCGGAGCACCTCGGCGGCCCCCCGCACCTCGAGGGCGTTGCCGACCATCCGCCCCAGAGGCTGCGACATGTCGGACAGCACGTACCGGACGTCCCTGCCCCATGCCCGGCCGATCTCGGTCATCAGCGCCGCGGCGGCGCGGGCCGTCTCCAGGTCCGGCAGGACGCCGCCCGCACCCACCTTGACGTCGAGCACGATGCTTGCCGCGCCGGTGGCGATGCTCCGGCTCATCAGGGAGACCGCGACCAGCGCGGGGCTCTCCACCGTGCCGGTCTGATCGCGCAACCCGTGAAGCCGGCCGTCCGTCGGAAGGATCCGGTTGCTCGCGCCCATGACCGCGATTCCAACCGTGCTGACCTGGCGGACGAACTCCACGACGTCGAGGTCGAGACGCATGCCCGGAATCGCCGACAGCCGGTCCAGCGTGCCGCCCGTGTGCCCCAGTCCCCGGCCGCTCAGCTTCGCGATCTTCACGCCGAGGGTGGCGGCGAGCGGGGCGGCCACGAGGGTCACGGCGTCCCCGACGCCGCCCGTGGACTGCTTGTCGCCCGTCGGACCGAACTTCTCGAGGTTGAGGCGGTCCCCCGAAGCCACGATCGCGTCGGTGAACGCCCGCACGGCGCCGTCGGACATCCCGTTGATGCAGCTCGCCATGCAGAGCGCCGCCATCTGAGGATCGCCCAGGGCACCGTCGGCCCATGCCGCGACGAAGGCGCGCACGCCCTCGACGTCGACGACCTCACCATGACGGGCGCGTTCCAGGAGCTCGAGCGGTTCGAGGGCGGCGACCATGAGGACCGAGTCTAGATGGTTGATCCAGCGGATCTCGCGGTGCGGGTGCACGTCCGGCGTACGTCACCAGGCAGCTCGAAGGAATCGGTGCGACGGCCTGGTGCCTGACACCTGGCCGTCGCTGAGCCACGGACACGCCAGGAGAAAGTGTGCATATGCAGGTATTTCGCGGATGCCTCTCTTTATGCGACGCGCTGGTGCCTGACACCAGCGCGTCGCAGGCCCTCCCGACGGCGCACACTTGACGCCGCGATGCCGGTCGGCG
>CAYOSM010000020.1:21741-26862 GCA_964406645.1 uncultured Bifidobacteriaceae bacterium | reverse complement strand
GCGCGTCGCAGGCCCTCCCGACGGCGCACACTTGACGCCGCGATGCCGGTCGGCGCGAAGGAGTGCGAAGGCCCGGATGGCGGGCACGTGAGGGCATCCTCCGGCACCCTCCTGACGCGACTCCGGTCCGGCGGATTGTTACGGTGATCCGATGCGCATCCGTCCTCTCGCACTGCTCACCCTCGTGTCCGCCGGAGCCGCCGTCGGCGCACCCGCCGCCGTCGCGGCCCAGCTGCGCGTCTCGGCGTTCACCGCGCCGACCACGATCACGGGACGACAGGGGCACGCGCGCGCCCTGGTGAACGTGACCTCGAACGCGAAGTCGCGTGTCATCGTCCGCCTCGTGAACTCGCGCGGGCAGGTCGTGAACACCGTGAAGTCCAAGCCCGGCCAGGCGCGCGGGCGCGTGTGGCTCGCGGTGAACGCAACCACCCTCAGCGGCTACCAGATCCCCGCCGGGCGCTACACGCTCCAGGCCTATTCGGTCGCGGGGACGAAGCGCTCCAACGTGCTCCGCCGCACCGTCACCGTCCGCTTCACGCGGGCGCGCGGGATCGTGCAGGCGCTCACGGTCACGGCCTGGCCGTCGACCATCGCCGGGGTCGCATCATCACCGGGCGGCCAGATCGTGACGGCGGTCGCGCCGAACAGCGCGACCTCGGCATCCGGTCTCGCCGTCGGCGACGTCATCCGCGCGGTGAACGGGGCGCCGGTCGACTCGCCCGGCCAGTGGCTGCGGGCGCAGCGCGCGCTCAACGCCGGCGTGGCCGTCGGCCTCGACGTCGATCGCGCGGGTGTCCGCACGCGGCTCAGCATCACCCCGGCTCCGGACTGGACGGCCGCGCCGGCCTGGACCAAGGTCCTGCCCGCGACGCCACCGAACCTCGCGACCGCCGTGTCCGCCGTGCGCGAGCGTCTCGCCGCGGGTGACACGGCCGGTGCCGAGGCACGCCTGGCACAGCTCTCGACGACCGACCAGCACACGGCGCCGGGATGGTTCGCCACCGGACTCATCCGGCTCCAGAAGAACGATGCGCTCGGTGCCCAGGCCGCGTTCAACTACGCGATCGCCGCCGACCCCCAGATGTCGGAGGCCCGCTTCCAGCGCGGGATCGCCCTCATCGCACGCGGTCGCCCGGATCTCGGTGAGCAGGGCCTCGCGGCCGCGTCCGCCTCGGATCCCGCCGATGCCCTCGCCCCGACCTTCCGGGCCTTCGCACTCCTTCGCGCCGACCGGTTCGCGGAGGCGTTCGCGGCCGGACAGCTCGCGATCGCGATCGACCCCGCCTACGCGGAGGGACACATCGCGACGGGCATCGCGCACCTCCAGCTCGGCCGGAAGAAGGCGGGCGTCGCGGACATCCGCAAGGGCATCACGCTGATGGACGACACGGCGCGACGCACGTCGATGATCACCACCTACCTCATCCCGGCCACGAAGTGACCCGGACGGGCACGAGACGTCCCGATCAGGGCACTAGTACTCGGAGATTTCCTCGGTGAGATCGCTCGGAGGTCGACGCGGACGCCGGTCGCGATGGTCGTCTCCCCCCGACAGGAGGAAGAGCGATCCGACGCCGATGAGAAGCCCGATCCAGAAGTACCACTTCCCGAACCAGTTCTCGAAGATGAGCCACATGAGGAGGATCGCGATGAAGCCGACGAGCGCGATCAGCCGCTGTGACCGAGGCGCCAGATGGACGACCCACGGACCCGCGACGGCAACGAATGTCAGGAGAACTGCGGTGAGCACGTCTCATATCGTACCCCCGATGGTCGGACGAGACACAATCCCGCGTCGATGACGGACACGGCGGACCGGATCCGGGCCTTCGGCGTCCACCTCATGCCGGTGACGACCGCCGTCGACACACCGCGTCCGAGCGTGGTCGTGGAGATCGACGCGAGCGGCGCGATCGCCGGTATGGCGGAGGTCCGGACGCTGGACGAGATCGCCGCGGAGGTCGGCCCCGCGCCGGCGCTCCTCGTCGTTGATGCCCCCCTCCGCGCACCTGACCGGGGCGGACGGCGCACCGTCGACGAGCTGCTCGGATGGCTCGACACCCCGGTGCTCCCCATCTCGCGACCCCGCCTCGAATCCCTCTACGGCGGGGTGCGCGGTGAGCAGCTCGCCGCCCACCCCGGGCTTCGCGGCCAGACCCTCGCCGAGAGCTTTCCGGATCTCGTGCTCCGCCTGCTCGCGTGGGAGCGCCGGCGCCCGGCGGAGACGGTGGACCTCGCCGCGTTCCGCGCCGAGTGGCTGGGCCTTCGCCCCGTCCCCTACCGGCCGAAGGGCGTGGGGCGGGCCAAGCCCGCCGGACTGCTCCCCGCGTTCGATCTCCTGGCCGACGCTGTCGACTTCGGCGGCTGGACGCCCGGACGCGAGGGTGACTTCGGCGCCATCCAGGACGCGGCCGTCCTCGACGCGGCGGCGTGCGCCCACGTGGCGTGGCGGGCGGTCCACGGTGCCGACGGAGACGTGGTCCACCTCGCCGCCGACGGCGCGACGGTCATCCTCCCCTGTGATGCGAATCTGGCCGAGCGCATCGAGGTCAACCGCGAGCGCCTCGGGGTGCCCCGGATCGACGGCGCGACCGGCGTCACGTCCCCGCGGCGGACCGGCCAATGAGCGCGGACGACCGCGAGAATGGGCACGGCCCCGAGGACGGCGTCCCGGACGCCGAGGACGTCACAACCGACGACGGGCTGCTCCACGAGGACACCGATCCCGACGGGGACACCGCCGAGATCCCTGTCGTGCGCCCTCCCGATCGTCCGTATTCCACGGCGCTGTGGCTCGGGGCCGGAGCGATCGCCGGCATCGTGGGCCTGGTCGTCTTCACCGGCGGGCTCGGCCCGTCCTCGGACGCGGACACCTCGACCCGGACCGACGGCGTGACGGCCACGACCGTGGCCACCACCGTCACGCCGACTCCCGCCACGACATCCGCAAGGACCGCACCGTCACCCGCCCCGACGGCGGGCGGCACCGGCCCCACGGTCACCACGACCGATACCGGAACCACGACGGATGCGGGCACGTCACCGTCGTCATCCACGGGCGAGGACGCAACCACGACATCCACAGAACCCGGGAGCGGGACCGGGTCCACCGCGGCCGCGGACGGCACCTTCACCCTGAGGCTCGGCGGCCGTTCCGACGTCTTCGTCGAGGTGCGACGCGGATCGGAGAAGGGGCCCTCCCTCTTCGCCGGCATCGTCGGGAAGGGCACCGCGAAGACGTTCACGTCGCGCGGCCCGCTCTGGCTCAACATCTCGTGGGCGCCGAACGCCACCATCCGGATCGACGGCCGCGACGTCCCGCTGACCGGCGGCACCGAGTACTACGTCGCACGGGCCTCCGGACTGCGCCGCGTGACCGACGATGGATGATTCGCGCCCGCACCGTGCGGCCGATGCTCCCCGAGGGCGGACCGTGCGACCTGGGCCGTGCGCTATCCTCGCCGCTGCAGTTCTCGCCAGCTGACAGGAGCCTCCATGCCCGAACAAGACGTGAGATATGTGTTCGTGACCGGGGGCGTGGTGTCGGGTCTCGGCAAGGGGATCACCGCCGCCTCGCTCGGAGCGCTCCTCAAGGCGCGCGGCGTCCGCGTGTCGATGCAGAAGTGCGATCCGTACCTGAACGTCGACCCCGGCACGATGAGCCCGTACCAGCACGGCGAGGTGTTCGTCACGGAGGACGGCGCGGAGACCGACCTCGACCTCGGCCACTACGAGCGCTTCATCGACGAGAACCTCACGCGCGCGTCCAACGTGACGACCGGGGCGATCTATGACTCGGTCATCAAGAAGGAGCGCCGCGGCGACTACCTCGGCGCCACCGTCCAGGTCATCCCGCACATCACGAACGCCATCAAGGACCGCATCCGCAAGGCGGGCGCGGCGTCCGACGCCGACGTGGTCATCGTCGAGATCGGCGGCACGGTCGGCGACATCGAGTCGCTCCCGTTCCTCGAGTCCATCCGCCAGCTGCGCATCGAGCTCGGCCGCGACAACGTGGTCTTCATCCACGTCACGCTCGTACCGTTCCTCGGCTTCGTGGGCGAGCTCAAGACCAAGACCACCCAGCACTCCGTCCAGGAGCTGCGCCGCATCGGCATCGAGCCCGACCTGCTCGTGCTGCGGTCGGACCGCGAGCTCACCGACGGCGTCAAGGAGAAGATCGCGCTGCACGGCGGCATCCCGCCCGCGCACGTCATCTCCGCCACCGACGCCCCGGACATCTACGTCGTGCCGCTCCGCATGGCGGAGGAGGGCCTCGACACCGTCGTGTGCAAGCTCCTCTCGCTGAAGACGAATCCCCCGGACCTGTCGGACTGGCAGACCTACGCGGACCACATCAACGCCTGTGAGGGCACCGTCCGCATCGGCCTCGTCGGCAAGTACGTCCAGCTCCACGACGCCTACCTGTCGGTGTCGGAGGCCCTGCGCCACGCGGCCATCCACCACAGCGTCAACCTGGAGATCGACTGGATCGACTCCGACGACGACGACCTGCTCACGCGACTCGAGAACGTCGACGGCATCCTGGTCCCGGGCGGATTCGGAAGCCGCGGCATCGAGGGCAAGATCCGGGCGGTCGGATACGCCCGTGAGAACGACGTGCCGTTCCTCGGCGTCTGCCTCGGCATGCAGATCGCGATCATCGAGTACGCGCGCAACGTGGCCGGCATGCCCGGCGCCAACAGCCGCGAGTTCGACCCCGAGACGCCGTATCCGGTCATCGACCTCCTCCCCGAGCAGGAGGGGATCGAGGAGCTCGGCGGCACCATGCGCCTGGGAGCGGATCCCGTCGCCATGGTGCCCGGCACGCACGGGCACCGGCTGTACGGCGAGAAGGACACGATCTACGAACGCCACCGTCACCGCTACGAGGTGAACCCCTCACTGCGCGGCCGCGTGGAGGACGCCGGCCTCGTCGTCTGCGGGCACTCGCCCAACGCGCGCCTGGTCGAGATGATCGAGCTCCCCTCCCACCGGTGGTTCATGGCGTCACAGTTCCACCCCGAGTTCAAGAGCCGTCCGTCGAAGCCGGCACCGCTCTTCCGCGAGTTCGTGGGGGCCGCCATCGGCGCCCACGTCTCGAGCGTCTCCTAGCCC
>CAYOSM010000020.1:18472-21641 GCA_964406645.1 uncultured Bifidobacteriaceae bacterium | reverse complement strand
GACAAGGCCGCCGTCGCCGCCATCCTGGAGGCCACCCGGCGGATCGTGGAGGACGGCATCCCCCACCCCGGGCTCGAACTCGTCTTCACACCGTGCGAGGAGATCGGGCTCCGCGGGGCCGCGCACCTCGATCCGTCAGTGATCGCCGCGGACACCGTCTTCGTCTTCGATCACACCGGACCGATCGGCGGCATCGTCACACAGGCGCCGTCGCTCCGGAAGGTCCACGCCACCTTCGTGGGCCGGACCGCGCACGCCGGCATCGAACCCGAGAAGGGCCGCAGCGCGATCGTCGCGGCGGCACGCGCGATCTCCCGCATGTCACTCGGACGCATCGACGAGGGCACCACCGCCAACATCGGGACGATCGAGGGCGGGTCGGCCACCAACGTGATCGCCGAGCGCTGTCACGTCACCGCGGAGGCACGGAGCCTTGATGACACCGTCCTGGCCCGGGAGATCATGGGCATCCTCGACGCGCTCACCTGGGCGGCGACCGAGACGGAGGTCGACCTCGAGACGACCGTCGTCAGCGAGTTCACCGGCTACCGCATCCCGGCGAACGACCGCGGACTGGCCCTCGCCCGTCGCGCGCTGCGGGCCTGCGGGCTGGAGCCGACCGACGTCACCACGGGCGGTGGCGCCGACACGAACGCCTTCCGTGCCAACGGCCTGTCGTCGATCAACCTCTGCAACGACATGATCGACGTCCACACCGGATCGGAGCGCATCGCCGTCGAGAGCATCGAACGAACCGTGGAGGTCACGCTGGCCCTGGTGGCCGCCTCCCTCGACGACGCGTCATGACCTCCCTCGCATTCGTGTGTCTCGGCAACATCTGCCGATCGCCCACGGCCGCCGCCGTCATGATCCTCCTGGTGGAGGAGGCGGGCCTCTCCGACCGCATCGCCGTCGAGAGCGCCGGAACCGCGGGCTGGCACGTCGGTGAGGGCCCGGATCCCCGGACGGCCGGGGCGGCCCGACGCCGCGGGATCCCCATGGACCACGTCGCGCAGCAGTTCACGTCGCGTGACTTCGCGCGCTTCGACCTGGTGCTCGCGATGGACGACGACAACGTCGATGCCCTTCGGCGCATGGCGCCTGACGACGCGGCACGCGGCCGGATCCGCCTGCTGCGGGACTTCGACCCGGACAGCCCCGCGGGCGCGGCCGTGCCCGACCCCTACTACGGGGGCCCGTCTGGGTTCGAGGAGGTGATCGACCTCACCACGGCGGCCTGCGAAGGCCTCCTCCGCCGGATCGTGGACGGTGAGGCCCCGTGAGCCCCGAGGTCGCCACCGCCGTCGCGGACGCGATCGGCGGCCGGATCTCGTCCGCGTTCCCCATCGCGGGAGGCAGCATCGCGACGACCGTCCGGGCCACGCTCGACGACGGTCGCGTCGTCGTGGTGAAGCACGACGACCGGTCGACGCCGGGGATGTTCAGCGGCGAGGCCCACGGGCTGAAGTGGCTGCGGGTCGACGGCGGACCGCGCGTCCCCCGGGTCCTCGCGGAGCGCGACACCCCGCCGGGATTCCTCGTCATGGAGTGGATCGAACCCGGTCCGACCACGCGTGCGACGGACGTCGCGATGGGTCGTGCGCTCGCGACCATGCACCGGGCGGGCGCGCCGTCGTTCGGCCTCGATCGGCCCAATCAGCTTGCGACCATCGACCAGGACAACACACCCGCCGCGACATGGGCCGAGTTCTTGCGTGAACGCCGCATCCTTCCGCTCACCCGCCGGGCGGTGGATCAGGGCGGTCTCTCCGCGACGCTCGCGTCCGCGCTGGAACGACTCGCCGAGGGCCTGGAGGACCTGGTGGGTCCGCAGGAGCCGCCGGCCCGGCTGCACGGTGACCTCTGGGCGGGCAACGCGATGACCGACGCGGACGGGCGTCCGGTCGTCATCGATCCCGCCGTCTACGGCGGCCATCGGGAGATCGACCTCGCGATGATGCGGCTCTTCGGCGGGTTCTCCACGTCGGTGTTCGAGGCGTATGACGAGACCTACCCCCTCGCACCCGGCCACGAGGAGCGGGTCGCGCTCAACCAGATCCTCCCGCTGCTCGTCCACGTCATCCTCTTCGGTGCGGGGTACGTGAGCCGTCTGCGCTCCGCGGTCGCGCGCTACGTCCCTGTGCGCTGATCGCGTGCAAGCTTGGTGTCAGTCGATTAACTTGCACGGCCGCTGAAGGGATACGCGCGAAACGATCGGCGACCTCAGAGCGCCATGCGGTTGGCGGACGCGTGCAAGTTAAGTGCCTGACACCAAGCTTGCACGAGGTGACGTAAGCCCTGCAAAGACGGAAATCTCGCAGGTGCCCCGAACCGGATCGTTCACGTTAAGTGCCTGACACCAGGCTTGACGCCCGCGGATCCGAGCGGCTCAGTCCTTCGTACGACCGCGGCGCGCCAGGAGTTCCTCCGCGTGCGCGCGGGCCGTCGCGTCCCCGACGTCGCTTCCCAGCATCCGGACGAGTTCGTCGATGAGATCGTCCTCCTCGAGGGCGGTGACCGAGGTGGCGGCCCTCCCCTCCTCGTCGATCCCCTTCTCCAGGCGGTAGTGGCGATCGGCGACGGCGGCCACCTGCGGGAGGTGCGTGATCACGATGACCTGACGCTGGTCGGCCAGTGCCCGCAGCTTGCTGGCGACGGCCGTCGCGGTGACACCGCCCACGCCGGCGTCCACCTCGTCGAAGACCCACGTGGCGTGGGGCTCCGCGGCGGCGGCCACCCCATGGAGGGCCAGGAGCACACGTGAGAGCTCACCGCCGGACGCCACGTCGGCGAGCGGCGCTTCCGGAAGCCCGGGATTGGCCCGAAGCAGGATCTGCGCCCGGTCCACCGGGATCGCCGAATCGTCGGACGTGAGCTCGATGCGCACCTGGGCGTTCTCCATGGCGAGGTCGCCGAGCTCGCGGACCACGGCCGTCTCCAGCCGCGGCGCGGCCTCACGCCGCAGCGCGTTCAGCTCACCGGCGATCTCGACCGCCCGCCGCACCAGCCCGGCGTGCTCGTCGATGCGCGCCCGGTCGGCGTCCTCACCGGACGCGATCTCGGAGAGGACCTCCCGCGCCTCGTCGACCCTGCTCAGAACCTCGGCCGTGCCCGGACCGTACCGGCGCGACAGACGGTCGTACGTGCCGAGGCGCTCCTCGATGGCGTC
>CAYOSM010000020.1:0-18372 GCA_964406645.1 uncultured Bifidobacteriaceae bacterium | reverse complement strand
GACCGTACCGGCGCGACAGACGGTCGTACGTGCCGAGGCGCTCCTCGATGGCGTCCAGCCGGGCGGGATCCGCCTCGAGGGACGTGAGATACCCGCGGAGCTCACTCGAGACGTCCTGCAGGAGCGCCTCCACCTCACGCAGGCGATCGTTGGGACCGCTGAGCGCGGGATCGATTTCGACCACGCCGTCCAGTTCGTATCGCGCGCCGCCGACCCTGTCGAGTGCACCGCCCTCACCGGCCTCGGGTGCGACGGCCTCGGCGGCCTGATGCGCGGCCGAGAGCAGACGGTCGATGTGGCGCCGCCGGTCACGCTCCACGCGCAGTGCGGCCTCGTCCTCCTCCGAGAGCTCCGCCGCATCGACGACCGCGACCATCTCCTCCAGTGCGGCACGCTCGCGCTCCGCCTCGTCACGACGCCGGCGGAGGGCCTCCAGCTCACGCTCACGCTGGCGGATCTCACGGCGTCGCACCGCGAGGTCCCGCGCCATGGCCTGGGCCTCCGGCCCCGCGAACGCGTCCAGGACCGCCAGCTGGGTCGCCCCGCTCACCAGGCGACGCCCCTCGTGCTGCGACGAGAAGCGAACGAGCCGCCCCGCGATGGAGGCCGCGGCGGCGCGTGTCGTCGTCTGACCGTCGACGAGGGCCCGGGCACGTCCCTCCGCGGGCACGCGACGCGCCACCACGACCTCGTCCGGGGCATCGATGAGCTCCCGCGCGGCCAGGGCCGGGTCATCGTCGTCCAGGTCGTCCCAGAAGCCGTCCCGCAGGCTGACCGTGGCCTCCACGAGCGCGTGCCGGGCACCGGGCCGCACCGCGCGCGCGTCGGCGCCGCCGCCCACGAGGAGCGTGAGCGCCTGGGCGACCACGGTCTTCCCCGCTCCCGTCTCTCCCGTGATCGCGGTCAGTCCCGGCGACGGCTCGATCTCCGCCGCGTCGATCACCACCAGCCCGCGGATGCCGAGCCGCCGGATCATGGGCGGCCGAACTTCTCCCGGTAGCGCCGGTAGAACGAGGACTCGGGGAAGATCCCCAGGTGGACGGGATCACCGAGCAGGTCCATCGTGATGGAACGCCCCGGCCCGAGCGCACCGATGCGCTTTCCGTCCGCGTGGATGTCGCAGTTGCCGGTGGTGCCCGAGTTCGTGACCGTGAAGGTCTCGTTGCTGGCCAGGACCAGCGGACGGGCGTCCAGGTGGTGCGCCGCCAGGAACGAGATCACGTAGCAGCGCACGCCCCAGGAGACGGTGGGTCCGCCGACCGCGAGGTTGTAGGCCGTCGATCCGACCGGGGTGGACGAGACCATCCCGTCGCAGCGGACGTTGGCGACCTGCTCGCCGTCCACCGCGAAGGTGAGATCGGCCAGGCGTGCGTCCGATCCGCGCAGGAGTGCGAGGTCGTTGACCGCCGACGCCTCGCCCTCCGCCCACGTCGCGCGCAGCGACGGCAGGCTGAGGCTGACGTACTCGCCGGCCAGGGCGCGGTTGAGCCCGGACTCGAGGTCGGCGGGCTCGATCGAGGCGAGGAAGCCGACCCGGCCGTAGTTGATGCCGATGACCGGGGCACCCGTGCCGGCCTCGCGTGTGAGGGCACGGAGGATGCTGCCGTCGCCGCCCAGTACGAGCACGAGGTCGCTTCCGTCGTTCGCGAGGTCGAGACCGGCCATGCGTGTGTATCCCTGCAGGATCTCGTGCTTGCGGGCCTCGCGCTCCGGTACGAGGATCTCGACCTCGGCCGAGTCGAGCAGCGAGATCACGGCCGGAAGGACGTGGCTCGTGACGTCGGGGGCCTGATGGGTCAGGAGGAGCACCCTGCTGACGGGCCCCGACATGGACTGGACTTCGATGTCTCTCACGATTCAACCTCGCAGGCGGTCGTGGCGGCGCTCGCGATGTCGACGCCCTCCGATCCGGACATGCCCGAATCGGCGTGGATGAAGAACTCGCGATTGCCCTTGGGTCCCCGAAGATGGCTGGGTGCGATGCCCCGGATGACCGCCGCCCCGTGGTCGATCGCCCGAGCCACCTGAATGATGGCATCCCGGTGGGCCTCCGGGTCGCGGACGACGCCGCCCGACCCCACGCGCGACCGTCCGACCTCGAACTGCGGCTTGACGAGGACGACGGCACGAAAGGCGTCGGCCATGAGCGGTACGACCGACGGCCAGATCGTCGCCACCGAGATGAACGCGACGTCGCACACCACGAGATCGGGGCGCCGGGGCAGGTCGTCCGGCGTCAGATGGCGCGCGTTCGTGCGCTCCAGCACCGTGACCCGCGGGTCGTTCCGAAGCGCCCAGTCGAGCTGCCCGTAGCCGACGTCCACGGCGATCACCGACCGGGCGCCCCGCTTCAGGACGCAGTCCGTGAAACCCCCGGTGGAGGCGCCGAGGTCGAGCACGTCGCAATCGGTCACGTCGATGCCGAAGTCGTCGAGGGCGCCGGCGAGCTTCTCACCGCCCCGCGAGACGAACGGGGGCCGCTCGGCGAGTTCGATGGCCGCCTCGGCCTCCACCTGATGGGAGGGCTTCTCGACCTTCACCCCGTCCACGCGGACCATGCCCGCGAGGATCGCCGCCTGGGCACGGGCGCGCGTCGGCAGGAGACCGTTCTCGACCACTGCGATGTCCAAACGGGTCCGCGGCATGGAGGCCGATTGTAGTGATGCGCCCATGACTCACGGGCTCAGACGGCCGATCGGCGTCAAGTCTGGTGTCAGGCAATTAACTTGACGTGGTACCCCTGATGTCAAGTTAAGTGCCTGACACCAGACTTGACGCGGCACTCACGAACCGCGGACCGGATCCGGTCCGTCGGCGTGAGGACTCACCCCTCGGTCGCGTCCGCCGTGTCGTCGTCCTGCGCGACGACCGGGCCGGACTGCGCGGCGTCCTCGATCTCACGGATGACGCGCGGGAGCTCGTCCCCCACGCGGGAGGACAGGTCGAGCGCCTCCGCCGCGAGCCGGTCCAGGCGTTCCGGATCTCCCGCCGCGTCACGGAGCTCCACGATGAGGTCCTCCAGCCGCGCGACGGCTTCCTCCAGGCGCAGGTGCCCCTCCGACGGCGTGGTCACGACGCGGCCTCCTCGCCGCGCACCACGGCGCCGAGCACGCCGTTCACGAATCCGCTCGCGTCGGTCTGGCAGTACCGCTTGGCCAGGTTCACGGCCTCGTCGATGGCGACGGCGTCGGGGATGTCGTCGCGCCCGAGCATCTCGTGGACGGCGACCCGCATGATGTTCCGCTCGAGGGGCGCCATGCGGTCGACGCTCCACCCCGCTGCCGCCCGGTCGATCAGCTCGTCGATGCGCACGCGGCTGGCCGACACGCCGTCGACGACCTCCTGGGTGAAGTCGTTCAGCCCGAATCCGCGCTCGCGTTCGGCATTCTCGACGAGTTCCGACAGCGACAGACCGGTGATGTCCTCCTGGTACAGGAGGAAGACGGCCTGACGCCGGGCGTCCCGGCGACTCTCCCCGGCGCTCATCAGACCTGCGCGGCGGCGCGCGAGAGGGCCGGGAGCACGGCGACGTGATCCGGGAGGTAGGACGTGGTGTAGGTGCCCGCGCCGAAGTCGCGCTCCACGGCGATGTCGCGCAGAAGCCCGACGGTCGTGGCGACGCCCTCGATCTCGGTCTCCCCGAGCGCCCGCGACATCCGTCGGACGGCCCGCGGGCGATCCGGGGCCCAGACACAGAGCTTCGCCACGAGGGAGTCGTAGTACGGCGGCACCATGCCGCCCTCGCGGCAGTAGGTGTCCACCCGCACGCCCGGACCGAGCGCGATGCGGAAGGTCGTGAGGCGTCCGGCCGACGGCATGAAGTCACGCGACGGGTCTTCCGCGTTGATTCGGCACTCGATCGCCGCACCGTTGCACGGCGCGACACCGGTCATCGAGAGGACCTCTCCCTGGGCCACGCGAAGCTGCTCGGCGACGAGGTCGAGTCCGGTGACGAGTTCGGTGACCGGGTGCTCGACCTGGAGACGGGCGTTCAGCTCGAGGAAGTAGAAGTTTCCCGTCGAATCGACGAGGAACTCCATGGTGCCCGCACTCTTGTAGCCCCAGACCTTGGCGGCCCGCAGGCAGGCCTCGTGCATCGCGGTCCGCGTGGCGTCGGGGAGGTTCGGCGCGGGAGCCTCCTCCACGAGCTTCTGGTGGCGGCGCTGGATGGAGCACTCGCGGTCACCGCAGACGAGGACGCCGCCGAGGCCGTCCGCGAGGATCTGGACCTCCACGTGGCGCGCACCCTCCAGGAGCTTCTCCACGTAGAGCGAGCCGTCGGAGAACGCGGCGAGCGCCTCCCGCTGGGCGACGTCGAACGCCGACGCCAGCTCGTCCGCCGACTCCACGCGGCGCATGCCGCGCCCTCCGCCTCCGGCCGCGGCCTTGAGCAGCACCGGGTACCCGGCGGCGTCGGCGGCCGCGCGCGCCTCCTCCGCCGAGGAGACGGGACCGTCGGAGCCCGGCAGGACGGGGAGCCCCGCCTCCTTGGCCGCGTCCTTGGCGTCCACCTTGTCGCCCATGCGGCCCATGACGTCCGGCGACGGGCCCACGAACGTGATGCCGTTCTCGGCGCACACGCGGGCGAACTCGGGGTTCTCGGACAGGAAGCCGTACCCCGGGTGGACCGCGTCGCACCCCGTGATCTGGGCGGCGCCGATGATGTTGCGGATGACGAGATACGACTCGCCCGCGGGCGGCGGCCCGACGCAGACGGCCTCGTCCGCGAGGTCGACGGCGAGCGTGTCGACATCGGCCGTCGAGTAGACGGCGACGGTGGGGATCCCCATCTCGCGGGCGGTCCGGATCACCCGGACGGCGATCTCGCCCCTGTTGGCGACGAGGAGCTTCACGGCTCGATGGTGAAGAGGAGCGTCCCGAACTCGACGCCCTCGGAGTTCTGCACGTCGATGGACCGGATGACGCCCTCCGCCTCGGCGACGATCTCGTTGAAGATCTTCATCGCCTCGATGATGCAGAGCGTCTGGCCGACGCTCACGCGGTCGCCGACGGAGACGAACGGCGGTGCCTCCGGCGACGGCGCGGAGTAGAACGTGCCGACGATCGGGCTCTCCACGCGAACGCGCGAGTCGTCCTCGGCCGCCGGCGGTGCGGCCTCCCCCGTGGGTCGTGCGCCGACCGGAGCGGCCCCGGCACGCCGGACGGTGACGCGCGCGCCCCCGACCTCGACGCTGACCTCGGCCTGCGCGGCGTTCTCGACGACGTCGACGAGCGACTCGATGAGCGCGCGGTCCACCGTGGGCGCCGCGGTGCCGCCGGCGGCGTCGTCGACGAGCGACCGGCGACGGTCGAAGAGCCGCTGGGAGGTCTCGGGGAACATCGCCCACAGGAGCTTGTCCTCGTCGGCGAGCCCGGCGGGCGCGTCCGCGACCGTGACGTCCTCCTCCGATGCCGATCCCGGCCCCGATCCGGCGCTCTCGGCCGCCCGGCGCGGGGCATCCGCGACGGGTCCGCGGAGCGGTCCGAACTCACCGTTGATGGCGTCCACGAGCACCGGCTCGATGTCCGCCCAGCGCTCCTCGTCGATGACGTGCTGGACGGCCTGGGACACGACGGCCGATCCCAGCGGATAGGCCAGCGTCACGTTGCCGCACTCGGCGGCGACGCGCACCACCTCGTCGGCCGCGTCGAGAAGACGCGACGAGAGGCCGAGGCGCGCGAGACGCGCGTGGAGTCCCGCCGCGAGGTCGAGCGGGAGTCCCAGCACGGGGCCGGCCGTGGCGACCTGCGTCTGGCGGAGGCGATCGGGGGGCACGAGGCTCCAGATCGTGGATCCGAGCTCGAGGATCACGGCGCGGTCGCAGTCGAGCGCGTGGTCACCGCCGGCAAGGGCGGCACGGAGCGTCTCGACCGTGGGACGCGCCCCGCCCAGGGCGGCCGCGCCGACGGCGGCCTGCACGGCGGACGCGCCGGCTTCGATCGCGGCGACGGCGGCGACGGGCGCCAGCGCACCGGGACCGACGACCGAGACCTCGACGGGCAGGCCCGTGGCGTCGATGATCTGGGGGATGAGCGCCGCGAGCTCGGCCGGCCGGAGGTGTCCGGCACGGTCCACGAGGCAGACGGAGGACGCGCCGGGCAGCGCGGCGATGGCGCGGGCCTCGTCCATCCAGCGGGCGTCCTTCGCGAGGGGCACGGGTCCGAGCATGAGCGTGGGCACGAGCTCCGCCCCGCCCTGGACGGCCGCCTCGGCGAGCGGGGTGAGCGTCTCGACGTTGTTGAGCGCGTCGACGATGCGGACGCGGCGGGCGCCGCTCTCACAGGCGTTCAGCACGAGCGCGCGGGCGGTGGCCGCGTCGGACGGACGGGCGCCGAAGAGCGTCTGGGCGGAGATGACGATGCCGACGGGAACCGTCCCGGCCGCCCGGACGGTGGCGCGGAGGCGATCCCACGGGCTCTCGGCGCGTCCTTCGAGCGCGCCGCGGGCACTGAACGCGTCGAGGACCTCGATGACGGCGGCGCCCGAACGGGCGAGGCCGGACGCGACGGCCGCGATCTCCTCCGTGTCCACCGAGCCGCCCCACGGATGGGCGGCGAGATCCCGGAGGGTGGTGTCGATGTAGCGGACGGTGCTCACGCGCGACTCACGTACTGGCGGGTCCGGGTGTCGATCCGCAGCCGGTCGCCCTCGTTGACGAAGAGCGGCACGTTGACCGTCGCCCCGGTCTCGAGCTGGGCGGGCTTCGTCACGTTGGAGACCGTGTCGCCCTTCACCCCGGGGTCGGTCTGCGCGACGGCGAGCTCCACCGCGATCGGGAGCTCCACCCGGAACGGCGCCTCCCGGATGATGAGGACCTGGACCTCGGTGTTGGGCGCGAGCAGGTCGACGTTCTCGACGTCCTTCTTCGCGAACGTGATCTGCTCGTAGGTCTCGTTGTCCATGAGCACGAGGTCGTCGCCGTCCTCGTAGAGGTACTGCATGTTCTTGGACTGGGTGATGACCCGGGTGAGTTTCTCACCCGCGCGGAACGTCTTGTCGACCACGTTGCCGCTCGCGAGGTTCTTGAGCTTCGTCCGTACGAACGCCCCGCCCTTGCCCGGCTTGACGTGCTGGAACTCGACCACGGACACGAGCTGTCCGTCGAGGTCGATCACGTAGCCGTTCTTCAATTCGTTCGTCGAGATCACATGGCCTCCAATGCGCCCTGTCCGTGGCTCAGCAATCTACCGTGAGCCGTTCCTTGGTGAAGCCCGTCAGCACGTCGAAACCGTCGGCGGTCACGACGCAGAGGTCCTCGATGCGGCACCCGCCGACGCCCGGGAGGTAGATCCCCGGCTCGACGGTGATCGTGGTTCCGGGCTGGAGCACGTCCGTGCTCCCCGGCCGCGCCGTGGGCGCCTCATGGATGTCGAGGCCCACGCCGTGCCCCAGACCGTGCCCGAAGTACTCCCCGAGCCCCGCCTGGCCGATGCACCCTCGGGCGATGGCGTCGAGGTCGCCCCCGCGCACGCCGGGTCCGACGGCCGCGAGCGCCCGTTCCTGTGCCTCGAGGCAGACGTCGTACGCCCGGATGAGCTCCGCTGACGGCTCGCCGGTGGCGAACGTGCGGGTGCAGTCGGACGCGTATCCCTCGTAGACCGCGCCGAGATCGACGGTGACGAGGGTGTCGTTCGCGACCGGCACGTCCGCCGGGACGGCGTGCGGCATGGCGCCCCGCTCCCCCGACGCGACGATGATGTCGAAGCTCGCGCCGGACGCCCCGCCGTCGCGCATGATGCCCTCGAGCTCCCAGGCCACCTGCCGCTCGGTGCGTCCGCGGAAGATCCCGTCGGCGCAGGCGGCGAACGCCAGGTCGGCGATGCGCGCGGCCTCGGTCATGAGGGCGATCTCGTCGGCGTCCTTGATGAGCCGGACCGCCTCCACCACACCGCGCGTGGGGACGAGCGAGGAGCCGGTCAGGGCCTCCGCGATGGACGCGTGCCGGGCGACGGTGACGTCGTTCGCCTCGAACCCCACCCGGCCGTCCGATGCGAGTTCGCCGGCGATCTCGGCCACGGACTGCACGAGGTCCCGTCCGGCCTGGACGATCTCGACGCCCTCGGTCTGCTCGCCGGCCATGGTGATGTAGCGGAAGTCGGTGAGGAGCACGGCGCGCGAGTCGCCCACCACCACGACGCCGTTCGACCCGGTGAACCCGCAGAGGTACCGGATGTTCACCAGGTTCGTGACGATGAGGGCGTCGATCCCCTGGTCGGCGAACGAGGCGACGACGGCGCGGATGCGGGCCGTGTAGTTCATGCGCCTTCCCCGGCGAGGAAGTCGAGTGCGTCCCGATACCCGTCGACGCCCTTGCCCCACACGGCGAAGGCGGCGATGTCGCGGATGACGGAGATCCGCCGGTGCGGCTCGCGCTCCTCCACGTTGGACAGGTGGACCTCGCAGATCGGCACGTCCAGCAGCTCGAGCGCGTCGCGGATCGACCACTGGTAGTGGGTCCAGGCGCCGGGATTGGTGATGACGCCGTCCACCACCCCGATCAGGCCGTGCACGTGCTCGAGGAACGCGCCCTCGTGGTTGGTCTGGAACGGCGCGACGGTGAACCCGCGCTCGGTCCCCCAGGTGCGGACCGTCCGCTCCAGCTCGGGGAGTGTGAGGGTCCCGTAGTGGGTGGCGTCGCGGCGGCCCAGCATGTTGAGGTTGGGCCCGTGCAGAAGGGCGATGTGACCGCTCATGGGCGCAGCTCCTCGATCGCGGCGACGACCCTGTCCGGATCGGGGTTCTGCTTCAGGCGGATGTCGCCCGGCGCCCCGATGAGGACCATGTTGAGTGCCGTGGCATCGGCTTTCTTGTCGCGACCCATCGCACGAAGGATCTCAGACGTCTCCACGGCGGGATCGAGACGGGTCGGCAACCCGTGCCGGTCGAAGAGCGAGATCGCCCGTTCCCGGTGCGCGGGGTCGAGGCCGAGCATCTCCTCGGACAGGCGGAGGGCGGCCAGCATGCCGAGGGAGATGGCCTCCCCGTGCAGATACCGGGAGTAGCGTCCGGCGGCCTCGATCCCGTGGCCGACGGTGTGCCCGAAGTTGAGCGAGGCGCGGATCCCGAAGTCCTGCTCGTCCTGGGCCACCACCCGGAGCTTGTGGGAGACGCAGTCGACGATGAGCGACGTCATCGCGTCCGGATCGCCCGGCAGCACCGGCCACGCGTCGATGCGGTCCGCGAGTTCGCCGCCCTCCAGGAACCCGTACTTGATGACCTCGGCGAATCCCGCCGAGAGCTCGCGGGTGGGGAGCGTCGTGAGGAACCGCGTGTCCATGACGACGAGTGCGGGCTGCCAGATGGCACCGACGTAGTTCTTCGCCTCGGGCAGGTTGATGCCGGTCTTGCCGCCGATCGACGAGTCGACCATGGCGAGGAGGGTGGTCGGCACGTGGACGAGGCGCACGCCCCGCTGATAGCTGGCCGCGACGAATCCGGAGAGATCGCCGACGACCCCGCCGCCGATGGCGACGACCGTGTCGGACCGGCGTACGCCGGCCTCGGCGGCCAGCCGCAGGATGCTCTCGTAGACCGTGAACCCCTTGGAGGTCTCGCCCGAGGGGACGACGGCCTCGATGATCCGAAGACCCCGGCCGGCGAGCGCGTCGATGACGTGCTGTGCGGCGTCGCGCACCCCGGAGTCGACCACGACGAGCGCCGTGCCGGTGGCGTCGGACGGCCAGGCCTCCGCGACCCCGTCGCTCGCACCCGTCCCGACGAGGACGGGGAACCGGCGGGAGCCGATCTGCGCGTCGATCGTCTGCATCAGTCCGGGTCGGTCGCAGCGCGTGTCTGGGCCCAGGCCACGACGCGGCCGGCGACCTCGTCCGGCGGATCGTCACAGGCGACCTCGAGGTCCGCCGACTCGCGGTAGATCGGCTCGCGCTGCTCCGCGCGGGCAAGGAACCGCTCACGGTTCACGGCGAGGGGACGATCGGACCCCTCGACGCGTGTCCACGCGACCTCCGGGGAGACGCGCAGCCACACCAGCCACGACCTGCGCGCGAGAAGACCCTGGGTCCGGGTGGAGAGAAGGGCCCCTCCGCCGAGCGCCAGCACCCCGGGCTCATCGCCCTGGAGGATCTCCCGGATGACGTCCTCCTCGGTGCGGCGGAACCACAGCTCACCCCGCTTGTCGAAGATCTCCGGGATCGTCATGCCGGCGCGTTCCTCGATGGCGCGGTCCGAGTCGATGAACACCGTGTCGAGCCGGGCCGCGACGCGCCTGCCGACGACCGACTTCCCGGCTCCCATGTAGCCGGACAACGCCAGCCATCTCACGCCCGGATGTCCGCCAGGTAGCGCTCGACCGCCGACGTGACCTGGTCGATGGTGTCACCGCCGAACTTGGCCATGAGCGCCTCGGCGAGCACGAAGGCCACCGCGGCCTCGCCCACCACGCCCGCCGCCGCGACGGCGGCGATGTCGGAGCGTTCCTTGAAGGCGCTGCGCGCCTCGTGCGTGGCGATGTCGACGGAGGCGAGCGGACGCGACAGCGTGGAGATCGGCTTCATGACGGCGCGCACGACGAGCGGCTCGCCGTGGGTCATGCCGCCCTCCAGGCCGCCGGAGCGGTTGGTCTCGCGGTAGTAGCCGCGCTCCTCACTCCAGAAGATCTCGTCGTGGGCCTTGCTGCCGGGCAGCCGTCCCAGTTCGAAACCGGCGCCGATCTCGACGCCCTTGATGGCCTGGATCGACATGACCGCCTGCGCCAGCCGCCCGTCCAGGCGGGTGTCGCCGCTGACGTGCGATCCGAGACCGGGCATCAGCCCGAACGCCCACACCTCGAAGACCCCGCCGAGCGTGTCGTGGCTCTGGCCCGCGCGCTTGATCGCCTCGCGCATCTCGGCGGAGGCATCGGGGTCGAGACAGCGAACCGGGCTCTCGTCGACGCCGTCGAAGTCGGCCAGCGTCAGGTCGTCGCGGGTGGGCACGGTCACGTCACCCGTCCGGATGACGTGACTGCGGATCTCGATGCCGAAGCGCCGGAGAAGGGCCTTGGCCACGGCGCCGGCGGCGACGCGCGCCGCGGTCTCGCGGGCGCTGGCGCGCTCGAGGATGTTCCTCAGGTCGTCCGTCCCGTACTTCTGCATGCCGGCCAGGTCGGCGTGACCCGGGCGCGGCAGCGTGATGGGCGGAACCTCCTCGGCCGGATCCCAGATGGCCATCCGGTCGGCTTCCCAGTTGGCGAAGTCGCGGTTGACGATCTCGAGCGCGACCGGGCTGCCGAGCGTCCGGCCGTGCCGGATGCCCGACTTCACCTGGACGCGGTCCGTCTCGATCTTCATGCGCCCGCCACGGCCGTAGCCGAGCTGGCGGCGTGCGAGATCGCCGTCGATGTCGTCGGGAGTCAGTGTGAGTCCGGCGGGTAGCCCCTCGATGAGGGCGATCAGCGCCGGTCCGTGGGACTCCCCTGCCGTGCGGTAGGTCAGGGGCACGCGGTGAGTTTACAGGGGTCCTCCGGACGGGGGCCTGCGATCGGATCGGGACACACGACGCCGCCAGGGACGGGTCGTGGAGGTGCCCTTCCGAGGGCCGTGTCGACCGGTGAACGGGACCGAGGTGCCAGGCACCCGAGTCCCGTTCACGCCGCTCATCGAACGACTGACAGCCGTATTTGCAGGAGTTTCTCCTGCGCGTGACTCCGCCAACGGGATCGGGGTGCCTGGCACCTCAGTCCCGTCGGCGCGACGTCTGCTCCGAAATGACGGAGGGGCACCCCGAGAACGAGGTGCCCCTCCGGGCCTCCCAGCCACTTTGTGCCACCGTGACTACTTGGTGGCGGTCGCCTCTCCGATGGTGACGACCTTGATGACGACGGTGTTGCCCGAGGCGGGGTTCGACAGGGTCACCGAGGCGCCCTTCGCGATGTCGACCGTGCTGCTTCCTCCGGGGAACGATCCGCTGTTCAGCTTGAGGACCACCTTGTCCGCGGTCACCGACTGAACGGCGAAGAGCGGGTTCGACGCGGGGATCTGCGTCCCGACCTTGGCGATGACGGGGGCCCCGTCGACGTCCAGGTTGACGGTGCGGCTCGAGGCCGTCTTCGTCGTGTCGGAACCGGTCGTCGTGGTGCCCTCGGTCGTCGGCGTCGTCTGCGTTGTCGGCTCCGTGGTGCCACCGGGGACCGGGGCTGCGGTCACGGGGGTCGATCCGGCGGTCGGCTGTGCCGTGCCGGTTCCCGTGTCCGAGCTGTTCCTGGCGGCGGCGACGGAGGCCGGCTCCTGGAAGGCGGTGCCCGCGCGAGAAGAATCGAACTGGTCGAAGCCTCTGAACGAGGGGGCCCTCTCGTTGGCGGGAGGGAACGCCCCGAGCGCCTGCGACGTGGCGTCGGCTGCCGGAGCGGCCGCCGCCGGGTCGGTGGTCGCCCCGGTCTGGGTCTGCGCCGCCTGCTGTGCGACGTGCCCGCCCGAGGTGTCTCCGCCGCATCCTGCGGCGAGGCTGGCGGCCGCGAGGACCGCAAGCGCTCCGATCATCCGTGAGCGGCTCAATTGGCACCTCCGGTGCTCGTCGTGTTTGCAACGTCGGTGGTTGCGGTCCCGGCGGCGCTGCTTCCGCTGCCCTTCGAGAAGACGACCACCGTCAGGTTGGCCTTGATGTCGGTGGAGGAGCTCGTGGTCGAGCCCTCGCTGTCGGCCTCGACCGGGCTGAGGTTCGCCGCCGTGATGGCGAAGAGCCGGCCCCGGATCGAGAGCTTGCCGAACGGGGAGATGGACACCGTGTTGTGCATGCGGTGCATGAAGTCCTGGACCTGGAAGAAGCGACCCGTCACCTCGACGGTGAACGCCGTGCCGGTCACGCCGGCGTAGTCGGTGCCGGTGTCCGGGGTGGCGGGACCGAGCTCGACCTTCGCGGCCTTCGCGAGCTGCTCGATCTGGAGGATCGTGGCCGGGACGTCCTGGTCATACGGGTACGCCTTGGCGAGGCGGAGCTTGTCGACGAGGCGGATCTGCTGCTTGCCGGAGGATGCGCTTCCGCCCTTCGCCGCGGACTGCAGCGAGGCGAGCTGTGTCTGTGCGGTCTGGACCTGTCCCTCAAGGTCGCTGACCCGCTGGGTCGCCTCCTCCCGGTCGGCCTTCGCCGGCGAGAGATAGAACTGGAAGATCCCTCCGAGCGCCGCGATGCCCGCGACGATGATGAGCAGGATCTTGTCACGCTGGGTCATTTTGCTCATGGCTGTGCCGGGGTCGTCGTGGACGATGAGGCGCCGGTCGAGCCGCCGGGGACGACGGGACGGACGCTTCCGAAGATCTGGTCGTCGACCGGGATCTCGATCGTGAAGGCGTAGGTCTCGGGACCGCTGGAATCACCGGACGAGTCACCCTCACCCGACTGGGGATCGATGCCGCCGTTGAGGCGCGGCTGGTCGAATCCGGGGATGGCGCTGAGACGCGAGATGAAGAGTGCCGCGGCGGTGCGCGATGTCGACTCCCCCTCGACGGTGATGGAGGCGGGGCGCTGGACGGTCGAGCCGCCGGACGATGCCGCGGCCTGGTCGCCGGTCGGGGTGGTGACATCGAGCGACTTCAGCCAGACGCCGTCGGGCGCGATGCGCGCCAGATTCGTGGTCACGTTGGACCAGTTGACACGGGCGGCCGCGAGTCCGCTGACGAGCTGACGATCCGTCTCGTACGAGGACGGAGTCGAGGCGCTCGACGACGAGGCGTTCTGCAGGGCCGTGATCTGCGTGTTGAGCGTCTGGACCTCGGCCTCGAGGGCGTCGGCCTGCTGGGTCTTCTCGGCCGCCTGCCCCTTGACGCCGTGGGAGTAGTAGCCCAGGGCCGCGGCGGCGACGAGGATCCCGAGACCGGCCATGTGCATCGGTCCGAGCTTGCGCCCGCCCTCTGCCTTTTTCTTCTCCCCGGCGAGTTTCTTCTTGTCGGGGGGTGTGAGGTTGACTGATCTCATGACTCCTCCGGCGCGTCCAGCGCCAGTCCGACTGCCACCGCCGCCCGAGTGGCGACGTCAGGTGACAGATCGGCTGTCTTGGTCAGGTTCTGAAGGGGGCGGCCGACGGTCACCGGAATTCCGAGCGCCTGCTGGATGTACTGGTCGAGGCCGGCGCAGAGGGACGTCCCGCCCGAGAGGATCAGCCCGTCGATCTCCTGGCTGAACTCCTGGATCCGGTAGAAGTCGATCGTCCGTCCGATCTCCTGCACGAGGGGCCGCACCGCGAGAGCGAGGGCGTGACGCACGCGCGTCACCGACTGCTCGTCCCATCCGGCGGGGATGTCGCCGAGGAGGCCGCACGCGGCCTTCAGCGCCTCCGCCTCGTCGAGGGCGAGGCCGGTCTGGTCGGCGACCGCCGTGGTGAGGTCGACGCCGCCGAGACCCACGAGGCGGGTGAACTGGCTGACCCGGTCGGAGGTGACGACGATGTTCGTGGCGCCGGCCCCGATGTGGCAGACGACCTGTGCGCCGCCCACGGCCTCGGCGGGCACGCGGGGGGTCAGTGCACGGATCAGCGCGAACGCCTCGAGGTCGATGTTCTCGACCTTGAGTCCGGCGCGACGGACCACCGACATGAGGGTGTCGATCATCTCCCGGTGCGCGGCCACGATGACGATGCGCTGCCGGGGGCCCTCCTCGCCCTCGTACCATCCGATCGGCTGGAAGTCGACGATCGCCTGGTCGGGCGGGATCGGGATCTGCTCGGCGGCCTCCACGAGGACGGCCTCCTCGAGCTCACGCGTGTCCTCGATCATCGGGAGGTCGACGGTGCGGACGACGACGCGCTGATTGGCGACGCCGAGTCTCACCGACCGGCCGTTGAACTTGGACGCCTTCCAGAAGCTCTTGATGCGGTTCGCGAGATCGACCGGTTCGGCGACCTCACCATCCACGACGAGACCCTCCGGGAGGTCCTCCACGTGCGCCTTGGTGAGCGTGAAACCATCCTTGACTTCTGCGCCTGCGAGGGCGCTTGAGCCGATGTCAAGTGCGACGACGGTGCTCATGTCACATCCTTGTCATTCAGTGGGTCGGGGCTGGGAGACGACCGGCGCCTAGAGGGCCCGGTCGGTGTAGACGGAGATCAGGGTTGGCCCGACCCAGAGCGCGAGCATCGCGCCGACAGCGAGGTAGGGACCGAAGGGAATGGTGTTCTTGCGGGCGCCGGCGCCCTGGCGGGCCATGAGGACCACACCGAGGACGGCACCGACGAGGAAGGCGATGAACATCGCCGGGATCACGGAGGCACCGAGGACGGCACCGAGGAGAAGCGCGAGCTTCACGTCACCCAGACCCATTCCGCCGGGCTTGACCAGACGGAGGAGCATGAGGAACGCAGCGGCGCCGAGGGCGCCGGTCACCGGCACCCACCACCGCTCGGGATCGTCGACGATCATCGCGACCGTCGCGATCGCCGCCGCGGGAAGCACGACGACGTCCGGGATCAGCTTGTGCTGGATGTCGATGACGACGACGGGGACGAGGGCGACGGTCATCACCATGACGGCGATGCCCTTGCCATTCGCGCCGAACGCCAGAATCGATCCGGCGGCCAGGAGCCCGGTCGCGAGTTCGAGTGCGGGATAGCGCCACGAGATGGGCTCGCGGCAGGATGAGCAGCGACGGCCGAGGATCAGCCACGACAGCACGGGGATGTTCTCGTACCACGAGAGGACGTGGTCACAATTCGTGCAGTGCGAGCGCGGTGAGACCACCGACTCCTCTCGGGGCCAGCGGTACGTCAGAACGGTCCAGAAGGACCCGAAGGCCAGTCCGAGGACGCCGGCGATGGTCGCCCACATCCATGTCGGAACGCTGCTCATGCGTGGTCCCGGGTGATGTCGCATTGCGTTTTCATTCCCCAGAGGAATCGGCACGGAGGGCGACCGACTTAACAAGCCCGGGCGGCTGGCTCGGTGGACAGCCGAGGCGGCGCTGAAGTCGTCTCGGGCCCGCATCCGGTGGGCTCGCGCAAGCCCAGACAGGGGTGCGTCTCTCCCCGGATGATCCGGGCACCGTCACCTCACCCTTCCAGAGAGCGTTCTGCTGCGATCGGCCAGCCTCCCCAAGCACAGGCCGGCGACGGTCTGCGCCTTGACGTGGTGACTCTCCGTGGCGATCACGCCACTGCGGACCACCGACGACAAAGCGCCCCCTGGGCCTTCCTCGTGCCGGGGAATAGCGGGCTCCCGACGGTCGCGGGGATCAGGGCGACCACCGGAAGCTCGATCAGCGTCAGGTCTCCCCGGCCGTAGCCGGCACCGCGTGCGCAGGGCCGGACATACGTGCGTCGTTCCTTCAGTCGACGCGGACTGTCCCTCAGATCGGACGTTGTCCGTCTCCTTCGAGGAGGGATGAGACTCCTTGGCCCGCCGACGATGGAATTCGACAGGCCGAACCTCGTGGGCACCATCCTGCGCCCCACTCGTCTCAGAGAACGCACGCAAAATGCAGAAGGGCCCGCTCAGCGGGCCCTTCAAGGTCACTCAAGATGCCGGGTGGATCACCAGGCGTTGGGGGTGCAGCCGACGGCGTTGGCGCTAGCCGCGAGGGTCGCTGCGGTCTTGCACTTCGCAACCTTGGCGTTCTCGTTGCGGGTGTAGGTGAAGATGGTGCCCGACGCGCTGTTCGTCTGAAGGATGTAACGGTTGGCGGGGTCAGTCGTGGGGAAGGAGCTGGTGGAGACGAGGACCTGGTCCGACTTGGCGAGCGGACCTCCGGTGGGGGCCGTCACGAGCCAGTCCAGGTTCGGCTCGATCTGGTCCATGTCGAGGTCGAGGCTCGCGGCGTTCGCCACGAAGTCCTGGTTGTCCGAGTAGAAGGACTCCATGGCGATGGCGGCGTTACGAAGAAGCGACTTCGCGTTGCTGTCCTGAGCACCCTTCTTCTGACCAAGGAACGCGGGAATCGCGATCGCGGCGAGGATACCGATGATGAGGACGACGACGAGAAGCTCGATGAGGGTGAAACCCTCCTGGCCCTTACGGGACTTGATCATGTGAAACGCTCCTAGAAAAGAAGAGAACGGGAATCCGGTGACCTTCCTTGGCCTTGGAGCCACCTCACCGGCGTTGTCCCCTCTATCGGCCGATGCGCCGTCGTCCTTTAGCGAGGATGAGGGATGCATCAGACCTCGCTCACCAAGTCATGACGTCTCGGTGACGTTCTCCTATCAGCGCATCCAGTTCCCGTGACCCGTGAGATCAACCTGTGCTGTGGTTGTGGCTCTCGTCGACGAATCTGAAGGCCGAATTCGGGACGCCGGCGGCGGGCATCGAGACATGCTCGCGGGCATCGATACCGACATCGCCCAATCGACGACAAAGAGCAACGAGAAGCAAGCCTGCATCAGCACCATGCGCTTCTTCCCACCCCAGTTGAACCAACTATGAGAGACGCGACACCGACGCGGCATTCCCGCCGGATCCGCTCATGGTGCGGCGTGCGGGCGACACGACCGCTGACAGACACAGCGACCAAAGGCCGAAATGGGTGGAGGCCCACCATTGGTGGGCCTCCAGATCACAACGTGCAGGGGATGCGAGCTCTGACTACCAGGTAGCTCCGGAGCACGCAGCGGGGTCGCCCGAGTCCGGCACGGTCTCCGCGGTCTTGCACTTCGCGGTCTTGGCGTCAGAGTCACGAACCCAAGAGAACGCAGTGCCCGACTGACTGACGGTGTTCAGCGCGTAGGCGTCAAAGTCGGCGTTGACATCCACCGTGACCTGGTCGCTCTTCGCGGCGGTGGGACCACCGGACACCTGCCACGAAAGGTTCGGCTCGATCTTGGCCATCTCGGTCGCAGCGGTCGCGCCGGTCGCATCGTCGGCGAAGTTGAAGTCCTGGTTGTTGGAGAAGTAGGACTCCATCGCGATGGCACCGTTACGAAGAAGCGACTTCGCGTTGCTGTCCTGAGCACCCTTCTTCTGACCAAGGAACGCCGGAATCGCGATCGCAGCCAGAATACCGATGATGAGGACGACAACCAGAAGCTCGATGAGGGTGAAACCCTCCTGGCCCTTACGGGACTTGATCATGTGAAACGCTCCTAGAAAGAAGAGAACGGGAATTCGGTGACCATTCGACCCATCCAGGTCCTCACCGTAGTGCGCTAGCTATCGGCGGACCGGCCGGGAAGCTTTAGGCCGTTCTCCCGATTCGCTCCTCATCCCTCGTCTTCGGTGCCGGCTGTCGATCCGTCGAACGGGCGCCTGGTCATCAAGCACATGGCATGCTCCCCACGGAGGGCGTCGGCGACGGGAAATCGGAGACACCGCGCGTGATCGAGCACCACGACAATCCGCTTCGCGATCCCCGGGACAAGCGCCTGCCGCGCATCGCCGGACCCTGTGCGCTCGTGCTCTTCGGCGTCACGGGTGATCTCGCGCGGAAGAAGATCCTCCCCGCCATCTACGACCTGG